>DAIUDO010000038.1:0-15944 GCA_036845585.1 Meiothermus sp. | reverse complement strand
TGCCCCCATCGGGATTGTCAGGGTTGCCATCCTCGAGGCACCCGGGCTCACTTTGACCCCGAGGGCCAGCCGGTACCATGAACCCATGAGCGTCATGCAACTTGGCTACTCGTTCTGCCCCAACGATACCTTCATCTTCTATGCTCTGGCGCACGGCAAAGTAGCAACCCCTTTTGCAATAGCGGAGGTGTTGGAGGACATCGAGACCCTTAACCTCTGGGCCCTGCAGGGCCGGCTCCCTCTAACCAAAATCAGCTACGCCGCCTACGGACGCCTGCGCGAGCAGTACGTGGCTTTGCGCTCCGGCGGGGCCTTGGGGCGGGGCGTGGGACCGCTTCTGGTAGCAAAAGGGCCTGTGGATAGCCTTGTGGATAAGCGAGTCGCCATCCCCGGCCACCACACCACGGCTTACCTGCTGCTCTCGCTGTATGGCCCTGGCTTCGTTCCGGTTGAGATGCGCTACGACCAGATCATGCCCAGCGTGCAGCGCGGCGAAGTGGATGCTGGTTTGATTATCCACGAGTCGCGTTTCACCTATCACCTGCACGGGCTGCAAAAGGTGCTGGATCTGGGCGAGTGGTGGGAGGCCCAAACCGGGCTGCCCCTGCCCCTGGGGGCCATCCTGGCCCGGCGTGACCTGGGTGAAACCACCCTGCGTGCTCTAGACCAGGCTGTGCGCTCGAGCCTCGAGTACGCCTATGCCCACCCGGAGGAGACCGTGGCTTACATCAAGCAGCACGCTCAGGAGCTACAAGACGAGGTGATCTGGGCGCATATTCGCACCTACGTCAACGAGTTCTCTCTGGATGTCGGGGCGGAGGGCGAGGCTGCCGTAGCCGAGCTCTTCCGGCGTAGCGAGGCTGCCGGGTTGATCCCTCCCTCCAGCCTGTCCCACTTTGTTTGAACCCAGTGCAAAGTAACACATAGAGCGGCGGGTACAGAAATCCACTGCCTGATGCGGAACAGTCGAACAAACTTTTGCCCGAAGAGCTCGAGGGCATCTTACAATCTGTATTCCCAACCCGAAGTGTTTCCTCATTTGACCAGCTAAATTACAAGCATGACCCCGGAGTTCATCGCCACGCTTCCCCCGGAGGCCAGGGCCGAAGCCGAACGGGTATTCCGCAGTTTTACGGCGCGGCGCAGCAGCTATGTGTGCTACCCGGAGGATGAAGCCAATACCCTGTATTTCGTGGTGGACGGCTGGGTTCGTCTGTTTCAGCTTGGCCCCCAGGAAGAAGAGATTACCCTGACGGTGGTGGGAGCGGGCGAGATATTCGGTGAGGGGGCGCTGCTGCCGGGGGAGCGCTATGGGGTGTTTGCCGAACCGCTGACCCACTCTGAACTGCTCGCGGCCTCGAGGGAAGATCTATTGCGCCTCACCAGCCGCTTTCCAGAGGCCCAGGCCACTTTTGTGCTTTTGCTTTCCCGGCGTCTGCGCAAAGCCGAGGAGCGCCTGCGCGACCTGCGCTTCAAGGAGGTGCTGCCCCGGCTGGCCAAAGCGCTGCTTTCGGCCATGCGCAAAGGCGAGGAGGGGTTGGAAGTAACCCTCTCGCACCAGGATCTGGCGCACCTGGCGGGCTCTACCCGCGAGACCATCACCAAGGTACTAGGTGAGTTGGCCATGCGCGATGCCATAGAGCTGGGCTATCGGCGTATCCTGGTCCTCAAGCCCGATGCGCTAAGACAGGTCTCGCTGTGAGGCTTCAGTCAATACCGCCGCAAGTTACGCTGTAGCCGGCCTACCAACGATAGAATCCCCTAGCTATGCCCGACGCCCTGCGCCAGTTTTTGCCATTCGGCATCGAAAATCTGCCGGCTCTACTGCGTACATCCAGGGCCGCTCCACGGCAGGAGCTGAGCACCGGGTTGGTAGCCTACCTGAGGCGGCTGGGTGCGCCCCAGGCGAGCCTCGAGGCTGCCCAGAGGCTGGCCCACCCCAACAGCCGGGCCATCGTGAGCGGGCAACAGGCCGGTCTGCTGACCGGCCCCGCCTACACCTTCTACAAAGCCTACGCAGCCATCCGGCTGGCCCAGCAGCACAGCCACCAGGACCAGCCGGTGGTCCCGGTGTTCTGGGTGGCTTCGCAGGATCACGACACCGACGAAATTTCCAGCCTCGAGCTGCTGGATTTCGAAGAGCGGATCCACGCCCTGAGGCTCACGCTGCCACCCGCCCACCCGGCTGGGCGTATCCGTTTTGAACCCTACTTTGCCGAGGTTTGTAGCCTTTTGCAGCGCTTTGGCGGACAGCCAACCATCCGCGAGGGCATCTGCCGGGCCCTGGCAGGAAACTGGAGCTACAGCGAGGTTTTTGCCCGTTTGATGTTGGAATTTCTTGGCCCCCACGGCCTGGTGCTCCTCGATCCGATGGCCCCCGAGCTGGCCTCGCTGTTTGCGCCAGCCCTAATGCGTGAGATAGCCGACCCCCTGGCCTCTTCCGAGGCCATCAACCGCACCGCCCACGCGATGAAAGCAGTAGGCCTCGAGCCCGCCCTAGGACGCGGCGAGGCCGCCACCAACCTGTTTCTGGAAGGCCCCGACCGGGTTCGCCGACTGCTGCGCTTCCGAGCCGGACTTTTTGAGGACGGAGAACGAAGCTACACCCCTGCCGACTTGCAAGCCATCCTAGCCCAAGACCCTGCCCGCATCACCCCCGCGGCTGGCTTGAGGCCGGTACTACAAGACACCGTGCTGCCCACCGCAGGTTTTGTGGTCGGGCCGGGCGAGCTCAAGTACGTGGCCGAGCTGGGAGGAGTTTATGCTTTGCACGGGTTGCAGCCTCCTGCTGTAATCCGCCGCATGGGCGTGACCGTCCTCGAACCCCCTATCGAACGCATGTTGAAGAAATATGGGCTCGAGGTCTGGGCTTTCCAGGCCGACCCAGAGGGTGCCTTCAAAGCCGCTCTGGCCCAGCAGGAAACTCGAGTTCTGGCCATACAGGCTCATCTAGAGCGAATCACCAAAGAGTTTGAGCATATCCAGGCCTTGCTCGCCGACCCCACCCTCACCCACCCACGTCATCGAGCTCAGGTGCGCGTCCAGCACGAGTTAGAACGCCTACAGCGCAAGATTCTGGACAATGCCTTGCACCACGAAAACACCACTGGCACGCAGTTCGCCCGCTTGCAGCGCCACCTGGCGCCCGGGCTCATCCCCCAGGAGCGGGTCTACCCGTTCCTGATGTATCTGCTCAAGCACGGCGAAATTGTATTGCAGCGGCTGCTCGAGCTGCCCGCCACCGACAACCATACCCTAAGCTTGAGTTAGTGCTGGCCGAAGCACCCGGCCTCCATGGCTGCTGGTTGCTTGGCGTTGGACCGCGGCCTTGTGCCGAAAGGGGCGGCATCCAGACTGTTTGAGGCGCCCCTGCCTTCAGACGCCCGTCATGCCGTGCATGGAGCAGCTCCAGCGCACTTCCCATCCCCGTGCGGTGGGCAATATAAACGGCCTCCAATGGTCGGTGGCGTCCACAGCAGTAGCCCACAGTCACGCTCCAGTCATGCACCGGCTTGTACGCTGGTAGCAACAAGGAGGGCTGCAATGAAACTGCTTCGTGGCTTGATGGGCGCAATTCTACTTCTGGGGTTCTTTGGCAAGGCTTTGGCCGAGAGTTTCGACATCTTCGATTACACCCCGCCGCAGGGCTGGAAGAAAAGCAACCTGCAAGGCGGGATAATGCTGTCCTTGCAAACCAAAGATTCCTTCGGTGCAATCGTGCTGTATGCCAGCGTGCCCGCTGGCAGCAACCCCCAGCAAAACTTTCGGGGTGAGTGGAAACGCCTGGTGGAAGAGGTCCTAGGACTCTCTGACGAACCCACCACCGAGATGGGGCCGCCCAACGGCGACTACCAGAACCTAGCCGGCGGCATCGCCGCTTCGCAGGATGGGCTGAACTACGTGGTGCTGCTTTCTACTTTTACCGGCAACGGACGGGTGGCCAGCATCCTCTACATCACCACCAATGAGCAGCTCTTCGATGTGTTCGACCGCTTCAACAGTTCCCTCAAGCTGAGCAAGCCCAAGACTGCCCAGGCCCCCCCGGTGAATATAGCCCGCCCTCCAGCCAACGCCCCCGCCAATGCCCGTACCATCGCCACGCCCACCAACCGTTTCAACGACGGTTGGGTATCCACCATCGAGAATGGCTTCGTGCGGGTTGCCAAGGGCCAGGTGGTGGTGCTGCTGCACTACGGCATGCCACTGCCCGAAAACATGTGGGTTATGGGAAACGAGCACGAACGGGTGAGCTACTACTGGAGCCGACTGGTTGCCCCCCGCTACCGGGTGGACGAACTGAAGGTCTTCAAGAACGACATCTGCTACTTCTGCCTCTACTTCGGGGAAGGCAGCGCTACCGAAATTGCCACCGGTGCCCGCAAGCATGTAGCCTTGTACATTGGGTTTGACAAAGGCCTGGGCTACGCCATCCAGGTCGTGGCCCCCAACATTACAACCTTCCAGAGGGAATTCCCCAAGATCGAAGCGGTGGGCAAAATGACCGGTTACAACAAGTTTGCGGTCAAGGCCACCGACCTGACTGGCAAGTGGACATCCAACAGTTCGGCAGCCGGCCAGTACTACAACTCCGTCACCGGTGCTTATGCCGGGATGAACGCGGTGACCAAGGCCGATGTTTTCACCTTTAACCGCGACGGCACCTACACCTCTACCCACGCCGGGGCCAGCGGCTTTGTGGGGTCACTGCAGTTTTACTCCCAAAAATACCAGGGCCGCGCAACCCTAAACGAGTGGCGGATGAGCCTGACCAACCGCTACAACAACCAGACCGAGGTGTTCGAGGCCTACTTCGAGATGACCGGGGCCGGGCCGGTCTTGCACCTGATCCGGGTCGATGCTCCGGGCATTCACTACCGACTGATGCGGGAGTAAGCCCCTACCCTGCCACCCCCTCGAGCTTCCAGTCCACCTGAGGATACATGGGCTTGATGGTACGCAGTAGCTCGTTCAAACGGTCGAGGGTCTCGAGGCCCTCCTCGCGCAAAGCCTCGCGTACCCTGGCTATGTCTGGGTAGAAGCGCAGCGGGTGTTGCCACACCGCGCGGCCTGCCAGATACCCACGGGCCCCAGCGCTCAGGGCGGCTTCCAGCATCTGCACAAACTGGTCGGCCCCCAGACCCCCCGAAAGCAGCAGCCAGGGGGCAGGCAGCTTGGTGTACTCGCGCATATCGGCCTCCAGGTCTTCAAGCGAGTAGCCGCTGCCGCCAAACTCCTTCACCCGATCCGCCGCACCGGGGAAAGCCAGCTTGTACAGGTCGACGTGAAAACCAGGGTCGGCAAAGGCGGCGGCAATCTCCAGCGACAGCTGGCGCAGCTTGGCATTGTAGGCGGCGGTATCTTCGCCGGGAATCGGATAGGGCAGCACCTCAAAAATGAACAGTCGGTCGGCTTTCTTGCACTGCTGGCCCACCTCGCGCACAAAGTTCAGCTGGTGCTCGATAATCTCCTGGGGTGCATCGGGCCGGTGCCAGGCCAGCAGCTTCAGGCCGTCGGCCCCCATCCGCACGGCTTGCTCCACGCTCCAGCCTGGAATGACCGCGCTCTTGCGCCAGCCCCCTTCCACGGTTTCGAAGCGGTGGTGCTCGAGGGTCAGCATCAGGCCGGTCTCACGTGGCAGGGTAGGCATGGCCGCCGGAAAAGCGTAGTGTGGGTCAATCAGGATGCCGGTCACCCCACGACTCAGGGTCTCGGCCAGGAGGCCCTTCAGTTCGGCCACTTCCGCGCCCACACTCTCGGGGTCGCGGGACAGGGCTTTGGCGACCAGGTGCATCAGGGGTGGGCGTTGGTCGATGGCCAGGGTACCAAAACGCAGGGCCCCATCTCCGATCCGGGCATAGGCTCGAGCTTTAGCAGGGCTGGTCTTCATAACGTCAGAACTCCTTCTTCGATCATTCGTCTGAGCAGCTTGAGGGCCTGGGCATTCACCGGTCCCTGCAGGGGCGGCAGGGCGTCCAGGGGGAAGAACCCCAGCGCCTGGGTCTCGAGGCGGTCTGGCTGTAGCGGCCCGCCCTGGTAGCGCCCCAGGAACATCGCCGACACGTAGTACACCTCGTCGCCGTTGGGGTAGCGGTAGCGGTACTGGGGGCCCGAGAGCACGGTAAAAAGCCGAAGTTCACCCACCTCGAGGCCGGTCTCTTCCAAAAGCTCACGCCGCGCGGTCTGCTCGAGGCTCTCCCCCAGCTCACAAGCACCGCCGGGCGTAGCCCAGTCCTGGGAGTCGGTACGCTGTTGCAGCAACACGCGGTTTGCCTGATCCAGCAGCAACACCCCTGCCCCCACCATCAGCAGGGGCCCTGGCCCCCAGCGGGCCCGCAAGGTCTCGAAGTAGCCCAAGCTAACCCTCCAGCAAGGCCTGCACCTCGGCGCGGCGCGGCGGACTGGCTTGGGCACAGTGCAATGCCGCCACCGCGGCGGCAAACTCCAGGGCTGCGACCTCTGACCGGCCTTCGGCAATGGCCAGGGCAAAGGCCCCGTGGAACACATCCCCTGCCCCGGTGGTATCGCGCACGTGCACCCGGTGGGCCGCAACCCGCCCCCCGGCATGGGCCACCCCCTCGGCCCCCAGTGTCACCGCAGCGAACACCCCCAGGGCCTGCAGCTGCTCCAGCAGGGGACCCACCCCTCCTTTTTTGTGGGCCAGCTCCTCAGAGGCCACCACATGGGTGGCCACCTGGGTGAGCATCCAGTCTTCGTCGCGGTCGCGGTCCAGGTCCAGAACCACCGGAATGCCCCGTTCGCGGGCGGCCTGGCCCAGGCCGTACCCCGCCGAGGCCCAGCGCCCATCCAGAAGCACTGCCTGGGTATGCTTGAGCAGCCGCTCGAGGCTCAGTACCAGTTCGTCGGGCAGCGCGGGCCGGTAGGGAAAGATGTAGCGTTCGCCCTCCGGCGTGACCAGCACCGCCGAGACCGGTGTGGCCGCGCCGAGCTGGAAATGGGTTTTGACCCCTTCGGCCTCGAGCATCTCTTGCAGGCGCTCCCCCACTGCATCGTCCCCCCGACGGCTCAGCAGGTGGGCCTCAGCCCCCAGCCGGGCGATCGCCTGGGCCGCTACCGCCGCCGGGCCCCCAATGGCTTCACGGTAGCGCTGTACCCCGGTGCGGCTGTGGGTAGGAGGAAACTGCTCAACGTAGTAGCGCTGGTCCAGACAGGCCCAGCCCAGGGTGAGAACCTTCACCATACCAGTTTATTTTCCTCCGGGCGGGCGGGCAGCACCTCGAGGCCCAGCCAGGTGCACATCTCCAGCAGGGCCTCCTCGTGCGACCCCATCCCCACCGCCAGGTGGTGGGGGATGCGGTGATTGAGCCAGCTGGCCACGAACTGACGGGGGGTCAGGGGCCAGCCGGCCCAGGTGGTCTGGGTCAGCCAGCTCGAGTCCCCCTCGTAGCCCTTCTCGCCGTTTAGCACGCCGCCGTACACCGCCGCCCGGTTCCCTGGCAGCAGCCGCAGTCCGCTAACGGGCCCTGCCCGCAGCGCCATGTCGCGCACCGCTGGGAGCTTGCGGTTGAAGTGGGGGGCCAGTCGGGTGGGCCCCCCGGCCCAGACCTGTGGGGCCTCGCCCCCGTGCCAGAGCAACACCCCTCTAGAGGAAAGGTGCGAGATGTCGAGCAGGATGGAGGGCTGTCCAGAGATGGCCCGCAGCGCCAGCATGGAGGCCAGCCCCATCACATCCCCTTCCGGGGCCAGCAGATAACCCTGGTCGGCAAGCCGGGCCATGGCCGCGTAGGGCATCACCCCAACCCTATCGGGGATCTCAGGCCATTCGCGCAGGGCCACCCCGTCGTAGGGCCGGGCCAGCTGGGCCAGAGCCAGCTCCAGGCGGAAGCTCTCGCGAAGCGCCTCGGCAGGATACTCGGAAAGCTCGCTGAAGGCCGCAGCCCTCTCCTCCACCGCGGCATCCGGAACTGCTACCAGAGCCTGCCATAGCTCGTCCAGCTCGGCTTTTTCAACCAGCAGCCCGGTCTGAGGCAGGGCCTCAAAGGCATAAAAACCAGGGGCATGACCCCCCAGCCACAGCACCCGGCCCTCCCGCAGGGCCCTGGCCCCGCGCAGGGCCCTCAGGGTGGTGTGTAGTCGGGCCTGGAACCAGGGGTCCTCGGCGGCCCCGTACAACCACTTGACGGGTTTTTCCGCCAGGGAAACCCCCAGATTCAATCCGCAGATGGCATTTTGAGGCAGCGGGCCGCTCTCCCAGGCCTCGGGCAAGGCCCATAGCCCCACCGGAAGGGGCAGGTTCAGCAGGGGCAAAAACACCTCGCCGGTGGCAAAAGTGACGTGCTGCACCAGCAACAGATCCAGCTTGGCAGCCTGGGCTGCACGGGCGGCGGCTTCCGCTTGGACAGCATCGGCCACCGGTTCGGAAACATAGGCCACCTCGAAGCCCAGATCTCTGCCCAGGGCTTCTACGGCTAGGCGCGAGGTGCGCTCGAGGCCCAGCCTCGAGCCGCGAAACAACGGACGCACGATAGGAACAAGACCAATCCTCAACATAAGCTCTTGACTGATACCTTACAGACGATCGCCAACAGCTCTCCTCACCATCGGCCAAAGGTTATGGGCTATCAACCCTTCACGCCTCCTTGGGTCAAACCGCCCACCACCCGCTCCTGGAAAATCGCAATCACCAGGGCTACCGGGACCAATGCGATGACCAGCGCCGCCGAGATCAGCGGCCAGGGGAAGCTGTACTCCCCCTGCAAGAATTGGATCCCCACCGGCAGGGTACGCATGGCCTGGGAAGGCATCAGGGTCAGGGCCAGCAGAAACTCGTCCCAGCTATTTACAAAGGCCAGGATGCTGGCTGTAAACACCCCCGGTGCGGAAAGCGGCACCACTATGCGCCACAGGGCACCTAATCGCGAACAACCGTCTACCATGGCCGCCGATTCCAGATCCTTGGGAATACCTTGAAAAAAACTCACCAATACCAGGGTTGCTACCGGAATAGACAGCGCGGCATGGGGCAAAATCAGGGCAATGTAGTTGTTGCGCAGCCCCAGGGCCAGCACCATCTCGAAGAGAGGCAGTAACAAAGTGACCGTGGGGAACATTGAAACCCCCACCAGCAGAGAAAAAATCAGGGTTTTGTTGGGGATGCGCAGACGGGCCAGTGCATAGGCCGCCAACGCCGAGACAAACACGCATAAAAGCGTAGCCCCACCGGCCACAATCAAGCTATTGAGGAAGTACCGCATGATCGGGGCGTTGGTAAAGGCCTGAACGTAATTCTGAAAGGTCGGGTTATCGGGCAGCCAGGTGATGGGGATACGGGTCAGCTCACCCTCGGTTTTGAAGGAGGTGAGCAGAATCCACACCGCCGGGAAGAAGCCATTGATCACCACTATGGCCGCAGCAACCCAGAGCCATATCCGTGGATGGTCCCACTTCATGCAGACCTCCCTGCCTGCGCCGAGCCAACGGGATAGAGCGCGAGGCCCTCTTGCTTAGTCATCGGCCCCCCTCACATAACGCAGGTACACCAGCGTCACCACAAAGCTAATCAGGAACATCAGTACCGCCAGCGCCGAGCCGTAGCCAAAGTTCAGGTTCTCGATGCTCATGGTGCGCACGTACATGGCCAGGGTCTCGAAGGAGCTGCCCCCATTCTGCATGGCAAAGGGGATGTCAAAGGTCTGGAAAGCTGTAATGGTGCGGAAAATCGCTGCGACCAGGATGGCCGGCAGCAGCAGCGGCAGGGTAATGCGCCAGAAGCTTTGCCAGCGGTTGGCTCCATCTACCGCCGCCGACTCGTAGAGTTCTCTGGGAATCACCTGCAAGCCGGCCAGCAAAATAAGGGCTACAAAGGAGCTGCTTTTCCAGATGATGCTCAGACAGATCGCCCAGAAAAGAAGCTCGGGGGTGGTCACCCAGAGCAGGCGCTCGCCGCCCAGACGCACGATTACATCGTTGATAACCCCATACTGACTATCAAAAAACCATCTGAAGATTAGTCCCGCGAACACCAACGGCAAGGCCCAGGGTAGTAGCAAACCCAGCCGAACCGGCCACTTAACCCGGAAGGGCAGGTTGGCCAGTAAGGCCAGCCCAAGCCCCACCACCAGCGCACCCGGCACGGTGACCAGCACAATCAGCAGGGTGTTCCAGAGAGCTGTCCAAAAACGCTCGTCGGAAAACGCCTGTACAAAATTATCCAGACCCACAAAAACCGGACTATTCCCAGTCTCATCGGTCAAGCGACGGCGAAAAAGGCTGGTGTAGAGCAGCCTTCCTACCGGATAAAGGGCCACCAGCCCCAAGAGCAAGGCTGCTGGAACCAACAACCAGAAGGCCAGTGCGCGCTCACTCAGATCACCCAAGCTTCGGCGGATTCTGGACTGGGGCTGGATCATGGGTCACCTCCTCCCTAAAAACCACGGGAAGCCAACCTGGGGGCTCGAGCCACATCAAGCGTGGCTTCCCGTGGAGGACAGGCGCAATGAGCTTTACCTGCCGCCGTAGATAGCCTGCAACCGGGTCACGATCTCCCGGGCACCCTGCTCAGGGGTTTTCTGCCGGGCCAGCACCTGGTTGGTCGTAACCCGGATAACCTCGGAGATCTCCGCGTAGCGGGGGTGCTGAGGACGTGCACGAGCCGCCTGTACTACCGGCAAAGCCTGGCCAAACCAGGGGTTCACGCGCAAGATGTCGGGGTCGCGGTAGAGCGCCGGGAAAACCGGTAGGTTGGAAGCATCGATGGCCAGAATTTTCGAGACCTCCGGGCTGCTCAAGAAGCGCACCAGTTTGTGGGCCTGGGCTTTGTTGCGGCTAAAGTCGGAAACGGTCCACTGCCAGCCCCCCAAGCAGCTCGCCTGGCGGCCACCGGCGAAGGCCGGCAGCGGCACAACCCCAATCCTGCCCTTGACCTGGCTGTCGGCATCGTTCTGGAACCTGTTCCAGGCGTAGGCAAACATGGTGCCGAACACCCAGCGTCCAGCCTGCATCTCGCTGCGGATGGTGTCCTGGGGCTTTTCGGCCATGTTGGGCGGCGAAACCCGCTGATCCATCAGGCCCACCCAGAACTGCAGGGCACGCTGGGCCTGCTCGACCGTTAGGCTAAACTGGCCTTGGGCGTTGGTCACATCGCCGCCCGCCGCCCAGACGGGCAAAAGGAAGGTGCAGACCGTACCCTCTGCAGGCGCCCCGATAAAACCAATGCCGTTGAGGTTAGGGTTGTTCTCGCGCTGAAGGATGGTCTGCGCCTGTTGGATGGCCTCATCCCAGGTGGTTGGAGGCCGGAAGCCATACTTTTCCAGCAGGTCGGCGCGATAGTACAAGAACATCGCGTCGGCGAAGCCAGGTAGAGCGACCAGTTGGCCGTTGATTACGTTGGCCTGCGAGTAGGCCGGGAGATACTGCCGCAAGAGATTTTGACGCGAAGCCGCTGGCAGGTACTTATCCAGGGTGTCGGCCCAGCGGCTGGCCAGATACTGGGCGGGCCGGATCACGTCAATCAGGATAATGTCAATGCTGGGGTCGCGCGAGGCCAGCACGGTGGTGAGGTACTGCTGCTGCTGATCGGAGGTAGCTCCACCCACCTCCAGATCTACTCGAACGCCGGGGTTTTTAGACTGGTAAAGGTCAAAAATTTTCCGCATCACATCCGGACGCTGCTGCCCCCCCACAAACACCCGCAGGCGGGTCTGCTGAGCCAGTGCGGCAGACATGACCAAAACTGCAACCAACAGCCAGAAAAGCTTCCTCATGTGTTTCCTCCTCCTTGTAGACGCAAGCCTAGTTTACCGAGTTCAACCTGGAGTGTCTCGTTAACCACAACCCCTTCTTGTAAAGCCTTTTCTCGCAAAGCGGTTCGCCGGGCGCCGGGGATCCGGCCTCCCACCGCTTCAAGAGCATGGATCAGTTGGGCCACCCTGGCGGCATAGCTGCTACCGAAAGCCGAGGGATCGAAAGCCAGTAGCAGCAGCCCCGGCTTGGCCGCCTGGTCGGGCGGCATCCAGGGCAGGGGCAGGTCGGGTGAGAGCACATCCCCCGCCAGGGCTCCGGCCAGGATTTCCACCAGCACGGCTAAAGCAAAGCCCTTTCCCTCCCCCACAGGCAGCAGCGAACCCTCGAGCGCAGCCTGGGCATCGGTAGTGGGCTGGCCCTCCTTGTCGAGGGCCCACCCCTGCGGGATGGGCTCGCCTTTTTTGGCGGCCGCGATGATCTTGCCCCGGGCCACCACCGAGATAGAGGTGTCCACGATGACCGGCTGGGGGGAGGCCGGCGCGCCCAGGGCGATGGGATTGGTACCCAGCACGGGCCCTGGCGCGATGGCCGGGGGGGTGTTGGAAAAAGCCAGGGCAACCAGGTTCTGCCGGGCCAGACGGCCCACATAAGCCGATAGCACGCCGGTATGCCCTGCATTCCGAACAGCCAGCGTGGCGCTGCCCTGTTCTTTAGCCATCTGGGTCAGGGCCCGCACAGCAAAGAGCCCAGCCACCGGCCCCGGCGCGCCATCGGCATGGAGAACTGCCACGCTGGGTCTGGTTCGTTCCAAGCGCATCTGGGGCTTGGCGTTCAGGCCGCCCGCCCGGAGCTGGCTGGTGTACTGGGTAATACGGGTCAGGCCGTGCCCCAGATTGCCTTCGATTTCGGCCTCGAGGATCACCTCGGCGAACTCGTCGGCGTGGTCGAGGGCCAAGCCCAGGTTGTGGAAGTGGCTCGAGACCGCCCGCTTGAGTTCGGGATAAGGAATCCTCATGCCACCCCCAGGAGGTTCAAAACGCCCTCGGCCACCCGCAGCCCCACCGCTTCCTGGGCCTCGGCCGTCAGACCGGCCACGTGGGGGGTTATCCACAGGTTATCCACACCCCGCAGGGGGTGGTCGGTCGGCAGGGGTTCGGGGTCCACCACGTCCAAAACCGCGCCTGCCAGATGCCCCGAGCGCAGGGCCGCCACCAGGTCGCCCTGATCTACCAGCTCACCCCGGGCGGTGTTGATGAGATAGCCGCCTTTGGGCATGCTGGCGATGGTCTCAGCCCGGATGAGCCCTCTGGTCTCGGGCGTGAGGGGGGCGTGCAGCGACAAAAAGTGGGCCGAGCGCAACACCTCGGCGGTGGAGGTAAGCCGAATCTCCAGGTCCTCTACGGCGCTCTCCCAGGGCAGGCGCATGGGGTCGGAGGCCACTACCTTCATACCAAAGGCCCTGGCCCGTTTGGCGACCCGCAACCCCACCTCCCCCAGACCGATGAGTCCCAGGGTTTTTCCGGCCAGTTCAAACCCTCCAAAAGCACCCCGGTTCCAGCCTCCCCCGGCCACATGAGCCGCACCCCCGGCGATGTTGCGGGCCAGGTGCAGCATCGCAGCCAGCACGTACTCGGCCACCCCATTCGCGTTGATGCCGCGGGCGAAGTAGAGCTGCACGCCATAGCTTTTGAGGTCGGACTGGACGATGTTGTCTAGCCCCACGCCCAGTCGCCCCACCACCTTGAGGTTTGGTGCTGCCGAAAGCAAATCGGCATTGACCTGGGTCTGGTTGCGCACCACCAGGGCCGTGGCGTGGCTCAGTTTGGCCTTGAGGGCCTCGCGGTCTTTCCAGAGGTTGGGGTCGTATAGCACCTCCAGACCGCCTTGCTTAAGGCGCTCTAGGCCGCTTGGTGTGATGAACTCGCAAACGATGATCATAGCGAATAGAGCCAGAGACAAGTGCTTCCGGCCTTCGGCCTCAGGCACTGGGGTACAGTTTGGTAATCACGAACTCGTTGTGACGCAACAGCTCGGCAGCGGTCATGCGTCCGTTGACTGTACGTATGAACACCTCCAGGATACGGTCGGCAGCCTGATCCAGGTTGATATCGCCCACCAGCAGATCGGGCAACTTCACATCGATGTGCTCGCTCATGGTCGAGCAGGTGATGGGGTTGGGCGAGACCTTGATAACCGGGATGATAGGATGGCCTACGATGTTGCCCTGGCCGGTGGTGAAGAAGTGCAGCACGCTACCCCCCGCTGCACACAGGGTGACCTGTTCGGCCCCCGCCGAAGAGCTGTTCATGAAGACCAGACCCTGGCCGGGTTTAACCGGCTCGGCGTAATTCAGAACGGCATTGACCGGACGTGAACCGGTCTTCTGGATGTTGCCCAGGGCTTTTTCTTCGATGGTGGAGAGTCCCCCGCGAATATTGCCCTCGGTGGGCTGCGAGCCCAGCAGGTCCACCCCCTGGTCTTCGATCATCCGGATGTAGTCGTTGTAGATCTGCATGAACTTGCGCTTGAGGGCAGGGGTGGCACAGCGGTTGGCAATCAGGTGCTCCCCACCGGTCAGCTCGGAGGTCTCGCCAAATATCACCGAGGCCCCCATATCCACCAACCGGTCTACCGCCCGGCCCTGGGCCTTGTTGCCCGCCAGGCCTAGCGTGGGATCTGACTCGCCGCACTTGATGGAGAGCACCAGCTCAGAGACCTGAATAGGCTCGCGGCGCAGCTCGGAGGCATCCTGCACCATCCGGTAGGCCGCCCGGCTGGCCGCATTAATCACGTTGAGGTCACCGTGGCGCTCGATCGAGAAGGTCTCGACGGGCTTGCCGGTCTTGGCGATGGCCGAGGCCACCCGGTCGGTCCACTTGGGTTCAATGCCAATCACCACCACCCCGTATACGTTGGGGTTGGCCCCGTGGCCCGAAAGGGTGCGGAAGGTCAGCTCGAGGTCTTCCCCAAACTGCAAGCGTCCGTAGGGGTGCGGCAGGGCCGTGGCGCCGTTGATGAGCCGGGCCACGCCCTCGGAGGCCGAATTGGACAGATCGTCCACCGGCAGAATGAGCACATGGTTGCGTACACCCACGGCCCCGTTTGTGCGGCGGTAACCGGTGAGGGCCATGGTTTTGGAGGCTGGTTTCCTCATCGCCGACCCCCTTTCCTCGAGTTCTTGGCTTTCGAGGCTTTGCCGTAATCCCAGCGCAGCGTTCGGATGTTGTGGACGTGAACATAGCCACCCTTCTTGACCGCCTGGGTCATCTGGCCTACCTTCTCGCCGTACTCGATCACCACGTGGCCAGAGGGCATGTCTTTGAGGGCAATCTTGTGGCCCAGGGGAACATCTTCGAGCAGTTTGACCTTGTGCACCTTTCCACCCTCGAGGCTTGCGATGCTGAGTTCTTCACCGGCCTTCAGATCGGCGACCGCTACAGCCACATCATCGGTACTTTTATGCGCTAGGGCCCTATGTGCCACCATCTCCTCCTTTGCTTTAGGCGAGATTTTATATCTAAAATCTTTTATGGTCAATGTGCTAAAATTACATCACCAAATATGGCTCTGAATCGAACCACTCTGAACCGTGAAGCCTACAAGGCTTTGCGGCAGGCTATTCTTGGGCGCAAAATTCCCCCTGGGCGCAAGCTGGTGGTGCGGGTACTGGCCGAAGACCTGGGGCTATCGCCGACCCCCGTCAAGGAGGCTCTGAGCGCCCTCGAGCGCGAAGGGCTGGTGGTGGCGGTGCCGCATCGGGGTTATTTTGTATTGGAGCCTGGCCTCGAGGATGTGCGCGAAATTTACAGCCTGCGCGAGGTGCTGGAGGGGCTGGCAGCGCGGCTGGCCGTTCAAAACAACGGCAGAACCCTGCTTAAGAAGCTCGAGCGCCTGTTCAAGAAACAATGCGAGGCTGCCGAAAAACGCGATATCGAAACCTACGGCGACCTCGACCTGGCCTTCCATCGTTGTTTCTGGGAAGCCTCCGGCAGCAAGCGCTTGCTGGCTGCCGCCGAGACCATAGACGGGCAGATTCGTATGCTCATCAATAGCTCGGCAGCCATTCCGGGGCGCCTTCCCAAATCGCGGGCCGAGCACGAGGCCATCTTACAAGCAGTTCGGGATAAGGACCTCGAGGCTGTCGAGGTAGCCATGCGCACCCATGTACGCAACGCCGGACAAGCACTGGAGGGCTTTTTGCTCGAAGGGCGGCGCCCCTGAATCCTACTGCTCCAACGCCCGCC
>DAIUDO010000037.1:0-16133 GCA_036845585.1 Meiothermus sp. | reverse complement strand
TTCCTACCCGTGGATCTGGGGGAGGTTAAGGGTTTCAAGACCCGTTTTCACCTCTACACGGTGCCCGGACAGGTGTTTTACAATGCCAGCCGCAAACTGATTTTGCGGGGGGTCGACGGCATTGTGTTTGTGGCCGACTCGGCGCCCAACCGACTGCGGGCCAACGCCGAATCGATGCGCAACCTTCGCGAGAACCTGGCCGAATACGGCATCAAGGCCGAAGATATTCCAATTGTCCTACAGGCCAACAAGCGCGATACGCCGGATGCGCTGCCGGTCGAGATGATTCAAGCGGTTATCGACCCCGAGAAGCGTCTGCCCATCTTCGAGGCCATCGCTACCAACGGAACAGGGGTTTTTGAGACGCTCAAGGCAGTGAGCCGTCAGGTGCTCTCGAGGGTCGCCGCGGCGGGCTAGCCGTCACCCTGGCAGAACCAAAAGCCAGCCGGGTGGCAGTTTGCTCTGTCCAGCCGGTATGCTGGTCTGGCATGAAAACGACCCCTCTTCATTCTACCCACCTGGCTCTGGGGGCCAGAATGGGGCCTTTTGCAGGCTATGAAATGCCCATTCTGTATAGCTCCATCACCTCTGAACATCTGGCCGTGCGGGGGCTGGCTGGGGTGTTCGATGTGAGCCACATGGGCGAATTCTGGGTCAGGGGAGCAGGTGCGCTCGATTTTTTGCAGTTCGTCACCCTCAACGACGTCGCCAGGCTCAGGGTAGGGCGGGCCCAGTACTCCATGCTGTCCAACGCCCAGGGAGGGGTGGTTGACGATGTCTACCTCTACCGGACGGGGGATGAGGAGTACCTGATGGTGGTCAATGCCGCCAACATCGAGAAAGACTGGGTTCACCTGAACCGTCTGAGCGAGGGTTTTGCCGTGCGGCTCGAGGATGCCTCGCACTTCTTTGCCCTGCTGGCGGTGCAGGGCCCCCATGCCGTGGCGGTGCTGCAGAAGCTGAGCGGCACCGATCTGGAGAACCGCAAAAAGAACGACACCTTCATGGGCAAGCTGGTGGGCAAGTGGGTGCGCTTTGCCCGCACTGGCTACACCGGTGAGGACGGCTATGAGGTTTTTGTGGCCCCTGACGAGGTTAAAGCGGTCTGGGCGGCCCTGCTGGAGGCCGGGGTGACCCCCTGCGGCCTGGGGGCACGGGATACGCTGCGGCTCGAGGCCGGTTTTCCTCTGTACGGCCACGAACTCACCGACCATACCAACCCCCTCTGCACCCCCTTGGCCTGGGTGGTCAAGAGCCACAAAGAGTTTTACGGAAAAGCGGCCCTGCTCGAGGGTTCCTGCCCGCGCCGGCTGGTGGGCTTGCGGGTCGAGGGGGGCATTCCCCGTGAGGGTTACCGGGTCCTGCTGGAAGGCCGCGAGGTGGGCATCGTTACATCGGGCACCCACTCGCCGGTGCTCAAGCAAGGGGTTGGGATGGCCTATGTGGAGGCCGGCCTGGCCGAGGTGGGCACCCTACTGGAGGTTGAAATTCGCGGTAGAATGGCCCGCGCTAGCGTTGCCGAGATGCCTTTTGTAAAGCTATAGCCCAAACAGGGGAAAGCTGACCCTGTGCTTGGGGCCGGCTTTGCCCATAAACTAACGGCCGAGGTGACCTCATGAACTATCCATCCGAGCTAAAGTACACCAAATCGCACGAGTGGGTTCGTCTGGAGGGCGATGTCGCGGTCGTGGGCATCACCGATTTTGCCCAGGACGCCCTGGGGGACGTGGTCTTTGTGGACCTGCCGCCGGTGGGCAGGAAGGCCGAGGCAGGGGCCGCGGTGGCGGTGGTGGAGTCGGTCAAGACTGCTTCGGACATCTACGCGCCGCTGGCCGGTGAGATCCTCGAGGTCAACACAGCCCTGGCCGACAAACCCGAGCTGATCAACACCTCGCCCTACGGCGAGGGCTGGCTCTTCAAGATGCGGGTCAATCCCAGCGAAGCACAAAGCCTGCTCACGGCAGACGCCTACCAGGCCGTGGCCGAAAGTTAGCCACAGCCTTTTCGCTACCTGCCGGGCGGCCTATCATAAAACTTACAATCGGTCAGGCTGCTGATGGGAGAGACTGGCCTCCAGCGCCGAAGGAGCAACCGCCCCGGAAACTCTCAGGCAAAAGGACCACAGCGGCGCAATCTGGAGAGAGGCTTTTCGCCCGCCGAAGGGATAACGCTCTCAGGCAAATGTACAGATGGGGCTTCTGGGAGGCCCCATGAGCAAAGCGCAGCAGCCCCGCAGTCACGACTTTTCCAGACGGCACATCGGCCCTTCGCCCGAGGAGATTCCGGCCATGCTCGAGGCCGTGGGGGTGTCCTCGCTGGAGGAGCTAATCCAGCAGACCCTGCCGGCCTCGATCCGCCAGAACGAGCCCCTTGGTATTGGCCCCGGCCTGAGCGAGGCCGAGCTGATAGAGCGCCTGAGGGCTATTGCCGCCAAAAACCAGGTCTACACCTCGCTGATCGGGCAGGGCTACTACGGCACCGTCCTGCCGCCCGTCATTCAGCGCAACATACTGGAGAATCCAGCCTGGTACACCGCCTATACCCCTTACCAGCCCGAGATCAGCCAGGGCCGCCTCGAGGCCCTGCTCAACTTCCAGACCATGATCGCCGACCTGACCGGCTTGGACGTGGCCAACGCCTCGTTGCTCGACGAGGCCACCGCGGCAGCCGAGGGGATGGCGGTTGCCGAGCGTGGCTGCAAAGAAAAGCGCACCCGCTTCTTTGTCGACCGGAACGTGCACCCCCAGACCCTGGCCGTACTGCAAACACGGGCCGAACCGCTGGGCTGGGAGCTGATGGTGGGCGACCCTGAGACCGAGCTGAATCCGGAGGGATTGTTTGGGGCAATCTTCCAGTACCCCGATACCCTGGGCCAGATTCGCGACCTGCGCGGCTCCATCGCCCGGGTCAAGGCCGCCGGCGGCCTGGTGGTGGTGGCCGCCGACCTGCTGGCCCTGACCCTGCTTACCCCGCCTGGCGAGCTGGGGGCCGACATCGCGGTGGGCTCGGCCCAACGCTTTGGGGTGCCGATGGGCTACGGGGGGCCCCACGCCGGGTTTATTGCGGTACGGGATGAGCTCAAGCGGGCCCTGCCGGGACGGCTGGTGGGGGTCTCGATCGATGCGAGGGGTAACCGGGCCTACCGGCTGGCCTTGCAGACCCGTGAGCAGCACATCCGCCGCGAGAAGGCCACATCCAACATCTGCACTGCACAGGTTTTGCTGGCGGTGATTGCCTCGATGTATGCGGTTTACCACGGGCCTGAGGGGCTGCGCGAAATTGCCCAGGATGTGCACCGCAAGACCGCGGTGCTGGCCCAGGGGCTGCGGCGGCTGGGCTATGCCCCGCTGAACCGACACTACTTTGACACCCTGACCATACCCACCGCCGGAAAGACCGAGGCAATTTTGGCGGCGGCCCGTACACGGCGCATCAACCTACGCAAGGTGGACGAAGGGCACGTTGGCATCGCCCTGGACGAGACCACTACCCCCGAGGTGGTCGAGGCGGTCTGGTCGGCCTTTGGGGGGAGTTTTGCCTTCGACCAGGTGGTGCCTGAAGAGGGCTTGTCCCCAGCGCTCAGGCGCACCTCGGGCTACCTTGGCCACCCGGTCTTCCACCGCTACCGCTCCGAGACCGAGCTGCTGCGCTACATGCGCCGCCTGGCCGACCGCGACCTGGCGCTGGACCGGGCCATGATTCCGTTGGGCTCTTGCACCATGAAACTCAACCCCACCGCGGCCATGCTGCCCGTCACCTGGCCCGAATTTGCCCATCTGCACCCTTTTGCCCCACCGGAGCAAGCCCAGGGCTACACCGAGCTCATGACCGAGCTGCGGGCCTACCTGGCCGAGATCACCGGTTACGATGCCGTCTCGCTCCAGCCCAACTCGGGGGCCCAAGGGGAGTATGCAGGCCTGCTGGCCATCCGGGCCTATCACCGCGCCCGCGGGGAAGCCCAGCGCGATGTCTGCCTGATTCCCTCCTCGGCCCACGGCACCAACCCGGCCTCGGCGCACATGGCTGGGATGGAAGTAGTGGTGGTGGCCTGCGATGACCAAGGCTACGTGGACTTGGCGGACCTCGAGGCCAAGGCCAAACAGTACGCCGACCGGCTGGCCGCGGTGATGGTCACCTATCCCTCCACGCACGGGGTCTTCGAGGAGGAGATTCGCACCCTGTGCGATATCGTGCACCGCTACGGGGGGCAGGTCTACCTGGATGGAGCCAACCTCAATGCCCAGGTGGGCCTGGCCAAGCCTGGCCACTATGGGGCCGATGTCTCCCAGCTCAACCTGCACAAGACCTTTGCCATCCCCCACGGCGGTGGCGGGCCTGGCATGGGGCCGATTGGGGTCAAGCAGCACCTGGCCCCTTTTCTGCCCGGCCATCCTTTCCTGGACGGGGGCACGGCGCCGGTGGGACCGGTCTCGGCAGCTCCCTTTGGCTCGGCCTCGATCCTGCCCATCTCCTACGCCTATATCCGCCTTTTGGGCAGCGAGGGGCTGCGGCGGGCCAGCGAGGTAGCCGTTCTGAACGCCAACTACCTTGCCCGGAGGCTCGAGCCCCACTTTCCGGTGCTCTACAAGAACGCCCGCGGGCGGGTGGCCCACGAGTGCATCATCGATCTGCGCCCGTTTAAACCGCTGGGCATCTCCGCCGAGGATGTGGCCAAGCGGCTTATCGATTTTGGTTTCCACGCCCCTACCATGAGCTTCCCGGTAGCCGGTACCCTGATGATCGAGCCCACCGAGTCGGAGTCCAAGGCCGAACTGGACCGCTTCATCGCGGCTATGGTAGCCATCCGCCGGGAGATCGCCCAAATTGAGCGGGGCGAGCTTGCCGTCGAGGAAAGCCCTCTGCGCTACGCCCCCCATACCGTGCTCGACATTGCCGATGAACACTGGAGCCGGAGGTACACCCGCGCCCAGGGCTGCTTCCCGAACGGCCAGAGCCCCTTGGATAAGTACTGGAGCCCTGTCAACCGGGTAGACAACGTGTACGGTGACCGCAACATCGTTTGCTCCTGTCCGCCGGTGGAGGAGTACGCCCAGGCCACCGATTGACAGGGATGGGCAAACCAGACCATATTCCAGCTTTCTTTGGAAGCACTCTTCTCTTTCACGGAGCGCCGCCCTCCGCTTCACGGTAAACTTCGGTCAGGGTGATCTTCGCTCCTGCCAACAGGTAAACCTATCGCATCAACTGCTGAATCACGCCCTGGAAAACCTGGGCCCGCCGATCCACGCTCAGGCTACCCAGGTCGCCGCTGACGAAGCTAGCTTTTCCCTGGCCGTAGCTGCTGGACTCGCTCAGCGGGCGCTGGCCCTGATTGTGGGTGATGAGCAGCAACCGCCCGCCTTGCTCCACATAAGCCCGTAGCATCTTGCGGTGGGGTTCGGGCCAGTTGTCGCTCCAGTTGGTGGGCAAAACCCAGATGACCAGGGCGAAACGGCCGATCTTGTCGCCTCCGGGACGCTGATCGGGTTTGATCTGCATCACCTCGGTGCGGAAGCCCAGGCCCTCCAGGGCTCGCTTGGCACCATCTGCGCCGGAAGTTTCGATAACCAGCAGGGCCGTTTTTTCCCCTGGCTGGGGGCTGTTGACTTGTTGCGGCTGGGGCGGGTTGGTTTGGGCGGGGGGTGGGGTGGGCTGGCTGACTTGAGGGTTACTCGGCTGTTTTGGGCTCAACAGGGCCAGGGCTTCGCCCAGGCGAATAACCCCACGTCCGCTGCCCGCAACCTGCAGGCTCTGTGCCGAACTGAGCAGCGCTTGCCGCACCTGCTCGGCCTTGAAGCCGCCCGACATCAGCAAGGCCGCGCTGCCCGCTGCAATGGCCGTGCTGACCGAGGTTCCGCTCATCGCCATGTAGCGCCCACCGGGGATGGTGGATAGCACATCCACGCCGGGGGCCACAAGGTCGGGTTTGCTCAGCACCACATGGAAGGGCGCTCCCCAGCGTACCTCACCCCGGCTGCTGAAACCCGCCACCTGGTTAGCCTGGTTACTGGAACCAATCCCCAGCACGTCGGGCATGTTGCCGGGTGAAGCGGTGGTGTTGCCCGAGTTGCCGATGGCAAAGACGGGCAAAACCCCCAGCTGTTTCATGCGCTCGAGGGCGGCGGCAAACTCGGTCCAGGTGCCCTCGAGGCCCAGCGACATGGAGACGATCTGGACATCTTGCTCGAGCACCCAGTCGAGACCACCCAGCACCTGGGCCAAAGTGCCGTAGCCATCGGGCAATACCAGCGCCGAGACCAGGCGGGCCTCGGGGGCCACGCCTACGTTGTTGGCTACCAGCAGCCCGGCGGTATGGGTTCCGTGCAGCGAGGAGTCGAAGGGCTCGCTGGGGCGTACCGTGCCGTCGGCTCCGACTACCGCAAAGGCTGCAACCTTTCCGCGCAGGTCGGGGTGGGATGCGTCTACGCCGGTGTCGAGGTGCCCGATGCGGATGCCCTGGCCCCGCAGCCCCATGGCCCAAAGGTTCGGTGCCCCGATGCTTTGCAATGCCCAGTTGCTCCCGCTGTTCACCGGAACCGAAAGGGCCGAGGCCACCGGCTGGGCGATGCGGACGGTGCGGTTGGAGTAAACCCGTCGCACACCCGGTATCTGCATCAGCTGGCCAACCTGCGACTCGGGCAGCCGCACCAGGAAGCTCTGGCTGGCCCAGAATCCCTCTTTGGCCTTGATTTTGAGGCGCCCCTGCATCTGGCCTAGATGGGCCTTGAGCAAGCGCATCAGTTCGACCCGGGCCTGCCCACGGGGTAGCTCGGGTCCCTCTAGCTCCACAATTACTTCCACCACGCGCGACTGTGCCTGCGAAAAAGGGGCCAACGGCATGAGCAATAACAGGGCGAGTAGAAAGTGAAGCCTCATGCCCTCAGGCTAGGTCGCGAACTGGCCGCTAAACTGAGCCTAGCCTAAAGAAATCTTGGGGTTAGGCTTGAGCGATGCTTTAACAGCTTTGCGCGGAGGGCCGGGAACCCTCGAGCAGAGTACTTTTCAGTGCCCTTGCATGGTGCCTAAGCCAACCGCCGTTGGCAAGCCGAGTGGCTGGTTAGTAAAAACAGTTCCAATATCAGATTCGGTAGGTTCGTCACCATCTGGTGAAGAACTGACCCGAAAGAAGTTATCCGCGTAGCGGAGGGCCATACCGATTTGTTGCATAAGTGGAACGCGATACCGTGCCATTAGCTCAATGGAACGCGATACCGCCCCTTGGAAGGGAGACGTTTTCTTCGCCGACGGCCCGGGAGGGGTGGGGTGTGTTTTAGGATTCTGGTTGCGTCGCACAGCTCGTCGCATGATTTGAAACCGACCTTTGCGTTTGTGTCTGCTGGCAACTGCTGGATTCCCCAACGGGGCCGACCCAGTTTTTCAGCCGGCTTCTAAGCCTGGCCAAGCATTATGAACTCTTGGGCGCAAAACCGACAAACCATTCGCGCAGACCAGGCTCGAGGCTCACCAATAGCTTGTGTACGGTCGTTTTTTTGAGCGGGGCCGCTTGCAACAGCCCACGCAGCAATGCATCGCCATTTTCCTCCACCAGCCGAACAGCCTGGGTAGTGAACTGCCCTTGGAACCAGAGCTGATCGGAAAGGCCTTTGCGTTTGGTTTCATAGCTGCCTAGGCTGGGTTCGTGGGGGGTTAGCTGGGCCAGTAGCCGTCCCCAATCCCTGGCGAGAGGGTATAACTCCGGCAGGGCCTGTCGCAGGGCCAGCAGGTACAGGTAGTTGGCCAGGAACTCGTCTATCCAGCGGATGCGGGTGCGCAGCCGCCAGGCCACCGCAGCTGCGTGGGCGAACTCGTGTCCTAGGTTGAGGTCGAGGAATTCCGATGGCTGGCCTGGAGGTTTGCCCACTAACTGAATGGCGGGCAGCAGGGCCTCGCGCAGCCGCCACAGTAGGCGTTCGGGGTAGCGTGCCGGCAAAAACAAATAGAGCCCTTCTCGCAGGCTGGTGCGCTGGAAGGGAAAACCGTAGGGGTGTTGGGTGCGGGCTTTCCAGTCGGACTCGCTCAGCACCAAAAGCTGCACCGCCGGGATGGGGGCGTAGCCAACCAGGGCCTCGCGCAGGGAAAGCAGGTAGTGCTGCATGGCCCGGCCCCGCAGCACGGCTCCCTCCGAGGCCTGCAAGGGGATGTGGGGGTGGGGTAGGGCTTGCACCTTTACACGTAGCCCAGCACTTCTTTGCGTCGCTGCCCCCAGGCCAGGGCGCTGGCGATGCCCTCCTCGATGGAGTGCTGGGACTTCCAGCCAAGCAGGGCCCAGGCCCGCTCGGCGCTGGCGTAGGCACCGGCCACATCCCCTGGGCGGGGTGGGGCTTCCCGCTTAGGGATGGCCTGTCCATACACCCGCTCAAAGGCGGCTACCAGCTCCTTGACCGTGACCCCATGGCCGGTGCCCAGGTTGATTACGGTGTAGGTGGTTTGGGTCTTTTCCAGCACCGCGTCGAACCGTTCCACCGCCTTCAGGTGGGCCAAGGCCAGGTCCCAGACGTGGATGTAGTCGCGGATGCCCGAGCCGTCGCGGGTGGGCCAGTCGACCCCGGTGATCACGAACTCCGGCAGCTTGCCCAAAGCCACATCGACCAGCCTGCCCAGCACGTGGCTGGGCTCGCGCACGTGGATGCCCGAGCGCAGCTTGGGGTCGGCCCCGATGGGGTTGAAGTAGCGCAGGGCGATGCCGCGTAGCGGAGTGGCCCGGGCCAGGTCCTCCAGCACCAGCTCCATCATGTACTTGGTGCGGGCGTAGGGCGAGCTAGGCTTGAGGGGGGCTTCCTCGGTGACCTGGAAGCCCGGCACCGCGTCGTAGATGGAGGCCGAGGAGCTGAACACCACCCGGGGGTAGCCCAGCTCAGCCAGGTTTTTGAAGAGCTCGAGGCTCTTGCAGACGTTCTCGCGGTAGTAGTGGTAGGGCTTCTCCACCGACTCCGGCACCACAATCAGCGCCGCGCAGTGGATGGTGCTGTGGATCTCGGGGTGTTCCCGGAAGATGCGCTCTAAAAGGGCCCGGTCGGCAATATCGCCCTGATAGAGGATCTTGCCCTCGGTAAAGGCCCTGGGCCCGGTGACCAGCGAGTCGAGCAGAACGGGGGTGTGGCCGTGGTCGAGTAGGGCGTGGGCGATGGTGCTGCCGATGTAGCCGGCCCCACCGGTGATAAGGACTTTCATAGGGCCGATTTTACCTGCAAAAGCCTTAATATCAGGAGCATGGGTGCTCTAGACGGAATCAAGGTGCTCGACCTCTCGCGCATTCTGGCCGGCCCCTTCTGTACCCAGATGCTGGCCGACCTAGGGGCCGAGGTCTGGAAGGTGGAGCCCCCCAAAGGGGACGATACGCGGGGCTGGGGGCCCCCCTTCATCGTGCCTGCGGCAACCCCGCCGGGCTGGAGGGTGGCCGAGCGGGGCGAGAGCGCCTACTACCTCTCCTGCAACCGGGGCAAGCAAAGCCTGGTGGTGAACCTCAAGGACCCTCGAGGCCAGCAGATCGTGCGGGAGCTGGCTTTGCGGGCCGATGTGCTGGTGGAAAACTACAAGACCGGCGACCTGGCCCGCTACGGCCTGGACTATGCCACTTTGTCCAGCCTGAACCCCAGGCTCATCTACCTCTCCATCACCGGCTACGGCCAGACCGGCCCCCGGGCTGCCGAGCCCGGCTACGACGTGGCGGTGCAGGGGCTGTGCGGCATCATGTCGGTGACGGGGGAGCCAGAAGGCCCCCCCATGCGGGTGCCGGTGGCCTGGATCGACCTGATGACCGGGCTGCACGGGGCGGTTGCGGTGCTGGCCGCTCTGCAGGAACGGGCAAAAAGCGGTTTGGGGCAGCATATCGACCTGGCCCTGTTCGATGTGGGCCTGGCTGCCATGGTCAACCTGGCCCAGAGCTACCTCCTCACCCAGCAGCTCCCGCCCAGGCTGGGCAACGCCCACCCCCAGATCGTGCCCTACGGGGCGTTTCGCGCTGCCGACGGCTGGTTTATGCTGACCATCGGCAACGACGAGCAGTACCGCCGGGTCTGCCAGGCGGTGGAATGCCCCGAACTCTGGGACGACCCCCGATTCCAGACCAACGCCGGCCGGGTCACCCACCGGGCCGAGCTTCTACCCCGCCTCGAGGCCCTCCTGTGCCAACGTCCCCGGGCCTACTGGCTCGAGCGCTTCCGCCAGGTGGGGGTTCCGGTCACCCCGGTCCACAACCTGGCCGAGGCCTTCGCCGAACCCCAGGCCCAGGCCCGGGGGATGCGCCAGGAGGTGGCCCACCCCAGCCTGGGTACCCTTCCGCTGGTGGGCTCACCCCTGGCCCATCTTTCCCGCACCCCGGTCCAGGTTTGTGCCCACCCGCCCTTGCTGGGCGAGTACACCGAGGCCGTGCTGACCGGGGTGTTGGGCTATACCCCGGCCCAGGTGCGGGCTTTGGCTGAGGCCGGCGCAGTCGGGCTGGGCGGTATAGGAGGCCGGTAAGCTTTGTTCAGGGAGTTACGGATATGCGAAAAAGCTTGTTCTTGGGGCTTTTGCTTCTGGTTGCCTGCGTGCCGGTTAATCAGGTGCGTCAGGTGGAGGGGCTTCTGGGGCCGGTGCAGATCACCTACGACCGCTGGGGGGTGCCGCACATTCGGGCCCAGTACGACATGGATGTGTTTTTTGCCCAGGGCTACGCGCATGCTCGCGACCGGCTCTTCCAGATGGAGCTGGGTCGCCGGGCCGCCCAGGGGCGCTTGGCGGAGGTTCTGGGTAGCGGGGCCCTCGAGCAAGACCGCTTCTTCCGCACCTGGGGCTTTTACCGCGCGGCGCAGGCTTCGCTGCCCAACCACCTCGAGTTTACCCGCCAGGCCCTGGAAGCCTACGCCGCGGGGGTCAACCAGTTCATCCGCGAGGGTACGCTGCCCCTCCCGTTTAGGCTGCTGGGCTTTGTGCCTGATCCCTGGACCCCCGCCGACACCCTGGCCTGGGGGAAGCTGCAGTCCTACGACTTGGGCCAGGTCTGGCAGGATGAGATCGACAACACTTTCATTCTCGGAAGGGTTGGGCCGGAGGCCTTCGAAGAGCTGCGGGGGGCTTACCCTCAGGGCTGGCCCACCATCCTGCAGCCCGGCGACCTCCCCAGCCAAGCCCCCCAGGCCCGCCCGTGGCCTGCACCACCCCTGGTGCCGACCGCCGCTCAGGCCGCGTTGCAGCAAGTAGCAGGGCTTTTCCAACGCTTGGAGCCTCCTCTCCCGAGCGCTGACCTTGGCTCCAACAACTGGGTGCTATCGGGATCGCGCACCCGCACCGGCAAACCCCTGCTGGCCAACGACCCCCACCTGCGCCTGCAAAACCCGGCCTTGTGGTACATCGTGGATCTGCGGGGCCCCACCTATCAGGCCATTGGGGCCAGCATTCCTGGGATGCCGGGGGTCTTGCTTGGGCGCAACGACCGGGTGGCCTGGGGAGCGACCAACGTGCGGCCCGACGTGATGGATCTGTTTGTGCTCGATCTCGAGGGCCAGTCGTACCGCACCCCCTCTGGCCTGGTGCCGCTGCGGGTAAGACAAGAAGTCATCCAGGTGCGCGGGGCTGCTCCGGTGCTGCTGACCGTGAGGGAAAGCGAACACGGGCCGGTTATTTCCGATCTGGGCACGGTTTTTTTGCGCCCTGGCCTGACTCCTGGCGGGCCTGTAGCATCCCCTGAACAAGCTGTGGCGGTTCGCTGGACAGGGCTGTTGTCCCAGGACACCACGTTGGATGCCTACCTGGGCATGAACCGTGCCCGCGACGCAGCCGGGTTCCGTGAGGCCCTCCGCCGCTACGTAGCCCCCATGCAGAACTTCGTCTATGCCGATGTGGAGGGCAACACCGGCTATATTGCGCCTGGCTTGCTCCCAGTGCGCGACTGGGATGGGCGCTTCCCGGCCAGTGCGGCCTTGGGGCAGCAGTGGAAGGGTTTTGTGCCCTTTGAGCGGCTTCCCCAGGTGATAAACCCCCGCGAGGGGTTTGTGGCCAGTGCCAACAACCGGGTTCTGCCCCACGGGGGCCCGGACATCTCCACCTACACCACCGAGATCTTCCGAGCCCAGCGCATCCGTGAGCTGATTCTGGCAACCCCACAGGCCGGCCTCGAGGACATGGCCCGCTGGCAGAGCGATACCTACTCCATCATCGCTCGGGAGATGCTGCCGGGTTTGCTGGCCCTGCAACCCCAGAGCGAGGCTGCGAGGCGCCTTCAAGAGGCCGTGCGCAACTGGGATTTGCGAGCCGAACTGGACTCCGTCGGAGCCACGGCTTTTGCCTTTTACTACCGCGAAGTTTCCAGAATGCTGGAAGACGAACTGGGCCTGCGCTACCCGCCGGTGCCCTACACCTTTGTCAAAACCCTCCGTGAGGATGGGCGCTGGTGCAAAAATGCCAGCGCGGGTATTCAGAATTGCGCCCAGTTTATGGCCCAGGCCCTGGAGAAAGCGGGGGCCGAGCTCGAGCGCCGCCTGGGCCCCAACCTTGCTGATTGGCGTTGGGAAAGGCTCCACCGGGCTGTCCTCAACTCTCCCCTGGCGTCGATCCCTATCATTGGCAGCCTGTTCAACCGCACCATTGCCACCCCCGGCTCGATGCATACCGTGAACGTGGCCAACTACAACCAGGACACCTTTCTCCACACCTCTGGGGCCAGCCTGCGCACCCTGTTCGACCTATCTGACCTTGACAACAGCCGTATCATCTACCCCATGGGTCAGTCCGCCGACCTGCTGAGTCCCCACTTCGACGACCTGCTGTGGCTGTGGCGCGAGGGGCGTTACATCCCGCTCAGCACCCGGCCCAGCGACTGGGGCTCTTTCTGGACCATCGAACTAAGACCCTAGCGCTTCGGTGAGTTGGTTTTCGATGTGAACCTGGCCTTTGCAATAGCGGGACTCGTTGCAGAGCAGCTTTTTTGGGGTCTTCACGCCAATTCGGTCAGTTCGTCACCGGATGGCGGCGAACGAGCCCGATCGGGGGAGACTTCTCTTTCGACGACCGTAGGCAGGGGAGGGGTGGGGAGTGCTCCAGGATTCCAGTAGCATCGGATGCGGAGCAACTAAGCCTCCGATGGTAGCCGGTAAAGACCGGCTTTTTGAATCTGGTATTTCACCGTCCTAAGCAGCACAGATGCCGCCCAGATGGGCGGCAACGTCTGTCAGGGTGTACGGTAAGTCGTATTTGCTCAGTTCTTAGCCTCAATGCGCTTTTGCATCTCCTCAATCAGCGCCGCTACCCCCACGGTCCGTTGCTCCTTGACGCGCCGCTCGCGCACATTCACCGTGCCGGCCTCGGCTTCCTTGTCGCCCAAGACCAGAATCAGGGGGATTTTTTGAAGCTCGGCGTCACGGATCTTGGCGTTCATGCGCTCGGAACGGTCGTCTATTTCCACACGGAGCTTGTTTTTCCGCATCTCTGCAGCCACCTGATGGGCGTACTCGAGGTGTCGGTCGGCAATGGGCACGATCACGGCCTGGACGGGGGAGAGCCATAACGGGAAGTCGCCGCCGGTGTGCTCCAAGTAGAAAGCGAAGAAGCGGTCAAAGCTGCCCATGATGGCACGGTGGATGCAGACCGGGGTTTCCTTCTCTCCCCTCTCGTTGGTGAACTCCAGGCCGAAGCGCTCGGGCACAATAAAGTCGAGCTGGTTGGTGGCGATGGTGTCCTCCTTGCCCAGTACGCTGCGGATCTGCACATCGAGCTTGGGGCCGTAGAAGGTGGCCTCGCCAATGCCCTCCACATACTTGGCCCCGGTGAGCTCGAGGGCCTTGCGGATGGCGGCAATCGAGTCGCGCCAGTTGTCGTTTTCCTGCCCGAACTTCTCGGGGTTGTTCTCAAAGTCGGGGAGCGAGAGGCGGAACCAGTAGTCGGAAATGCCGAAGTCTTTATAAACTTCGTCAAAAAGCTGAATGACCTTGATGAACTCTTCGGTCACCTGGGCCCTCGAGCAGTAGATGTGGGCGTCGTTCTGGGTAAAGCCCCGCGCCCGCGTGAGACCCGTCAGGGTGCCCGACAACTCAAAGCGGTAAAGCGTGCCAAACTCGGCCAACCGCAAAGGAAGGTCGCGGTAGCTTTTGGGTCGGGCCTTGTAGATCATGTGGTGGTGCGGACAGTTCATCGGCTTGAGGTAGTACTCCTCCCCCTCAATCTCGATGGGCGCATACATGTCGTCTTTGTAGTAGGGCAGGTGTCCTGAGGTGTAGTACAGCCGGGCATTGGCTATGTGCGGCGTATAGACGTAGTGGTAGCCGTGTGCCTGCTCCTTTTCGTACATGTAGTTTTCCAACTGACGCCGGATAAAGGCCCCCTTGGGTAGCCATAGGGGCAGCCCCTTACCCACCTCCTCGCTGATGGTGAAAAGGTCGAGCTCCGCTCCCAGCTTGCGGTGGTCGCGGCGCTTGGCCTCTTCTTGCTGCCAGAGGTAGTTCTCTAGCTCCTCCCTGGTACGGAAGGCAATCCCGTAAATGCGCTGCAGCATGGGCCTTCGCGCATCACCTCGCCAGTAGGCCCCGGCAATGCTGGTTAGCTTGAAGTGAGGGGGAATGCGGCCCGTGCTCGGCACGTGCGGCCCCCGGCACAAATCGGTGAAGCCAGACTGTTCGTCGCCTTGTGCATAGAAACTGATCTCCTCCCCTTCGGGCAGGTCCTGAATCAGCTCGGTCTTGTAGGGGTCTATGCCCTCGAAGCGTCGAAGTGCCTCTGCCCTGGGCAGCACAAATCGTTTCAGGGGCAGGTCGGCTGCCACAATCCTGCGCATTTTTTCCTCGATGAGCGCAAGATCTTCCTCGCGAATGGGCTCGGGGGCATCGATGTCGTAATAAAAGCCATTCTCAATCACCGGCCCGATTGCCAGCTTGATCTGCTCCGGGGCGAAGCCGCGCTCGCCGTATAGCTCGCGTACAGCCTGGGCCATCACGTGGGCTAGGGTGTGGCGGAACAGCTGCACGTACTCCGGGTCTTTCTCGGTCAGGATGCGCAGTTCTGCTCCGTCGGGCAGGGGCTTGAGCAGGTCGTATAGCTCACCGTTGGCAATGGCGCCAATGGCCGCTTTGGCAAGACCGGGGCCAATTGCCCTTGCGGCATCTGCGGCGGTGGCACCGGGCTTTAGCTCTAGGTTTCGTCCGTCGGGAAGCACTGCATTCATAGTCACCTCAAAAAAACCCCCGGCTCTCCAACCTCAGAGCCGGGAGAACCTCAGAATGCCACTTGGCTAGAAGTTCCCCCCGGGTTTAGTCGTCAGCCAAGCCCCCATCTCATTCAGAAGTCTACGCTCGTATCGAATGGTCGTCAAATATACGCCCCCCACTTTTGCCTCGAGGCAGCCGGGATCCTTAATGTTCAGACTCCAAGGTGAAAGTCTGTACCAAGTAAAAAAATTGTCAGACCCTAACCGCGATTGTAAATCGAGGCGCGATTTTTTGTGGGTTTTAGAGAAAGCAAAATGTATTGTACCGAGTACAATAAAGTGCAATATTTTTGGAATCACAAAGTTGTCATTTTGTCAAGCAGTTTACAACCGTAACTTACTTCGGCTATCCTCCCAACAAGGAGGAAGCCAAATGAACGGGAAAGCTCGCCGAATCCTCATCTGGAACGACTAATTCAGCATCTCGACCCCTCTGTGTCAGTATGCAGGGGTGTTACGGAGGACGTTAAGTCCTCCGACCTTTTTTGTGTCCTTCGCTAACTGAGACGATATCGTGGTCTGGAGCATCTAGGTCCGCAAACGAAGCCGGTGGAGGGCTGCTGTGAGCAACCGCAAGAAATACCAGATTTGATTAGTTCGGCACCGAATGGTTGCCTCGTCTCGTCCGCGTCGCGCCATGGCGTGGCGCAGAGGCGAGCGACCGAAGTTATCCGTGTAACAGAGGGTGATACCGCCTCTTGGAAAGGAGTCGCTTTCCTCGCCGACCGGGGGGAGGGGTGGGGTCTGGGATTCCGGGTGCGCTGCGCGCGGCGAAACCAAGCCTCTGAGCACACCTGGCTTGAATGATCGTTCTTTGAATCCGGTGTGAGGGTTCGGTCTGGACATTTCTCCTTGAAACTCAAAAGTGTGCTGGGTGATTCTTCTTCCACTGGTCGGGGAATTCTTATGAAAGCAGGGGGGTGTGGGGGAGGTATAAAACCCATCCCCTTCAGGGGGG
>DAIUDO010000036.1:14236-16174 GCA_036845585.1 Meiothermus sp. | reverse complement strand
GAAAAGGCCAGCCCCCTCTAAGGTGCGGTCATCTGCATAGTAGAAAACAAAATTTTTTTGCATAATATAAAGCGCCCCTCCTCTTCCTTTACTTTGTGGGCGCGGATCTGCTATGCGAAAGTACCTTCTGCTACCCCTGGTGTTTTTACTCACTGCCTGCCCCCGGCCCGAAACCTTCGACCTCACCTACAACGGCGAACCCTACTGTGGAGGCTCCCAGAGCGGGAGCATCACCAGCTTGCTGATGCAGATCAAAGGGGAGGGCTATGTAGACCCCGAGTTTCCCCTCGAGGTCACCCGCCGGGTGCTGGCCAAGAAGGGCTTCCGGCCCTCGGAGATCCCCCTGCGGATGAACTACCAGCAGGCCGTGCTGCCCAATGGCCTGGTGCCCATCGGGACGGCTTACTACCAGGAGTGGCAGCGTGGCATGAGCGAGGAAGATACCCGCCCCCTGCCGCTCTCGCCCTACAATGCTCCCGCTGCTAACCCAACCCAGGAGGGCCAATACTGGCGGGCCGGAATGTACATCGGCCTCCTGGACCCCAACACCATGCAGATGGTGCGGCAGCGTACCTATAGCTGGTACTTCCGCAGCTACCCCACCGCCATCCTGGCCGGGCCGGACGGCTACATCTACGCCGCAGGCACCACCACCGATCTCTCACCGTTAGGCCAGCCCAGCGATCCGCCTCGTTTTTGCGTAGATGGCAACTATTACTGCATGGAGGCCTTCGTCCTCAAGATTGACCCCGAAACCATGGATGTGGTCTGGGAGAAGCGCCTCGAGCAGATGCAAAAGCAACAGGACATCGGGGCTTTCCCGGTGGGCGACAACCTGCCGCTGATGATGGCCTTCGACACCCAGCGCAACCACCTCCTGGTGGGGGTGGGCGACTTCGGCAGCCATGAGGGCTACATCGTCCGCCTGCAACCCAGCAACGGCAGCTACATTAAAACAACAGGTCTCACCTACTACCCCAGCTACCTCTTCTGGCACGATCAACCGGGCGGCGACCTCTACGTGGCGGGCTATACCAACGCCTACCTGCCCACCGGGGGCTGGTCGGCCAGCGGACGCATCCCCGGCGTGGGCCTGGTGGTGGAGCGGTTAGACACCTGGAACGGCATCAACCGCTGGATGGTGGGGAACAACGGGGGCAGCGGAACGCGACGCATTCTTTCCGACACCGGCTCCGGCTCCATCGCCGATTTTTCTATCTACTACTGGATCGGACGCTCCATGAACCCGGTGGTCTTCCCCGCACCCGAGGGTGGGCTCAACTTCAGCATCATGGTTGACCAGTACAACCACTACGGCTACCAAAGGCTCCTGGAGCTGGGGATTCCCCGCCCCACCCCGGTCGAGGAGGGCGTGGGCATCGAGGAGACCCTGGAGCGCTCCTACTACGGGCGCATCTACCCCGACGGCACCTACAAGATGACCACCGAGATCCTCTACCCCGACCCGGCCTTTGCCGAACAGCGCCTGGCCCGCGACAAGCGCACCGGCGGCAAGTTCCGCGTGACCTTCCTGGAAAGAAACGGCCAGAGCGTCCCCCTGCTGGGCATCCAGCGCTGGAGCTGCTTCTACCGGCACCGGATAGACCACGACTACAACACCAGCCTCAACTTCTTCCTGCCCAACTACTTAGACCGCGATTACAACACAACTTACGGCTATCCTGCCGTCCCCTACATCCCCCACCAGTGGGAGCCCGGCACCCCGGTAGGCCAGAACGGACGCATCTATCCCATGTGGCTGGAGATCCCCGGCCACGAGTTCAACGCCGCCCACCTGGTCAAAACACCCAATGGGTTTATAAGTGTGACCTACTACCACACCCCTGTTGGCCTCAGAGACGACATCCCTGACCTGAGAGTAGGCGGCCTCACCATCACCCGCTACCGCTGGAAGTGAGCCGCAACCGCAATCGGGGC
>DAIUDO010000036.1:8076-14136 GCA_036845585.1 Meiothermus sp. | reverse complement strand
GCGGCCTCACCATCACCCGCTACCGCTGGAAGTGAGCCGCAACCGCAATCGGGGCGGCAGCCCCAGGAGGTACTTACATGAATACCCTTCAATCCCCCCCGGTGCTGATGGGCCTCAAGGTGACGCTGACCAGCGGCAAGGTGCTCTCAGTTGTCCCGGTTAGCGGCCAGGCCCCCGAAGAAGCCCTCGAGCAGGCCCTCACGCGACAGGGATCTCCCCCCGTAGAAAAAGTAGAAGAGCAATACTACGACCCCTCCCGTAAAGAGCGTTTCTTCTACCGACCCTGGCAAGCGGTATTTCCGCACCCCATCCGCCCTGCCGCTCAAGCTGACCGCCCACCCTGACCCCAGCGTGCGCCGGTATGTGGCGCTGAACCCCCATACGCCCCCCGACGCGCTGATGCTCCTGGCGGAAGACGCCGACTACGGGGTGCGGCTGCGGGTAGCCAACAATCCGCAGACCCCCACCGAGGCGCTGCGCAAGCTCGCCGGCACCCCAGCCTGGCGCATCCGCGACGCGGTGGCCCACCACCCCGGCGCCAGCGAGGGCATCCTCTCCGACCTGGCCTTCGACCGCGATCCCTTTGTGCGCCAGGCGGTGGCCCGCCATCCCAACACCCCCTTCCACCTCCTGCGCTGGTTGCAGAACGACCCCGAGCCGTGCGTGCGGGAAGCCGCCCGCGAGGCCCGCAAAAAAGAACCCCCGGCTGCCTAGCCGGGGGTTGCTCTTCCAGGAGGCTTAGAGGTTGGGATCGCAGACGGTGGGGGCATTGCCCGTGGCAGGCGCCGAGGTCACCGGACGGGCCCCTTTGGAGGTGAGCTGGAACCAATACTGCCCGGCGGCGGTACCGGCCACCACGCAGTAGTCACGGTTGTAGTTCACCCCGGTGGTGATGAAGTTCACCGTCACGCCGTTGGGGGCGCTGTCCAGGGGCGGGGTCAGGCTGGTCAGATCAGACAGCTCGTCGGCATAAGAGCGGTTGAGACCATAGTACATTTCCTGGTATTTCTGCACTTCCCGCAGATACCCCGCCACAACCTGATCGTTGGACGCCTGCCGGTTGGCCTCCATGCGCGGCACCAATGCCACCACCAGCACCAGGATGATGCCGATGACGGCGATCATCTCAATCAACGTAAAGCCTTGGGCCTTCATTCCTTTCACGGTTGCTCCTTTCCTTCCGGTTAGTCTTTCCGTGCCCTCTCCAGCGCCCTGACAATCTGTTCCTGCACCGCCACCCCGGACTCCACCGCCCGCACCAGGCGGTAGGCCAGGTAGGCCATAAACACCACCGAGGCCAGCGAGATCAGCGACAGAAAAACTTGCAGAACAAAAAAACCGGACACGAAAAAATGTTATCATCGAAAACTTACCTTGACAAGCGGGCCTGTAGTGCCTGCTCTTGCCTCTCCCCCCGAATCATGTAAAATCTTTTCGTATGAGAATCCTCGCCTTCGCCCTGCTCCTGCTGGCCAGCGGCCTGGCCCAGAAGACCCCTCTTGCCGTCAGCAACCTCTACGCCCAGGATCTGCAAATCGCCCCAGCGGTGCTGGAGGTCTCCCCGGGCTACACCACCCTGGTGGAGTTCTTCGCCCCCATCGGAGATCAGTTCGTGGGCAACAGCGGCCTGGTGGACATCAAAACCAGCAGCAACCTGATGGTGATCTTCCCCAAGGAACGCGCCGGGGAGACCGACCTGATCATCCGCTCCAAGGGCTACGCCATGCTCTTCCTGATCAAGGTGGTGGAGCGGGGCCAGCCCCGGCGCTATGTGGTGAACGAGCAGCGCCCGGCGGTAAGCCTGAGCGCCCCCACCACCCAGCCGACCGGGAACCTGGGCAGCTTCCGCTACGAGTCCTTGCGCATCGGCGGCACGGGGGTGCTGCGCGGTCAGGTAGCCGAGGTGCGGCTCAACCTGCAAAACCTGGCCCTGGACAACCTGATCATCAACCCCAGCACCATCCGCATCGCCCAGAACAACCGACCCCTGGACTACCTGGCCTACCGCAAGCTCCTCAGCGACAAAATCGGCCCGCTGGAAAGCCAGGAGTTCCAGATCAACATCCCCCGGGCCGCGGGAGGGCTGCTCGAGATGACCGTGCAGGCCCAGAACGAAAAGACCGGGGCGCTCTACAACATCCGGGCAGTGTTCGACCTGAGCGACAGCCCCCGGCCTGCCCGGGGCATTGAGGTCAACCCCTGATGAAACGGCTGGGGGTGCTGTTCGTGTTCCTGGGCCTGGCCGCCGCCACGCCCATGCTCTCGGTCATCCTCAAGGAAGGCTCGGAGTTTGAGGACACCCAGAGCAAGCGGGCGGTGCAGGTGCCCTACATCAGCAAGGAGAAAGCCGAAAAGATCGAGCGGGCCGTGTCGGAAGCCTGGAACCGCTACGACGCCCGGGTGTTCTACCGGCTCAATGCCGCGCTGCACGGCCAGGCGGCCTGCAAGGAGCAGACCGACGACACCCTGGGGGTATGGGACAACGACAAGAACAAGAAGCTCGCCAAGGACGACTTCTGCGACGGCGACATCCCCACCAACCCGGTGCCCTGGTATCCCCTGGCCTGCCCCTCCTTTTACCTGGACGTGCAGGAGCTGGTGACCCGCTACGCCAAGGTCATGCTGCACGCCAACACCGTCTACCTGCGGGACTACCTCGAGGAGATCAACAAGGCGCTGGAAAAGGAAGCCCCCAAGACCCTGCTGTGGATGGACTACCGCATTCCCGGTGGCGGTGCGGCCTTTATCCCGGTGGAGGACGCCAACGCCCAGGGCAGGTGGGAGGAGCTGGTGCAAAAGGGGTTGGGCATCAAGTCCTTTGCCCGCACCTACTACGAACAGGCCAAGCCGGGCCAGATTCAGACCCGGCAGGAGCTGGGCCGCCAGACCAACCAGGGAGGGTATGAACCGCCGGGCATCCAGGCGCTGGAGGAGGCCAAGAAGAAGGTGGTAGCTCGAGGCTCGGTGCACCCTTCCGGGAAGAACCACTACTGGGCCGGCAAGAACCAGGGGCCCAAGCCCCAGGGCGAGGCCGGGCTGGCCTCCAAGAACGACTACGAGATCTACGGCCTGCTGCCGGTGCTGAAGCTCAAGAGCAACCTGGTCAGCGAGACCAGTCCCCGCAGCCTGACCTTCACGGTCAGCTGCATTACCCAGGTGGGCGTGCCGGTGCCCATCCCCATCCCCATCCCGGTGATCAAGGTGGGCGCCCAGGTCAACACCTACTGGGAGGGCCTGGTCGAGGGGTATAAGGTCGAGGATGCGGTTGGTTTTCCCCGCCTGCTCAAGCCATGATTGAGCCGTACCTCCAGTACATCGAAACCTATGGCCCCCTCCAGCCCGGAGGGGATATTCATCGCATCCCGGTGGGACTATTGCCCCGGCTAGCGGTGCGGGAGTCCCGCCGGGGCTACCTGTACGTGCCCAACGAGCGGCGCTGGCGTCGCCTGTCCCATGAGGGCCTGCTAAACCGGCTGACCAAGCGCATCCTCTGCGAGTACCTTTACCAGCAGGAAGGCTGGCGGTATCTCTTTGAGAACGCCGGTCTTCTGTATTTCGCCCGGCAGGGCCTGGTGCAGCCGGTGGCCTACCGCCAATACCTGGCCCGCCATTCCGGGCGAAAAACCTTTGAGGGCAGGCGCTTGCTGCCTGCCCCCGCACAGCTGATGGACTGGTGGCGCACCACGCCTACACGGCTTGCGCTGTTAGCAGGGATTTCCCCGGAAGGGGAAGCACCATCACCTGCGGCGGCGGCAACCCCAGCTCGCTAGCCACCCGGTGCAAATAGGCGGCCCGGCGGCTGGAGATCACCCCCCAGACGCTGCTTTGGTAGCGGGTAAAGGCCTTGAGCTTCTTACGCACCCGCTCCAGGGAATAAAAGCCCAGATCCACCTCCGCTGCGCACAGGGCGTTGGCCGCCGGCACGTACACCGCATCCGGCTTGCCCCCGGCGTAATCCACCGCCTCATCCTGCAACACCGTCCAGCACCAGGCCGCCACCCCCAGGGTGAGCCGCAGCTCGGTCAACACCGCCAGGTGCAGCAGCATGGCGTCGTTGTAATCGGCCACCAGCGGATGGGCCACCACCTCATAGCGCCCGTAAGCGGTGAACAGCTCCAAGGGCCGCCCCTCCCCGGGGGTGGACAGACGGTGGGCAAACACCGCCCAGTCGGTATCCAGCACCACGCCCTCGCTCATTCGGCCAGCACCTCCAGCACCAGGATCTCCACCGGCTGGCCCCGCTCGAGGCGGAACACCCGCACCAGCGCCGCCTGACCCTGGGGCAGGTTGAACAGGTTGGCGATGTTGCCCAGGATCTGGTACTCCACCGGCGGGGCCTCCTTCTCCACCGCCACCTTGCCGTCGGGCCCCAGGGTAAAGCGCTGGGCGTTGCGCAGGTCGCTCAGGTAGCCGGAGAAGCCAGAAATGGCGGCGCGCAACAGGTCGGGCGCCAGCGAAGGGGCCACATCCTCGACCTTGGCGGCCACCGCATAGGTGCCGTCGGTGGCCAGGCCGCGGGCCTTCACGTTCAGATACCCGTCCCGACCCACAAAGACCCGCGACAGCTCCAGCTCGATCCGGCTGCTGGCCCCGGCCAGGCGGGCCAGACCCAGCCACATCCGGCCCTGTTCGTCCTTCAGCAGCACCGGGGCCTCGTTGAGGCCCTGGGCCAGCAAGGGCGCGGCCACCACCTCTGCCGCCACCACCGTGCCGGGCCGCAGATCCTCCACGGTTCGGCGCACCATCTGATCCAGCCGGTCGGCAAAGTTCACCGGGGCCCCCACCTGGGCATTCCGCGCGGCGTTGATCTCCTGCTTCAAGGCCTCCCCCGGCGAAGGAGCCGGGGCGCTCGGGGCCTCAGTCGCCGTCGCAAACCCGGCAGCCCCGGCGCTCGAGGCGGCGGCAAAGCTGGCCCCGGTGCTGCGGCTTTCGCTCAGCACCGCCCCCCCGCTGGGGGCCGCGGGGCTGTAGCTGCCCGCCGGCTGCACCGCCGCGCCCACCGCATACTGGCCCTCGATGGGCTTGCTGGCCGCAGCCAGCTGCTCGCCTTTGGGAAAGGCCGCCACGCTGGCATTCCCCGCCGGAGGCGGGGGCGGTGGTGGTGGCAGGTTAGGCGCAGGGGGCGCGCTCGAGGCGGGGGCCGGCTGGGGATAGCTGGGAATATCCGAGGTGGTCTGCTCCGGGGGCGGGGGCAGGGTGGGGCTGGCCGCCGCCCCCGTCTCCACAGGTTGTGGTTGCGTCGGTTGCTCCACCGGGGCCACCGGGGGCGGGGCCACCTCCGGCTTGGGCGATTCCTGCGGCTGGCTGACCGCGCTGGGCGGGCTGCCGCCAAACATGCTGGCCATCACCGGGCCCAGAATCCAGATGGACAGCGGGATCAGCGCCAGCCCCAGCAGGCCAAAGAGCCACAGCAGGCCTTTGGTGCGCGACGGCACCACCCGGCCCTGCTCATCCTTGAGCCCCCCCGCCTTCTGCACCACCTGCTTGGCCCGGCTCTGGGCCTGGAGCTGGTCGTGCACCTCGGCCACCTCCTCGTCGGCGTTGCCGGAAATTTCCGCATAGACCCGGGCGGCCAGCTCGGGGTGGCTCACCTGCAAGAAGCGAATCATTTCCGCCCACTCAGGCCGGGACATATCGCCGGGAACAGCTTTCCCCCAGGCGGCCTCAATCTGCTGCATCAGTTGCTCAGAGAGTACCATGGCCCTATAATAAACCCCGGAGGTTTTATGCACAAAAACTTTTCGCTTAGTCTCTGGTTCTGGTGTCAAAAAGCTATTCAAAAGGGGGCTGCGCTCGTTGAAAAGAGCCGTCCGGTGCAATTTTTCTACCGGGCCGAAGCCCGCCTCAACAAGACCTACACGCCAAAGTCTGCACTGGAAGATGCAGCGCTGGGTTTCGTATACACCAGTGCCCAGGTGTTCAAGCTGGGTCTTGCTGTCGTGCCCCTAGCCTTCATGGTTGATGGGTATGCACAGCCGGGCCGGACGGCTACATCTACGCCGAACGACGACATCACCAACGCCATCAACCAGCTGGGAGACCCGGCCAAAAAAGGTGCCT
>DAIUDO010000036.1:0-7976 GCA_036845585.1 Meiothermus sp. | reverse complement strand
GACGACATCACCAACGCCATCAACCAGCTGGGAGACCCGGCCAAAAAAGGTGCCTGTGCAGTGCGCAATGCGGTGGTGCCCATCCTTTTTGTTCTGTCCATCGTCAGCATCGCCATCGGCGGCATTCTCAAGGCTTTGCAAAACCGGGCGGCCGGAAACTGGTTGATAGGTGGGCTGGCCGGGGTCGCGTTCTCGGTGCTGCTCTTCGCCGCCGTGGGCGTGTTCATCGGCAGCGCCTATACCAAAGCTGGCATGGAGGCACCCGCAAACATCGGGGCCCTGTGCGAATAAGCCATGCTCCAGATGCGCTCCTTTCGCCTGGATCAGCCCAACTACGTGATCTTCAACATCACCTGGTACGACCTCATGGGCGGGGGCACCCTGGGGGGGCTGGTGGGCTTTGGCCTCAACGCCGCGTTCTCCAACCCCGCCCTCACCCTGGTGGGCATGGGCCTGGGGTTCGGCCTGTACTATGTGGGCCTGCGCTTTTACCAGCGCATCCTGCCCTATGACAGCGGGGCCCAGATGCTGGCCTGGTACCTGAGCCAGCAAAACTTCTACGAGCACCGTCCCGATACGGTGGTGATTCCTCTGGTCGTCAAAAGCAATGAAAAAACTCGCTAAAGCAACCGACCCCTTTTTGGAGTCCACCGGGGCCACCGACAACCAGGTGGCCTCTTTAGTCAGTATGCTGCCCTACTGGGAGATACTGGCCGATGCGGTCTTTCTGGACGACGGACGGGCCTACGTGGCCTTTGAAATCGAAATGCCCCCTGGGGAACTCTACGGCCCTTCCGAGCAGGCCGTCCTGCTCAGGGGGCTCAAGCAGGTTCTACGCATGGTCGGTCAGGATGGGGAGACCCTGCGCCTGATCATCTCGGTCAAGGAAGGCAACGTACATGGACTCGAGCGATACCGGCAGCTCATCCAGGTGGAACACGGCTTCCTGTTCGACCTGGGGGAGGCGCAGTACAACAACACCCGGCACCTGGCCGAGCAAAAGGTGCTCAACGACTTCCGCTTCTACTTCTGTGTGCCGGTGGGCGCCCCCCGCCTGGGCTACCGCGTCGCTTCCCCCGCGGTGGCCCTGCTTTCCGAGGTCTTGCCTTTCCTCAAGGGCAAGAAGCACTTTTCCTTCAACCAGGAGGAGCTGGCCGGGTTCCTCAAGGAGATCGAGCGCAAGAAGTTCCTGTTTCAGCAGCTTCTGCAAACCGCCGGTCTGCGGGCCACCCTCCTCGGCGGGGACGCTCTCTACCGGCTGATCTTTGAATACCTCAACCCTTCGCTGCCCACACCCACCGCGCCCTACCAGCCCACCTTCGACTACGTGCCCGGCAACCTCAGCAAGGAGGAAAACCACCCCGGCAAGACCCTGCGCTCCACCCTGGTGCGATCCATGGTGGACAACCGCTACTGGGATCGCCTGCGGGTCGGCTCGCACACGCTGGGGTTTTGGCGCCTGGCCGACGTGCCCAACGAGACCTTCTTCGGCATGTTGGCCCCGCTGCTGGATGCGGCCGGCAAGCGACTGTGGGTGGTGCTGGACTTCACCCGGCTCTCCAGGGAGCAGGGGGAAGGGCGGCTGCGCTACAAGTTCCGCGACCAGTACATCACCGCCGGGGCCACCGACGTCCCCGATGTGGGCGCGGAGGAAGGGGCGCGGGAGGCTTCCGAGTACATCCGCTACATCCGCCAGTCGGGGGATCACCTCTACAACGTCAACGCCCTGTTCATCCTGGTGGATCCAAACGAGAAGGAGCTCGAGCGGCGCATGGACCGTTTCTGGGCCAAGGCCTCCAGCTTCGAGGGCAACCCCTTCCTCCGCTTGCAGCGCGGCACCTTCCGCTCCTGGTTGCAGGCCGCGCCCTTCTCGGGGCAGGCCCTCAGCGCCCCCCGCATGTACCCCGAGACCCAGGCCGTCCACTTCATCCCCTGGCAGAGCCCCTGGCGGCACGAGGCCAAAAACCCCAAGGAGCTCTACTTCACCCGCTGGCTCACCCCCATCACCCACGACCCCTTCGACGACAGCCTGCCCAACTACAACAGCCTGACCATCGGCACCTCCGGGGGCGGCAAGAGCTACAACGTGCAGAACCGGCTGGTGGAGTCCTTGAAGACCGGCGACACCATGGCGGTGGCCATTGACCGGCACCGCTGGAGCTACTGGGGGCTGTACAAGGTGCTGGAAGAGGACGGGCACGCGGAGTTTTTGGAGTTCGGGCCGGGTTCCGACACCGTGATCAACCCCTTCCACCTGGAGCCGGGCACCTACGAGCTGGGGCCGGAAAAGCAGCTCGAGGTCTTCGCCCTGCTGCGGGCCATGGTGCCGGGCAACCCCCAGCGGGCCGACCCGGCCATCGAGAACCGCATCCTGCGGGCCGCCATCGAGCAGACCTACCACCGGCTCTCCCGCCAGGTCAAAGGGGAGAGCGGGTGGGTGGTGGACTTCGGCCAGAACGTGCCCACCATAAGCGACCTGGTGGAGACCCTGGAAAACCTCTCCTCCATTGACGGCAAGACCGTCACCGACGAGACCCGGGCCATCGCCCTCAAGCTCTCCTACGCTTTTGCCGAGTGGAGCCGCCGCACCGCCCTGGGTGCCCTCTTTGACGGCCCCTCCACCTTCCGCATCGCCCCCGAGAAGCGCTTCGTCTACATCGTGGTCAAGGAGATCGAGGGCAACCCGGACTTCTTTGCCGTGGCCATGCTGGCCACCGTGCAGGCGGTGTGGAACGCGATCAAGAAGACCGTCTACCCCCGCAAGGTAATCGTGCTGGAGGAGGCCTGGCACCTGCTCAAGAACCGCGACAGCGCCGAGTTCGTCTACGATCTCTTCCGCCGGGGCCGCACCCTGGGCATCGGCACCTGGGCGGTGAGCCAGAACCTGGCCGACTTCGCCGCCGAGCACGCCGCCCCCGTCCTCACCAACGTGGCCCAGTTCTACGTGACCCGGGCCTCGGGGGACGAGGAGGTGCTGGAACAGATCGCCCGCATCCTCCAGACCGCCCCACCCTCCCTGATCGAGCAGCTGCCCAGCATGACCAAGGTCAACGGGGCCTACGCCGAGTTCATGCTCTGGCTCAAGCTGGGCGAGGGTGGCGAGGGCGGCATCCTGCGGCTGGACGCCGACCCGGTACGCTACTGGACCTTCACCACCGCCCCCAAGGAGCGCGAAGAGCGCGAGGCCCTGGCCCGGCAGCTCGGCTACCAGCGGGCGGTGCGACGGCTGGCCGGGGTTGAATAAACCGATGCCATCCCGTACACTCTAGGCCATAGCAACCCGATAACCCCCTGGGTCGAAAGGGGGTTGCCCCCTTCCGAAATCCACCCCCAGGAGGGGGGTTGCTTTTTCCATATGATGGAAAAGTGGCTGGCGCGTAGGCCGGCCACCACCTGGGAATACTCCCAGGTGGTGGCCAAAGCACTCCTCCAGGGCTTCATTGCCCTGGAGGAGGTTGAAAGGGAGGTCCTATACAGGACCTCCCTTCAGATTCTTTCCCCCTTGCTCCTGGCGGGAAGCAAGGGGGACGGCGAACGCTTCCTGGAGCTTCTCCAGGAAGCGGCGGTAAGGCTCCCGGAGGAGTTGTTCGGGCCCGTCTGGGGCCCGCAGCTCCGGGGAGCCTTGAGCAGGGGGGTTTCCCCCGCCGCCGTCGTGCGGCTCTGGGGGAAGACCTGGCTCCCCTCCCAGGCCGAGGCGCTGGCCTGGGGGGCACCAGTAGAGGAGGTGCGGCGCCTTCGGGCGCTCAGGGCCCGGGCGGAGAAGGGGGACGCCCGGGCTAGAGCCGAGGCGGAGGAGGCCCTCCTCCGCCTCTCCTCCCTGTCGCTAGACTGGGAGGACGACGAGGATCGGGCAGTAGACCTACCCGATCCCCGCTGGGAGGGGGTGCTGTATGGGTAAATACACCCCCTGGGTGGGGGCCCCAGTAGGCGTGCTAAAACACGCCTACTGGGAAGAGGAGGTACGGGATACCGACCTCCTATTCCCGGAGGCACTCGAGGCCCCCGTCAAGGGGGCCCAAGAGGCTGCCAGGCTGTTCTCCAGCCTGGCAAAGGAGGAGTTCCGCCTGCCGCCACAGGCGGAACTCTACGAGGGGACCCTTCGGGTCCCCGCCTCCCTCGAGCCCTGGCTCGAAGTCTTGGAGGCCCTCGGGGCCTCCGAGGGGGCCCTGTATCGGAGGGCGGACCGGGTGGCCGCCCTTCCCCAGATCCTCCACCTGCCCCTGGAGCAGGTGGAGGAGGCCCTGGTGGCCTCGGGGAAAACCCTCACCCCCGAGGCCATTGAGAGCTTCTTCCGGGCGGTTCAGGCCGCCCTGGAAGAGAAAGGCCCCCTCCAGGGATGGGGCCTGGTCACCCCCACTGGAGAGCGCTTGCTCTGGTGGGGAAGACGGGGCGAGTAGCCCCCCACCCCCGTGGCAACACGGGGGTTTCTCTTTTACAAAACTTTTTCGTATACTCAAGGCATGAAAAAGTTGTACTGGCTCGCTCTTCCCTGGGTATTCAGCCCGGCGCTGGCCCTGAATGTGGACGACATCAACAACTTCACCGGGCTGGCCTGCGGGGTTCAGCAGGTCGCCGACGCCGCAGGCTACGGCTCGCCGGTGGACTTCTGTAGCATCGAGAAGGCCTGGAAGGAGGCCATCGCCGGGGTCAAGAACGCCCAGGGCCTGGGCGCCAACCTGATCCAGATGAACTTCAACGCCCCCCTGAGCGAGGTGCTGAAGCAGTTTGACACCAGCCAGCTCGACTCGCAGCGGGTAACTACCGTTCTCCAGAAAACCGGTATGACGCAAGCGGATCTGCAACAGGCCGAGGACAAAACCAACCAGAAAATCCGCGAGATCCTCAAGAAGCTGCGCGACGACGAGAACTACACCCCCGAGCAGGCCCGCCAGGACATCGGCAAGGTGCTGCAAGAAAACAGCGGCAAGGTGGCCAAGTTTGCCAAAAGCTACTACGACGAGACCCTCAGCAAGCTGAACAATCTGGAAGGCGGTTACCGCGCCGCCCATACCAACTACATCTCAACCCTGCAACAGATCCAGCAGCAGAGCAAAACCGACGGCTTTACCTCCCAGAAGGTCAAATCCCTGCTGCAACAGGCCAAGCAGCAGCAGCAAACCGCGCTCAACGCCTTCAATCAGTATCAAAGCGAGGTGGCCAAGCTCAAAAAGGAGATCCCCACCCTGCAAAACATCCTCAGCGAGAACATGAGCTGGAGCGCCTCCGCCAAGGAGCGCAGCCGCAGCGGGGAGATCCTCTCGGCCGCCGAGCGCAACGCCGCCCGGCTGGCCGCCGAGAAATCCCTGCAAGAGCTGGCCAACAAGGTGGGCGAGGCCGGGCAGAAGCTGGTCACCCAGGCCCAGAACGCCACCAGCACCCGGGCGGCGGTGCAGCTGCTGGCGCGGGGCTTTGCCGACCTGGGCAACGGCCTGGTGGCCTCCCAGTCGGCCCTGCAAAAAAGCCTGGCGGGCCTGGCTGCCCAGGAGCTTTACACCAACTACCAGCTCGCCCAGCTCAACGAGCGCCTGGCCGCCGAGATCAGCCAGAACATCGCCCAGACCAGCAACGAGCTGAGCATCGAGTACGCCCAGATTGCGGCCAAGGCCGAGGATCTGTTCAAGAACGCAGACCGCTACAACGCCTTTACCGGCGTGATGGGCCAGCCCTCCTGCAAGAAGTGGTGGAAGGGAGAGTGTAACTGATGCTCGAGTTCCTCCAGGGCTACCTGCCCGACCCCATCGCCATCCTCACCTTTCTAGGGGCCAAGTTTGAGCAGTACAAGCTGTACACCCTGGCCATCACCATTGGTGTGGCGCTGTACCTGGGCATCGCCGCCTACCAGATGCTCACCGCCACCGCCACCCTGCGAAAGACCCTGATGGCCGGGCTGGTGGTGCGCAGCATCCTGGTGGGAGCGGCCCTGAGCGCCGCGCCCTACATCCGCGACGGCACCTTCTACATGTGGAGCACTGCCTACGCCGGGGCCACCACCCTGGGCTCTAGGCTGATCGACGACAGCATGGCCGAGGGCGCGCTGCTCGTCGGCATCAGCACCGCCGGGGTGGGCATCGCCGGGCTGGCCGGGAAGTTCGTCTTCAAGGCCACCGGGGTAGCCGCCGAGGCCGCGGAAAAGGGGCTGCTGGCCACCGGTGAAAAGATGGTGCGGGAGACCGCCTCCAACCAGACCGCCAAGGCCGCGCTCAAGCAGGGCCTCAACGCCATGAACTACATGAACGTCTTTGGCCTGCTGCTCATCCCGGTCATCATCTCCTTCACCGCCATCGTGGTGCTCAGCGGGGTGCTGCTGATGCTGGCCAACCTGCTGTTCCCGGCCTTGGTGGCCACCATGGTGGCCTCCCCCATGACCGGTCTGACCTATTTCGGCAACTGGGTGCGGGCCTTCCTGGGCAGCTACGCCACAGTGCTCATCACCCCTTTGATCTTCGGGATCGCCTCGGCCATTGCCATCGGCGCCCCCAGCGCCCGGCTCAACGCCGAGCTCTCCCGATCCTGGGACAGCCTGCAAACCACCATGGATTCCGCCAACCTCGCCAACATTTTCAACAAGATACCGGAGATCCTGGGCGCCTTCGGCGGCCTGATCGGGGCCACCCTGGTCGCCATCGTGGGCCTGGTGGTGGGCGTAATCATCGCCACCATGCTCACCAACAACGCCGGTCGCTACATCTCCCAGCTGGTGGAAGGCAGCTTCGGCGGTGGCAGCCTGGCCGAGACCGGCGGGGTCGGGGTACTGCTGAGCCGCCTCAAAAACCCGGCCCTAACCCTGGGCAAAGGGGCTGGCGCTCTCGCCGGTGGTGCTACCAGCATGGCCACTGCCGCAGGCCGCTTCGCCGTTGGTGCGCCCGCTACGGCAGCGCGAGATGCCAGACTCCGCCAGAGTTCAGCAGAAAACCCCTTCCCCAACACCCCTGCCCGGCCCTATAACCCGCATAGCCTGGACTACCTGAAAAGCAGCGATAAATCCCTCTTTGACCAGCGTGGTTACAAAGAACGCCAGTTTGCTAACGAGCGAGGTGGGTATGTTCCCCTGACCCAGCCCGCCGAGGAACGCTGGCAGGCCAAGCGATTGAGAGAAAAGTCTAACGTAAGGGAAAAAACAAACACTGAATGAACCCTAATCAGACCACCTTGAAGCCCGGGCTCACCGCCTGGAACGGGGCCATGCTGGCCCTGATGCTCGCCATCTTGCTGGGCGTACTGGCCTGGAACGGATACGGCTACGTTCGTCCCTTTCTAACCTTCTATCAAGCCCTGACCACTCCTAAAAAGGCCCACCTGATCGGCTCTACCCCTCAAAGAGCTGAAGCCTGGAACCGCTACTTGCAAAAGGTTAGCGGCCTCAAAACCCGATTCGGGCCGCCTGATGTAGATCTTATCAACTTCTATACCTTCTGCCTTAGCAATGGCGCCTGCACCAACGCGTTGAACGTCTACCGAAAAACCCAGACACCTCCTTTGTGGCAATGGTATCTGGTGGGACTGGCCGTTCTGCCGGTATTCCTGATCCGGGCCACCCCCAAGGAAGCCACCGCCCCGGCAGACGGCTTCTGGGCAAAAAAGAAAAACCTCCAGGAACGCGAGGAAAAACCGGGCGAGATCCTGGGAGAAAAGCTCCATCACCAATCCACCTTCATCGGGCTGTTTGACGTTGAAAAGCCCGAGCGGGTGCTGGAGGAGGAGCCCAAAAAATACGAGCTGCTGCAAATGCCCTCGCGCATTCGCAACCGCCACATCCTGGTCGTAGCCGGTACAGGGGCAGGTAAGACCACCACCTACGCCATGAACCAGGTCTTCTCAGCGGCGGTCAACCAAATCGGAACCATCGTGTTTGACCAGAAGTGGGGTGGACGCTCGGGGCTGCTGGAGGCAGTGGCCATCTATATGGCTCATGACCGCCCGGTATCAGTCTTCACCCCCTTCAGCGACTCCACCCTGCGCCTGCCCCTGCTGGAGGA
>DAIUDO010000035.1:10590-16469 GCA_036845585.1 Meiothermus sp. | reverse complement strand
GGTCCAGCAGGTCGCCCGCGAGGTACTGTGGGAGCTGGCCCCGAAGTACGATCAGAGCGGCGAGTACCCCTGGCCCCAGCTCAGACAGTTAGCCCAGCTGGGTCTGCTGGGCATGACCACCCCCGAGGCTTGGGGCGGGGCCGGACTGGACTCACAAACCTGGGCCCTGGCGATGGAGGAAATCGCCGCAGCCGACCCCAGCGTGGCCGTCATTCTCTCAGTAACCTCGGGGCTGCCGCAGTACATGCTGAACCGTTTCGGCAGCGAATCACAGAAGAAAAAGTATCTGATTCCCCTGGCCAAGGGCGAGTGGATTGGGGCTTTCTGCCTGACCGAGCCGCACGCCGGTTCCGACCCCGCCTCTTTGAGGCTCAGCGCCAAAAAGGTGCCGGGCGGCTGGGAGCTGCAAGGCCTCAAAAGCTGGGTCACCTCGGGCGGGCAGGCCCAGGTCTATGTGGTTATGGCTCGAGGGGACCAAGGTATCAGCAGCTACATCGTGGAAAAGGACAGCCCCGGCCTGAGCTTCGGCCCCCCCGAGGACAAGATGGGACTGCACGCTGCTCACACCTGTGAGGTGCGCTTCGAGGGGGTTTTTGTGCCGGAAGAGAACCTGCTGGGCCAGGAGGGCCGGGGGCTGGCCCAGGCCCTGGCCGGGCTCGACTCCGGACGCATCGGCATCGCTGCCCAGGCTGTGGGTATGGCCCGTGCAGCCTTCGAAATCGCCAAGCGGTACGCCGATGAGCGCACCCAGTTCGGCCAGAAAATCCGCGAGTTCCAGGGGGTCGGCTTCAAGCTGGCCGAGATGCACACCCGCATAGCCGCAGCCCGCGCCCTGGTGCTCGAGGCCGCCGCTAAAAAAGACCGGGGTGAACGCTACACCCTCGAGGCCTCGACCGCCAAGCTGTTTGCCTCCGATGCAGCGGTAAACGTGACCCGCGAGGCCGTGCAGGTGCTGGGAGGCTATGGCTACCACCGCGAGTACCGGGCAGAACGCTACTACCGCGATGCCAAAATCACCGAAATCTACGAGGGTACCAGCGAAATTCAGAAACTCATCATCGCCCGCGAGCTTTTCCGTTAGCATTTTATCACCCTGTAGATTGGCCTTCAGCGTTTCCTTGAAGGTGAGCCAACAGCTGTTATTGAGCGCAAGCCTGACCGCTGGAGGCCATTGCGATACGCAGGCTTTGGCCTTAGTTTGGGCTGTGATGAATGTTTTGATCGTTTACGCCCACCCCAACCCCCACTCCTTCAACGCGGCCATGCGAGATACTGCCATTCGCACCTTGAGCCAGGCCGGGCACAGCATTCTGCTCTCTGACCTGTATGCCATGCGCTTCAACCCCGTGCTCAGTGCCGAGGAACTCCGAGGCGACCAAAGTTCCGTCCAGCCGGAAATAGAAAAGGTCCGCCGGGCCGACCTGCTCTTGTTCCAGTTTCCTAACTGGTGGTACGGGATGCCGGCCATCATGAAGGGCTGGGTCGATCGGGTATTTGCCTATGGCTTTGCCTATGACGAGACGCACTCCTTTGAGACTGGCCTGTTGTCTGGTAAAAAAGTCATGCTGAGCCTGACCGTGGGGGCCCGCAAGGACTACTACCAGCAGGCTCCCCAGCGCGACCTGATGCGGGTATTGGAACCCATTCACTACGGCTACTTCGCCTACTGCGGCCTCGAGGTACTCCCCCCTTTCATCGCCTACGCACCCGGCGAGATGCACGAGGCCGGGCGAAAGGCCACTCTCGAGGCCTTCCGAGCGCACTTACAAAAAATTACCGAGATGCAACCCCTGCGTTTCAGCTAACCTTAAGGCTGGCTGGCTAGGCTGGGGCTATGCACCGGCGCACCCTGCTCCAGGGTCTATTCGCGACCCTGCTGGTAGGCTCCAGAGGCTTTTCCCAGACCGCTTCCGACCCCAAAAACCCTACCCACCACACACTGGCAGCAGCCTACTCGGCCCGCTACCGGGGCATCTCCTTGCTGATCATGGTGGACGGCCAGGTAGTCTTCGAGGACTACCCCAACCGCGGCCGCCCCAGCCTTGCCCACGAGCTGGCCAGCGGCACCAAAAGTTTTTGCGGGGTGCTGGCCGCAGCGGCCCAGCTGGACGGGCTGCTTTCACTGGACGAGCCGGTAGCCAAAACCCTGGGCGAGTGGGAACATGACCCCCTACGCAGGCAGATCACCATAAGGCAACTTCTGAACCTGACCAGCGGGCTTCCGGGGGGCCGTCTGGGCCGCCCAGCCACCTACGCCGAGGCCATCCAGACGCCTATCGAAGCCCCACCAGGAACCCGCTTTTCCTACGGCCCCATCCCTTTTCAAATTTTTGGCGAAGTGCTGCGCCGCAAGCTGGGGGGCGACCCCCTGGCCTACCTTCAGCGGCGCATCTTCCAGCCGATTGGCCTCGAGTACGCCTTCTGGCGCCGAGGGCCTGATGGCCACCCCCACCTGTCCTCCGGCGCTTTCCTCACCGCCCGCAATTGGGCCCGCTTCGGCGAGTTGGTGCGGCAGGAGGGGCGCTGGCAGGGGCAGCCGGTGGTGGAGACGGGCCTGCTCGAGCAGTGTTTTGTGCCCTCAGCAGTCAACCCCATCTACGGCCTGACTTGGTGGCTAGCAAGGCCCCTCGATCCGGCCCAGCGTGACGCTATTGGCCCCACCGGCCGCACCATAGAACCCCTGGCTCAGACCCTAGGGCTCCCCGATGACCTGGTGCTGGCCGCCGGAGCCGGCGACCAGCGCCTGTACATCAGCCGCAAGCTGGGCCTGGTGGTGGTGCGACAAGCCGAAGGCATCGTAGATGCGCTTTTAGGCCAGCGCAGCGGCTTCTCCGATGCGATCTTTTTGCGGCTTTTGCTAAGTGGACAAGGCGGGTAATACCGGACTCATACCGGATTCAATGGGACAATCGAACCAGAAACTTTAGAGGCATGATCGCGCCGCGGGCGAAGCAACTCGAATTCTAGAGCACACCCCTCGTTGCGCGCCCCTCCTGAAACAAGATCTCGGCGAAGAAAAGGGCTCCCTTCGGTCGGGCTGGTTGGTCACCATCCGGTGACGTACCAACCTAATCTGACATAAACTGCTGTCTATGACCCAAGGCGAGGTGCGTGAGATGGTCTGGGGGACCCTGGCCCAGCACCGGGCCGCCGCCTACCCCACCCCACCCCACGGACACCACCCCAACTTTGTGGGGGCCAGTCGGGCAGCCGAGCGGCTGATGAGCTTGCGGGTGTGGCAGCTGGCCAGCGTGGTGCTGGCCGGCCCCGACCAGGTGCTCAAACCCCTGCGTGAGGCTGCGCTGCGGTCAGGTAAAATCCTGCTGATGCCCCACCCCGACAAAACAGGACAGTTTCTGAGCCTCGAGGGCCGCCAACCCCAGCAGCTCCGGCGGGTGCGGGAGGTAGCCCAGCTTGGGCGGCCCATCGAACTGAGCCAGGTGGCCATTGACCTGGTGCTGGTTGGGAGCGTGGCGGTAGATCAGCAGCGCGGCTGGATCGGCAAGGGCTACGGCTTCCCCAGTCCTGGCCTGAGCGTCGGGGCCCCTTGGGCGACCCTAGCCCACACCCTGATGATCTTTGATGAACTGCCCTGCGAAGCAGAACGAAGGGTGGACTTGATCGCCACCCCACACCAGGTGCTGGGACCTTAGAGCCCCCAGATGGCCGCCGGAGCCAGCTCGACCAGGTTGCCGGCCGGGTCATGCACGTACAGGCTGCGACCCGCCTTCCAGTTGGCCCAGGTAACGGGGTATCCCTGGGCTTGTAGCCGTTCAGCCCAGCCCGGCAGCTCTTGAGCCTCCACCCGAAAGCAGACGTGCACGCTGCCCCGAGCCCCGTGCGGTGGCAGCAGGGCCTCCTGCAAGGTAGCTTCGGGGTTGAAAACCAAAAATACCCCCGGTCCGGCCCGGAAGAAAAGGTGCCGTCCAGGCTGCTCGGCGAAGAGCTCAAGGCCCAGCAACTGCTGGTAAAAGCGCCGGGCGGCCTCGAGGTCGGGCGCGTACACACAGGTCTCGAGCACCCCCGCTATGCTGTTCATACCCGCATGCTACAGGCGCCGGCAGGCTTTGGCCAGAGCCCGTAGGCTTTGGGCCAGACCGGCCTCCAGATCCCCCTCCTGGTAGCGCCAGGCCCAGTTGCCCCCCAGCCGACCCGGGTAGTTCATGCGGGCCTCCGGTCCCAGCCCCAAAATGTCCTGCAACGGCACGATCGCCAGCCTGGCTCCACTCCTGAAAGCCAACTCGATCAGAGCCCCGGCCACCTCGTACTCGGACAAGCAGCGGATGCCCTGCTGCGCCAGGTAGCCGCGCATGAAGTCGCGCTCGGCCTGGGGCGCCGTGCGAAACCAGCCCAGGCTGGTGTCGTTGTCATGGGTACCGCTGTACACAATCACGTTACCGTGCTTGGGGTAGTTGTGCGGCAGAAAAGGGTTGGTCTCGTCGGAGAAAGCAAACTGCAAAATCTTCATACCCGGAAAGCCGAAACCGTCGCGCAGGGCCTCCACCTCGGGGGTGATCACCCCCAGGTCTTCGGCCACGATGGGGGCCTCGCCCAAAGCCGCGCGCACCGCTTCGAAGAGCTGCTGACCGGGCGCCTTGACCCAGCGCCCCCTCACTGCATCGGGCCGGCCAAAGGGAACCTCCCAGTACGCCTCAAAACCACGGAAGTGGTCGATGCGCACCAGGTGGCACTGCTTGAGAGCCTGACGGATACGGGCAACCCACCAGGCAAACCGCTCGGCCTCCATTACCTCCCAACGGTAGAGAGGGTTGCCCCAGAGCTGGCCGGTCTCGGAGAAGTAGTCCGGCGGTACCCCTGCCACCACGGTGGGCTGTCCGGAAGCGTCAAGATAGAAGTACTGCGGGTTGGCCCAGACATCCGAGGAGTCAAAGGCTACAAAGATAGGCATATCCCCGATGATGCGAATCCCCCTGGCCTCGGCATAGGCCTTGGTTCGCGCCCACTCAGCGTAAAACTGCCACTGGATCCACTCGTGGAAGGCCACCTCATAGGCCAGCTCCTCGCGGGCTTTAGCAAGAGCGGCTGGCTTACGGTCCCGAAGTTCGGGGCTCCACTCGTTCCAGGGCTTGCCACCAAAGCGCGCCTTGAGGGCCATGAACAAAGCGTAGTCTTCCAGCCAGGTTCGTTCGGCCTGCACGAAGGCTTCGAGATCGGCCCGCTCCTGTCGGCTGGCCTGGGTCTCAAACCCCGCAAAAGCCCGGCGCAGCAGGGGCCAGCGGGTCTGGTAGAGCCAGCCATAGTCGACCTGGCTGGGGTAGTTGGGGGGGGTCTCGCCCTCGAGCCAGCCGCGCTCAATAAGCCGTTCGGGGTCAATCAGATAGGGGTTGCCCGCAAAAGCTGAAAACGACTGGTACGGCGAGTCGCCGTAGCTGGTAGGGCCTAAGGGCAGTACCTGCCACCACCCCGCCCCGGCCTCGGCCAGCCAGTCCAAAAAACGCTCGGCCTCCCGGCCTAAGGCCCCAATCCCCCAACGACCCGGAAAGCTGGTCGGATGCAACAGCACTCCATAGGAGGGTTCGATTTTCATAGCAAGTGTAGTGTATCCCAGTATGGAACAATATGGAAGCGTTTCCCAAATGCACCACAAGCTTACAGCCCATATCAGATTCGACCCATTCGTCCCCATCCGGTGACCAACCAACCCGACCTAAGGGGGCGCTTGTTGCGCTGACCGAGGGAGGGGTGCGCTCTGGGATTCTGATTGCACCGCCCGCGGCGCAACCAAGCCCTTTTGGAAGATTATCTTTTTGTATCCGGTAAATCTTTGAGCACTGCCCACACTGTCGGCCGGCAAGGAGAAAGACCCCCTTCCTAGGGGCGGTATCGCGTTCCCGTAATGCAACACAGCGGTATCGCCC
>DAIUDO010000035.1:8105-10490 GCA_036845585.1 Meiothermus sp. | reverse complement strand
GCAGCTCCTACCGCCCTGGGTGTAAGGCCGCACAGCCGGGACATCTCGGCGTAGCTGCGGGTCTGGCCGATGGGAATGCGCCGCACCGCCTCGTACAGGGCTGCTCGAGGGGCTTCTAGGGCGCCATAGTCCAGAGGTACTTGCAAAAAGGTCTCGCCGAGACCTGCGAAGTATCGCTCCACCCGCCCGCCAAAATCGTACAAAAGATCGTTGGGACGCTCCGGCAAACCCTCCGCCAGCACCAACAATTCCACCGAGCAGACTGCCCGCGTGCTGGCCTGAGCAAACAAAGGGCCTATGGGCGTGGCAATAAGCAAGCTGTACACCCTAGGACTTTCCTGCCTTCTCGCGCTTGCGGCTATCTCGGGCTACCGCACCCTCGAGCATCAGAGCGAGGAATTTCATCATCTCCTCTTTGAGTATCCGACCAGGGGTATAGGCGGCCCAGCGCAGCGCCGAGAGCAAGTACACATCGGCAATGGAGCGGGAAATGCGCTCGAGGGACATATCCTCGCGCAACTGGCCACGCTCCCTGAGCGGGCGCAAAATTTCGGCAATCAGGTCTCCCAACGGAAGGGCCTCGAAGGCCGCCTTAGCCCGGGCCGGGTCAGGGTTCAAGAGTTCATAGGCCAGGGGCGAGAGCAGCACCCGTTCACGCTCGCTGATTTCGGCCAGGCGTTCCCAGAGTCGACGAAGCACCTCCAACGGGGGATCACCCCGGCGCAACTCGGCCAGCGCTTGCCCGCGTAGCTCGCTCAGTAACTGGGCGCCAAAATCAAGCAGCACCGCCTCCTTGTAGGCGTAGTAGTTAAAGAAAGTACCCCGCGAGACATGCGAAGCCTTGGCAATGTCGGTTGCGGTGGTCTGGTGGAATCCCTTTTCCCGGAATAAATGGATGGCAGTTCGAAAGATGCGATCCCGTCGACGCAGCTTTTGCCTTTCCCGCAGGCTGAGCATGAGGAGATTGTACTGGAGTCCAATAAACTGCGCTAGACACCTTTTGACCTTGGTGCCAGAAGTGGTGGCCTCACGGGCCGTTTAGGCCAGTAACCTGCGGCGGTAGGTACTGAGCTGCCCTTTCTGCTTCAATCCAGAGGTGCGTGCCGCAAATCTTGAACTTCTGGGCAACACAACCGCAAGCCAGCCTGTACTTCCTGGGGCCGCGATTTTTTGAATCCGCTCCGGCAGCGGGAAGGTTCGTTGGCGGCAGATGCCATCGCACCCGTCAACCAACAAACCCCGGCTAATGTAGTACAGTAAGCATTTAGCATGCACCGTCGTGTAGGTTTGTCCACCGTTCTACCAGGCTTACTCCGTCCAAGAGCCCGCCGGCGAGGGGACCGTGTCTGGCTGTTCTTGCTGTTGCTGGGCCTGGTAGGATACTTCCTCTGGTACAACTTTTTGCGCCCCATTCCCGAGGTATACAAAGCAGCCGGAGGGCTGGAGCTGTACCTGGCACCCCAGCAAGGCCATGAAGCCAAGAAGCGCCTAATTGGACTGATAGATAATGCCCAAAGCCGCCTCGAGGTCGCCGTGTTGGAGCTCGAGGACCGCGAAATTGGACAGGCCTTGGTTAGGGCCGCGGCCAGAGGGGTGCGGGTACGGGTGTTTAGCGAGGCCAACTACCGCCGTGAAACCCTCGAGAGCCTAGGGGTACGGAGCACCAGCCAGAACCGCTGCGAAACCCTGCGTGGGGTGCAGGTCTGCTACGATAGCCGTAACAACGCCCTGATGCACCACAAGTTTGTGCTGGTAGACGACCTGGGCGTCTGGACAGGTAGCACCAACCTGACCTGGAACGCCTTTGAGCGCAACAACGAAAACAGCTTGTGGTTACCGGTAACGGGACTGGTGCAGGTCTATCGGGCCGAGTTCGACGCCATTTTTACAGGCCGGGAAAGCGGACTTGGCCGTTCCGAGCGTTTTCAGATCGGCTCCACCGCAGGCACCGTGTACTTTAGCCCGGCAGGAGGCCGCGAGGGCCGGGGCGCTATTCTGGATCTGCTCAAGCGGGCCCACCGCGAAATCTGGGTCGCAGCCTTTGTGTTGACCGACACCCGTATCGTGGAAGCCCTGGTCAAGGCCCATGAGCGGGGGGTGCGGGTCCGGGTCGTGGTCGATGCGCGAAACCTGGAGAACTCCAGGGAAGAGACCTTGTCCCGGGCAGGCATTGAAGTTCGCAAGGACGGCAACCCCTATACCATGCACCACAAAGTTATTGTTGTAGACAGTGAATGGGTGGTCACGGGTAGCTACAACTTCACCAGCTCCGGGTTTGGGCGCAACAACGAAAACTTGCTAATTTTGCGCGATAGTGCCCTCGCCCAGCGCTACCGGCTCGAGGCTGAGGCCATCTGGCGGGCTGGAACACGGCTGCAGTGATGA
>DAIUDO010000035.1:0-8005 GCA_036845585.1 Meiothermus sp. | reverse complement strand
ATGACAGAACTTCCAACCCTGATCCTGGCCTCACAGAGCCCCCGTCGGGCCGAGCTGCTCAGGAGATTATCGTTGCCTTTCAAGGCGGTTCCGGCCCACATCGACGAGGATGCCCTGGGCCACCTCGAGCCCCCCCGGCAAGCCCTGGAGCTGGCAACTCAGAAGGCCCGGGCCATCTGGCAGTCGGGGCAGTGGGTGCTGGCTGCCGATACCGTGGTGGCCCTGGGCGCAGAAACCCTCGGCAAACCACGCAACGCAACCGAAAACGAGGTCTTTTTGCGGCGTTTGTCGGGCCATACCCATACCGTGTATACCGGGTTTACCATCCTTCGGCCCGACGGAGTCCTGCACCGTGAAGTTGCCAAGGCCCAGGTCACCTTTCGGGTTTTGCAGGAGTGGGAACTGAAGTGGTACGCCCAGAGCGGCGAGGGACTGGATAAAGCCGGAGGGTACGGGGTCCAGGGTCTGGGGATGGTACTGGTTGAACGAATCGAGGGCGACTTTTACTCCGTGATGGGACTGCCCGTGAGCCAGGTCTGGCAGCGCTTGAGCGAGCTGGGATACTTCGCAGCGCAGTCTGGCTAAGGCGGCTCTCGGGAAAAACCCACCGTTTCCAAAGGCGGGTCTTCGGAAGTTAGCCAAACCCACCCAGTCAGTACCACGCGTCGCTGGTACCGGATAGACCAGGCGAGGGTCCGTTGCGACCCAGGCTTCAACCCTATAGGCTAGGTCAGGGTATGAGCGAAGCCCGCACACTAGAACTGGTTTTTCCCGAACACGCCAATCCGGGCGGCAACGCTTTTGGTGGCTTTGTCCTGGGTCTGATGGACAAAGTGGGCTCCTACGCGGCCATCCGCCGCGCTCGCAAGCGCTGCGTGACGGTACGGGTGGGTGAGGTGGTATTTGAAGTGCCCATCAAGGTCGGCGACTTGCTGGAGGTGGTCGCTACAGTGGTGCGGGTAGGCCGCACCTCCCTTACGGTTGAGGTCGAGGTCTATCGTGAAAACCTACGCGAGGCCAAGGTGCTGGCCACCAAAGGCAACCTGACCTATGTGGCGGTGGACGCGCAGGGCCGGCCTATCCCGGTCGATGAAGGCTCGGAGGGATAGCGCCCGGAGTTTCTATAGGCTCTTCACCGTCCGGTCGGTCCCGAAGGTGAAGCCATCAAGGATGATCGAACTCGGTCTGCAAGACACACTAATCCAATGCCCGCAACTGCAGTGCACCTCGAGGGGCCAAGGTCAGGCCAGGCCGGGGCCGGGGGTCTCCGCGCAGGGGTTGCAAGGCTTTGAAAAGCGAAAGGGCAACCTCGAGGACCATCTGGGCAAAGTGCATTCCCAAGCAGATGCGCTCTCCACCCCCAAACGGCAGATACCCCCAGGCTGGAATCCGACCCTCGAACCGGGCTGGACTAAACACCAGGGGCCTTTCCCACAAATCGGGGTGACGGTGCGTGAGATACGGGCTGTAGAGTACCAGCGATCCCTTGGGAATCAGGTAGCCATCAAACTCGCTGTCCGCAGCAGCCCGTCGGCTACCCACAAAGCCGGGTGGGTACAGGCGAAGGGTTTCCTTGATAAGCAGCCGGTTCCCCTCTGGGGTGTGCCACCCGGGGTGTACGGCCGCGTGCCAGAGTGACCAGGCCAGGGTATGGGCCGTGGTGTCGTAGCCAGCCGCCAGCCCAATCAACACCTCTTCTGCGGGCAGATGGGCAGCCAGACCATCTCCCTGCGAGCGCAACGCCGCTATCCGGCGACGAACACCTGCAAAAAGCAGCGGCCGGGGCCAAAGCGGCGCAGGAAAGGGGCGCTTGAGTGGGGCCAGGAATCGGGCCAGTTCAGCATGGGGAAAGCGGCCAGCAAAGAAGGCCACATTGAGGGCAGTCTGGGCCGCCTCGGAGGCCCAGGCATTGGCCTCGAACTCACCCTTGGGACGAATCGCCTCGAGCGCGGCGGCGATGCTTTCTTGCAACCCCAGCATGGCCTTGGCATGAAAACTGGGGTTGAGCTCCTGGCGTTTGGCTCGGTGCTGAGGGGCGTCGGTGGTAATGACACCGCCGTTCAGGTAGGGAGTCAGGGAAGAAAAACTGCCCCTCGAACGAAATGTCTGAAGGTCGGACAGCAGTCGCTTGTTCCAGGCCGGACTGTAACCCACCACGGCCCGACGGCCCAAACGCAAAGCAAACACCTCCCCCAGTGCAGCCCCCTCTTCCAGCAGGGCCAGCGGTTCCCCAGCCCAGCGCGGCAGGTGGCCGTATTTACCCCAGGGGTAACCCCTGGGCTCCGGCCAGCCAGGCTCCCTGCGGCCGCGAAGGAGCGGGGGAGTCCTAAACCCCATGGCCCCTCCTTGTTTCCAGCCTCACCGTCCTGTCCAACAGCCACTGGGCACCATTCCAGCCCGAGAGCATCGAAAGCGGCACTCCACCCCCCGGGTGCACCGTTCCGCCAACCTGGGCCAGGTTCCGGATGCCCGCCAGATCCCAGCCAGGCCGCAAGGCCCCCAGAAGCCCATGCGGAGCGCGCCCGTACAGGGCCCCCCGGTAAGCCGTCCTGCTGTAATCTTTAGGACTCATGGCCCGCCACTTTGCGATGGGCAGCGGGTGAACCTGCTGGAGCCGGGCCAGCAGGTGCTCTGCGTAATCCTGGTCCTGCCGACCGTGGGCCACCGCCGACTCGGGCAGGCTAGGCACATTAACCAGCAAGAATGCCGCTTCCCCGTCGGAGTGCAGGTACAGTGTGGGGTCCAGCGGCCAGCGGCCAGCCCCGATCTCGAGCCACTCCCCCCGGTAGTCCTGCGAAAAATAGATGTGGTGCCCCAGAGGCACCGGCTCTGAAAGTTTCAGCAGCACAGCAAAACCGGCCAGACCCAAGGCGTAGCCAGGCTGCGGTAAGCCCAGCCACTGCAAGGTGAAGTGCCGGTCAGCGGCGGAGATGTACAGGTCGGCGCTGTACCAACCCCCATCGGTCCTCAGGGCTCCTATCCGCCCCGGCAAGCGCTGCATCTCCAGAACCTTCTGCCCAAACACAAACACCACACCCTGGCGCTGGGCCAGCTCGAATAGCCGATCGGCCAACGCCCGCATCCCACCCGGTAGGTGGAAAACCCCCAAGCCCAGCTCTACCCAGGCAATGTTGTGCAACACGGCAGGGGCATGGTAGGGGTTGGCCCCCAGATAAGTTGCGAAGCGCAGGAAAAAGGGCGTTAAGTGCGGGCCCGACTGCACCAGCGCCTCCAACGATTTGAACGGATGGGCCCTCAGACCATCGCGCAAGCCATAGCGCAGCAGGTCGAAGGTCTGGGGTGGCGGGCCCAGCAGGAAAGTCTCCTTGGCCCCTTCGTACATGGTTTTAGCCTCGTCCAGCAAGCGCCGGTAATGGTCGGCTTCCTGCCTGGAAAGCTGAGCCGTGGTGGCCTCTAGGTCAACCTCTGGGGCAAACACCCGACCATCCGGCCAAGCATAACGGGTCAGCGGCGAAACCGGGCTTAGTCCCTGCAAGCTCGAGCCGAAGGCCTCGAAAATCCTGCGGGGAATTTCCGGCAGGGTCAGCACGGTGGGGCCGGTGGGCACCCCCTCCCAGCCGATGGCCTTGCCACCATGTTGGTCGAGCTGCTCGATTACCGTTACCTCGAGGCCGGCCATGCGCAAACGCAGGGCCGCTGCCAGGCCCGCAAAACCTGCCCCGACCACTATTGCCCTCATCGGGTATATTCTCGTCCTTTCCAGGTGTAGGTTCTTTGCCCAGAGCGCAAATAGACCGGTGTCGAATACAGAGGTGCCAGAGGGACCAGCACCACTTCCCACCATGCCCGTCCGGTCTTAAGATTCAAGAGTAGCCGTTCCAAAAGACCCATCAAGCCTACCCACAGCCATAGGGGGTCAATGAGCGCCAGAGGCCAGCACAACGTGTAGGCCAACAGGTGACCCCCATACGACAAAGCCAAAACCAGCCGGCTGCGGGCGTGAAACTCGATGAGGTTCTTTCCCAAACCCTCCACGATCTCCCCCAGGCTGTGGTACATGCGCACCGCGATCAAAGACCCGCCCAGCGCCACCGCAATACGCTGCCGGGCTGCTTTGGTTTTCTGGGCCAGGCGGACATCCTCCAGCACCTCGCCCCGCACAGCCCAGTGCCCACCGGAAGCTTGGTAGGCCAGGCGGGTAAAGGCCATGACCTGCCCGTTAGCAGCCGCGGCTGAAGGAAAGGGGGTAACCACGAGTGGATAGGGCAGGTAGCACAGCAGCACATCATCGATGAGGGGAAGAAGAACCCGCTCGGGGAGCGAGAGGGTAATCTGGCGCGGATACACCGAGACGAGTCCAGCCTTCCCCTGCTCCATCAGGGCTAGCAAGGCCCTAACCCCCTCGCTCTGCCAGCGTACGTCGGCATCGGTAAAAATTAATACCTCGCCCCTGGCTGCCTGAGCCAGTTGGTGGCAGGCCCAGGTCTTTCCCATCCAGCCTTCGGGCTTGGGCTGGCCGGCAATCAGACGTACCCTGGCATCCTGGCGGCTGAACTGCTCCACCACAGCCGCGGTTTCGTCGGTGGATTGGTCGTCGAGCAGCACAATTTCTTCCACCTCCTGCTTCAGAAGCCCCGGCAGAGTCTCGGGTAGGTTGTGGGCCTCGTTGCGCGCAGGTATCAGCAGCGAGACGGTAGGGCGCTTGCCCTGCGTGGGCCTCTTTTGCAAGACCGGGAACCACAGCAGGTTGAGCGACAGGATTAGAAGCTTGAGACCCAGCCAGAACATCGCAGCGTAGAGAAAGAAATCGAGCATAAAGGGAAAAGAGGAGGGGCTTGGGTGAGAAGCGGCTGGCTGTGGATCTGCTTAAACCATGCCCGCTCCAACGAACGTCATGTTTGCCGTTATCGACCCCCCGTCAGCTTACCCAAAGCCGCGCCCCATCGGGCCATGCGCTCGTGGGTGCTCTTACGCCCCGCAATGATGAGCTCAAAGCCGGGAAGGGCCACCTCGGCAGGGGCGCTACGAATCTGGTTATCCAGGTCGTTGAGCATCTGGGTTAGGCTTTGGTAGAGCAGGCTAAGGTCGGGAACCAGGGGCTGGCCGAACACCAGGTAGGCCTCGGGAAACTCGTGCCCGCGCACAGCCACCCTCGAGGCCACCGGTACCACCGGCACCCCAGCCTTGTCGGCAAACCATACCGTCCCCTTGTTGAGTGGACCCAGCGGCCCTGGTGGGCGCAACTCGCCCTCGGGGAATACGATCAACACCTCGCCCCGCCTGAGTGCGGCCAGGGCATCGCGGGGCCTGCTGGCCGAGACCGTGTCGAGGTGCCGAAAAAAAGTGAACTCCTTCAAGCGGCGCTCCCCGACCACAATCCGGAAGGGCTGTTTGCGATTCCAGAACAGGACCGGCAGCAGGTAGCTGTCCCACCAGGAGTGATGGTTACTAGCCAACACACAGGCCTGCGCGGGCGGCACACCCTGCGCCCAGACCCCGCGCAGCCCGCGCTGTAGAGTGTGTCGAAACAGGGCTTTGAAGGAGGCTGAAAGCAATTGTTCCCAGGGACGCATCATACAAGGGTGGCGATGCCGCTTGTGATCCTTACGGCTCGAGGTGGGCCGAGCGTCCGCCCCTAGCTGGCCAGCGCGGTCGAGCCCACGCTAGCATATTCATGGCCAGACCGCACACCAGCGCCGCGGGCCACAAACCAAACAGGGCCAGGCCCACCGGAATAAAGAGGGCCTCGAGCCGGTAAGCCCAAGCAAAAGCCCCCCTCCGCAACTCTGGACCCCACCTATCGTACATCCACGAGATCACGAAGCCCACCGCAAACCACGAGAGGTAGTTCTGGAGCGGAGCCCCGTACCAGAGTGGGTTGGCGTCTTGCCAGGTCCAGTAGCCCTTGGCTGGCATCAGGGCCTCGAGGCCCAGGTCCCAGGCCACCACCAGCAAACCGGTCTGCCATGGCCGCCCCCCCGCCAGAACGTGCGCCGAGAGCACCAGCGCAAACCAGCCCAGCGGCACAATCAGGGGCACGCCCAGGACGGTGGGCTGCGGTGTGCCCTCGTAGGTGTAAAAACCAAAAGGAACGCCGGTCTTGCTACCGATAAGTTCCACCCCCAACCCCAGGAAAAAAGCCAGGCCCGCCAGCCCCAGGATTCGCACCCCGATAAGCCCCCAACCCCACAGCAGGGCACTCAGGCTGATGAGCACCATCTGGGCTGCACTGATGATCGGAAAACCCTCTGGCCACAACGGCACCGGAACCCGCACCAGCACCGCCAGACCCAGCAGCACCATCCAGGGTTTCAGGTAGAGCCTCAGCCACCGCAGCCGGGCTAGGGCCAGGTCCTGGCGAATCAGCCACAACCCTTGGGTGAAAGCCGTTGCGGTCAGCAGGGCCCACACCCAGATGGCCGGAGAGCTATTCAATCCCCAGCCCACACCACCCGCCAGCAGCGCGGCCGCTGTCACCGCTACCAGCAAAACCCTTCGCCCTGCCCAGAGCAGATCACCACCCCAGACCGCCAGTCCTGCCAGCACACATCCCCACCAGGCCAGGGCCGCGCCCAACAACCCACCCCACCCCAGCACCAGCAGCACCGCACCCAGAAGGGCCAAACCGATGCCGAACAGCCCACCCGACCAGCGCAGCCAGGCCGGGCCATCCCCGGTGCGCCATCTCGGTCCAGCCCAGCTCAGTCCAAGCGCAGCCAAAAGGCCCGCCAGCAAAGTGGTGCTCAACCAGTCCAACCCTACCCCCGATCCGGCTCGAGCGGCCTGGGTGCCCACCTGCACAGGCGGGCCCCGGCCACGGCCAAGGTAGCCCTCAGAAACGCCGGTATGTCCACGCTGGACATGATCAGCACATCCTCCAGCAGGCTGGTCTCCTCGTCCAGAAAGCGCAGAACACGCTGGGGTGGGTTTTTGCGGAACAGGTCGCTGAAGACCCTCTTGCCAGAGCTGCGTCGGTTCTCTAACACGTTTAGAAGGACACTGTCCATGAAAGCATGGCGGTTGAGGGCAGGCTCCGGGTAAAAGGGCTGTCCGGTTCGAATGAGGGCATCGGCAATGCGTCGAGACTGGTGCTGGATGCGCTGGAATGTGTATCCGGTTGAGGCTTTGGTGCGGCCACCGGCCATCCCGATATTCATAATGTGGGGGCTTGTCTGGCGACTAAACGGAACGTCGGTCATGGGGATGATGCCGAACTCGCTCTCCAGAATCTCGTAGTGACTCTGGCCCAGCCAGCGTTCCAGGTACCCGCGCAGTCCGGCGTTGTAGTCGTCCTGCGAGAGTAGCTCGGCAGAGAACAGGGTATACTCCACCAGCGCGGTTTGAGCATCGAAAGGCAGCACATAGACAAAACGCACCCCACCCTGCTGCCCTACCCGAAAATCCATAAAAGTGGCTGCTTCGGGATCGAACACCGGGCCTTCGGTGCGAACCACCCAGCCTTTGAAGTGTTGCAGCAGATGGTGATGATAAGGGCTCTTGGGAACGGGCTTGTACAGACTGTTGAAAGCCCAGCACCCTCGGAAACTAGCGCCGTCCAGCTGTACCTCCACCCCCCCCTCAACCTCCCGAAGATGGGCAATTTCGCCGTATTTGACCGTTATGCTGGGTTGTTGTCCTACCCACCGGTTCATGTAGTTGTAGAAGTCGATCCCCCGGATCATCTTGTAGGCGTATGGCGCAATATCGAGGCGTCGGGAAATCCCTTCACCATGAAACCAGATCTGCTGCCATTGGCGAAACACCACCTCCTCAAAAGGGTGCTCCTCTGCATCCCAGAAGCACCAGGTGCGGTCGTTGGTGGTTTTGGGCGCGCGATCAAGCAGAAGTATTTTCCCCGGCAGACCGGCCTGCACCATGTGATAGGCCAGGCTGAGACCGGCAGCCCCCGCCCCGGCAATGATGTAGTCGTAGTGCTCGCCCACCCCCTATAGGCTACGCTGCGGCACCGAGACCGCGCTAGCCGGGATTACAAAACGGAGCCCGATCAAGACCCCGATTGACAAAGTGCTCAAGACCGGGCTAG
>DAIUDO010000034.1:0-16547 GCA_036845585.1 Meiothermus sp. | reverse complement strand
CCGTCGGGGCCCACCGTCACCACCCCCAGGGCGTTGCCGTTGTCGAAGAGCTCGAGGGTCTCCCCCGGTCTGCCGGTGCCCTGCAAGCTGTAGCTCCCGGCCACCAGGGTTGCACCGTTAAGAGGGGCCTCGATGGTCACTGCCGCTACCGCGGGGGCCTGGCCCGGACTAAAAGCCCGCAGGCCCAGGCCAGGCAGAATGGAGAGCAGCGCCAGCAAACCCATTGCAGTCAGCAAGATGCCCAGCGCAGGCGCGCCCCTCCGAGCCGCTGGAGCCATCAACCCCTGGGTCAGCCCCATGGGTGCTGCAGCCACCGGAATACCCGGTGCTTCCGAGCTGCCAAACTGGGCCAGGGCCGCTTCGGCCTCACGGTCTTCGGCTTCCTGCACAGTCGTTGGCTTGCTAAAAATCAAGAAAAAGGTCTTGAGGTAGTAGTAGGCTCCGATGGCCGAGGTAATGAGGGCCAGCACCACCAGCCCATAAAAACCGGCCCGCGCGGCCTCCTGGAAGACCAGATACTTGGCCCAAAAGCCCGCCAGTGGGGGCAGCCCCAGCACCGAGAGAATGCCCAGGCCCATCGCCCCACCCAGCAGCGGCTTGCGGTACCATAGCCCCCGCAGGCGTTCCAGAGGCACATCCTGGTTGGAAAGCATCGAAAGCACCGCAAAAATCAGGCCAGTGGCCAGGCCGTAGGTCAGCAAGTAGAAAGGGATGGCGGCCTGACCGGTCGGGCCAAACAGTCCCAGACCGATGTAGCCCGCATTGGCAATAGATGAGTAGGCAAAAAGCCGCTTAGCCTCGGTCTGCGGCAGGGCCCCCAGGTTCCCAAAAAGGGTCGTGAGGGCGATTAGAGCGGCCATGGCCACGCCCCAGGCTTCCAGACCTTCGGGGGTGAAGATGCGCAGCATAGCAGCAAAAGCCGCGGCCTTTACGGCGGTGGCCATGAAGAGCGTAACCACCGTGGGGCTGCCCTGGTAGACATCGGGCGACCACCACTGGAAGGGCACCATGGCGGTTTTGAAAGCCAGGGCTGCCATAAGCAGCAGCAGTGCGGCAACGTACAGGGGCCCCGTGCCGCCTGCCCCGGCGTTGAAGCTCCCGGTTGCGCCGAAATACAGCGCCGTACCATACAGGAAGATGGCCGCACCCAGCGCGCCCAGCAGGAAGTACTTGAGGCCTGCCTCAAAGCCTTTTTCGTCGCGCTGCCAGGTGGCCAGCACGTACAGCGGCAGCGAGAAGACCTCGAGGGCGATCACCAGCACCACCAGATTGGGGCTGCTGGCCATGATGTGCATGCCCGCTACAGCGTAAAGCACCAGCAGGGGAAACTCGAACTTTTTAGCCGGGCCCAACAGAAGCGTCCATAGCCCGCCCAGAATCGCCACCAGGCTGAGGCCCCGGGCCAGGGTATCGAAGCGGTACAGCCCACCAAAAGCTTCCACAGTCTGGCCCCAGCCCACCGCGCAGAATAGGCCCGCCAGCACCAGACCCGCCACCGTAATCCAGCGATTGGCCTCCCTCGAGATCACGAAAGCCAGCAACGAGAGCACCGTAGCGAAGCCAACCAGAACGTAAAGGGTCAGCATGGGCCACCTCCTTGCCTTGCATCAAAAGCCGAGGGCTCAAGGCCGAGGGTCTTTGTGGGCTCTTGTTTTTGGTCTTTGGGCTTCGACAAACCCCCTCCATCCGCCGTGCGCCAGCACCTCATGACGCACCTCCAAACAGCGCAGCGATGGCCTTGCCCAAAGGCTCCAGATATGCTGTAAAAAGCTTGGGATACAGGCCCATCAAAAGCAGCACCCCCACCGTTACAGCCGCAAATACCCACTCGCGCGAGTCCATGTCGGGCACCGCCTGGGCCTGGGCCTTCTCCTGGAAGAGTTTTTGGAAGGCCGTAAGCGCGTAGGCCGCCGCCGCGATGACCGCCAGAAAGGCCACAAAGGTCAGCCAGGGTGAAACCTGGTAGGCCCCTAGCAGGGCCATCAGCTCGCCAGGAAAGCCCGAGAGACCCGGCAGCCCAATCATGGCCATCAGGATGAACATACCCAGCACGTACAGCGCCGGGGTGTGCTTGGCAAGGCCGCGCACCGGGGCGACCTCGAGGCTGCCGGTACGCTTGTATACCAGACCCACAAACAGGAACATCGCCGAACCGTAGATCATCGAAGCACCCAACAAATACAGCGCTCCTACCGTGCCTTCCATGTTGCCGCTGAACAAGCCCAGCGCCCCAATGCCCATATGGGAAACCCCCGCATAGGCCAGCAAGGTTTTCCAATCGGGTGCACTAAAGGCTACCCAGGCCGCATAAATCGCCCCAAAAGCAGCCAGGAACAGCAAGAGCCCCTGCCACTCGCGGAAGCCATCCGGCATCAGCGGGATGGCCCATTTGAAAAAGGCAAAGATGCCCACCTTGTAGAGCGTACCCATGGCGTCGGCCAGACCCGATGGATGGTTTTGCTGGTGGAAGCTGGGCAGCCAGGCGTGCAGCGGGAACAGCGGGGTCTTGACGGCCAGCGCCACCAAGAAGCCCAAAAAGGCCACTGCGGCGGCCTGTCCGGTCAGCGGGTTGGCCGCCAGGTCGGTATAAAGAAAACTATCGGCACCCCCCAGGTAGCGCACCGCGAAAATTGATGCCAGCATCGGCAGCGAGCCGACCAGGGTGAAAATTGCAAAGATGTAGATGGCCCGCAAGCGCTCAGGCCCACCGTAGAACCACAGCATCAGGAGGGCAGGAATCAGGGTGGCCTCAAAGAAGGCGTAGAAAAAAATCAGGTCCTGTGCCGCAAAAATACCCAGCAGACCGGTCTGCATCATCAGCGTGAAGGCCAGGAAGCGCACCGGCACGTCGGCAATCCACACGCCCAACAACACCACCAGGCTCACCGCAATCCACAGCAGCAGACCGGCCCCATCCAGCCCCACCGCGTAGTAGACCCCTGTCTCTGGGAGGAAAGGGATCTGGCTGGCGTGAGCGACCCCTTGGCCGCCGTAACCGGCGAAGAGAACCAGCGCAATCACCAGGCTTACGGCCGCCGAAGCAACCGCAAAGGTACGGCCCAAACCTGGCAGCAAGAACAGCAACAGACCTGCCAGGAGGGGCAGCCACAGTCCTACATGAATCATCGCAACACCCCCCAGCCCACCAGCAACACCAAGGCTATCAGCAGTCCGGCCAGGTAAAAGCGCAGCGCGCCGGTCTCGAGCTTGGCCAACAAGCTCCCCAGCCCTCCCATCAGGCTGCCCAGACCTGCGAAGCCGCTCAGGATGCCCCTATCGCCGCCCACCAGCAGTTCGGCCAACCCCTTGGCCGGGTTCACCAGTACGGCGTTGTAAAAAGCGTCGGCGTAAAAGCCTTGCAGGGCCGCAGCCTGAAAACGTTCGTACCAGGCCGGCATCCTCTGCTGGAAGAAGCGGAAGCCCCACCACAGCGCAGCAATGGCCACCACCGCCGAGACGATGATCAGCACCCACTCGGTCAGCACCGGCAGCTTTTCGTGCCCGAAGTCGCCGATGGCCTTTTTGAGGAAAGGGCTGATGAAGTTCTCGTAGTCAATCACATACGGCAGACCCATGAACCCCACCCCGATGGCGCCTCCCATCAGGATGTGGTTGGGCCAGAGCATGACCGCCGGGCCCTCGTGGGGGTGTTCTTTACCCCGGTACTCGCCCCAGAAGACCAGCACGTACCAACGAATCGAGTAGAGCGCGGCCAGCACCGAAGCACCCAGCATCAACACCCAGAGCCAGGGGCCATACTCGAAGGAGTACGCCAGAATGGCATCTTTCGACCAAAAACCCGCCAGGGGCACCAGGCCGCCCGAGGCGAAGGTGGCCACCAGGCCGTGCAGGTGCGTGGCCGGTAGATGCTTACGCATCCCCCCCATTTGCCGCACATCCTGCTCGCCGCCCAGGGCGTGAATGACCGAGCCCGAGGTCATGAACATCAGGGCCTTGAAGAAGGCATGGGTTACGATGTGGAAAATTGCCACCCAGTAGGCCCCCACCCCCACCGCCACAAACATGAAGCCAAGCTGTGAGAGGGTCGTATAGGCCACGATGCGCTTGATATCCCACTGGCCCAGCGAGCAGAGCGCCCCATAGAAGGCAGTCAGCAAACCTATGGCCACGATCAGCCCCGACAAGAAGGCATCGTCGTGCAGCATGAAGGCGTGGCGCACCAGCAGGTAAACCCCTGCCGTCACCATGGTAGCCGCGTGAATCAGGGCCGAAACGGGGGTGGGGCCAGCCATGGCATCCGGCAACCAGACCATCAGGGGTACCTGGGCGCTCTTGCCGATGGCCCCAACCAGCAGGAAGAAACCCGCCAGTGTGAGCGTGGTAAAGCTATATCCCCCCGCCTCGACCTTCTCGACCAGCTCGGAGATGGAGAGGGTGCCAAACATGCTCCACAAAAGGCCCATGGCGAGCAAAAAGCCCAGGTCGCCGATGCGGTTGACGATGAAAGCCTTGCGGGCCGAGTCGGCGTTGACCCGCTCGGTGTACCAGAAGCCAATCAGCAGGTAGGAGGCCAGCCCCACGCCCTCCCAGCCTATGAAGACCACCGGCAGGCTGTCGCCCAGGATCAGCACCAGCATGGCCGCAATAAACAGGTTGAAGTAGCTGAAGAAGCGGCTGTAGCCGGGGTCACCGTGCATGTAGCCGATGGCCCAGACGTGGATCAGGAACCCCACACCGGCCACCACCATCAGCATCACACCCGAAAGGTTGTCCAGGTTCAGGCTGAAGGGAATCCCCGGCAACCACTCCGCGAGCGTCCATCGGGCCCCGCCCTGCACAAGTAAGAACAGGCCCAGTACAAAACTGCCCAGCACCAGCAAGGAGGCCAGCCAGCCAGCCCCGGGCTCTCTGATGTTTTTTCCAAACAAACCCAAAACCACAAACCCCAGCAGGGGCAGCGCGATGATCAGGGGTAGAAGAAAGCTCTCTTGCACGTTTTACCCCCTCAGTTGCCGCAGCTCGTCCACGCTGGTGGTCTCGCGGCGTCGGAAGATGGCCACAATCAAACCCAAGCCCACCGCCACTTCTGCGGCGGCTATCGCGATGATGAAGAGCACCACCACTTGCGCGTCCAGGCTGCCGGTAAGCCTGGAGAAACTGATCAACGAGAGCGCGGCCGCGTTTAACATCAGCTCGATAGAAAGGAACACCAGGATAGCGGTCCGCCGCGTAAGGGCGCCATAAGCCCCAATCGAGAACATCAAAGCGGAAGCCATCAGCCAGATCATCGCTTCACCACCGCCTTCTCATCCTTTTGCTCGGCCTGGGGTGGGTTGGGCTGGTCGCTTCGGCGGGGATGGGCTGGATGGCCGGTCGCTGCGATGATGCGCTCCGGCTCGACCAGCACAACCGCCGCAACGGTTGCCACCAGCAGCAAAAAACCCACCGCCAGCAGGGCAAAAAGCCACTTTTCCGGGTCGTAGAGCAACGGCCCCAGGGCCTGTGGCAAGCCCCCATTGAGCCCGGGTGGGCTGGCTGGAGGCTGGAAGCGGCTCACCGCCAGGACCAGCACCCCCGCCAGGCCCAGTGCGCCCAGGCCCGCCACCCAGGGCAGCCGGGGCATCAGATCCTGGCCCACATTGGCATTGGCCGCCGATAGCAGCATGATTACAAACAAAAACAGCACCACAATCGCCCCGGCGTACACAATGATCTGAATCATGGCCACGAAGCGGGCTTCCAGTGCAACATACACACCCGCCACTACCAGGAAGTTGGCAATCAGGGCCAGGGCAGCATGCACGGCGTTTTGCAGCCGCACCACCGCTATGCCACTGCCCACCAGCAACAGCAGCGCGAGGATTTCCCAAAATCCGACACTCATCGATTCCTCCAGGGGTGTCCTGTGTTCGGGGCCAGGCGTCTGGGGTCAAGCATAATCTGGGAGATTCTAACCTCAAACTCGAGGTTGTGGCCTACCTATGGCTCAGCCTCGATTGGCTTCCACTCAAAGACCCAACCCTGAACACTAGCCCTCTACTCATTTTTTCGGCCTGGGTGGCTTCACACCCTCGAGCTCGGCCCTTGCATAAGGCACGCTGTAGCCCTTCTTGACAGGCCTGCCCGTATAGGCCGCCTCACGGCGCTGGGGCTTGGTGCCGTCTACCTCCACCAGCATGTCCTCTTTGCCGTAGACAAAGTCGGAGTAGCGATAATCGGCCATCTCGAAGTCGTAACCCATCACCACTGCACCTGTAGGGCAGGCCTCCTCACACAGACCGCAGAAGATGCAGCGCAGCATGTTGATCTCGTAGACCCGGGCGTAGCGCTCCCCAGCGCTTACCGGATTGTGAGGGTCGTTTTCAGCGGCTTCCACGTAGATGGCATAGGCTGGGCAAGCCGCCGCACAGAGCGAACAGCCGATGCACTTTTCCAGGCCATTGGGGTGCCGGGTCAGTACATGCCGCCCGTGAAAGCGCGGTTTGAGGGGAATCGGTGCGTCCGGGTAAGGAATCGTCACGGGTTTGGAAAACAAAGCCTTGAGGGTGATACCCATGCTTTGCGCCAGCGCAGCAATGCTCATGCATCAACTCCTTTCACTTACTCTGGGCACTATGTACCCAGTTAGGCAATCAATCTGCTGCTCCTACACGGGGCACAGCGCCAGGTTTGGGCCGAGCATTCAGAATCACGTACACCGAGAAAGCAATCATACTCAGCAGTGAAAGCCAGCCCAGGACTGTGATGGGCAGTTTGAACGCTACCACAAAGGCAGCCACAATGAACCAGGCCAGTGCAAGCGGGAACAGACGCCCCCAGCTAAAAACCATCAGTTGGTCGTAGCGTAAGCGGAAGAGGGTACCGCGCACCCAGATAAAGAAGAACAAAAACAGCGCGATCTTGGCAAACATCCACACATACGGTAGTGCAAATAGGGGGCCAAGGATGGGAATTTGCTCCAGGAAGCCGGGCATGCGCCAGCCTCCCAGGAAGATAGTGGGAATCAGGGCTGCAGCGGTGATGAGGTGGATATACTCGGCCATCTGGAACAAAGCCCACTTGATCGAGCTATACTCGGTGTTATAGCCCCCCACCAATTCCTGCTCGGCTTCAGGAAGGTCAAAGGGTGTGCGGGCCGCCTCGGCCATGCTGGTCAGCAGGAAGATGGCAAAGGCTGGGAGCATGTACAGAATCAGCCAGCCATTTTCGTACTGCCAGTTGACGATGTTTTGGAGGTTCAATGACCCCACCAACACCACCGGGGCCACCAGGCTGATGCCCAGGGCCAGCTCGTAGGAAATCAGTGAGGCCGAGGAGCGCAGCGAGCCCAGCAGCGAGTACTTGGAGTTGGAGGCCCAGCCTGCCAGGAAGATGCCGTAGATGGCCATCTCCGAAACCGCAAAAACGTACAGGATGCCCACGTCCAGGTTGATCACCCACGGGTCGTAGCCAAAGAAAGCGTCTTTGGGGCCGAAGGGAATTAGGCCGAAGGTCATGACCGCGAAGGTGACCGAGATCATCGGGGCCAGCACGAAGACCACCTTGTCGGCCCGGCTGACCACCAGGTCCTCCTTGAAGATGGACTTGATGGCATCGGCCAGGGGCTGCAATAGCCCGGTCGGCCCCACCCGGTTAGGTCCCTGGCGAATCTGGATGCGGGCCAGCAGGCGCCGCTCGATCAGGGTCATGTAGGCAAAGGCAGTAAGCAAGCCAAAAATAACCAGGAAAGCCTTAAGGCCCACCATCCACAAGGGGTCGGTGGCCTGGGCAGGGCCGGCTTCGGCCGCCAAGGCTGCCGCTCCAAAAAACAATGTTACGCCCAGAAGGTATGGGGTTTTCACACTTCACCTCCGACCAACACCCGGGCCTCGAGCCGACGCCCGGCCCAGGCTCCCAGGGCAGGTAGGTACAGCACCCCATCCGGCAGGCCCGGCACTACCCGCACCTCGAGTTGCTCTGGGCCTGCCGGGGTTTCCAACTCAACCCGGAAACCGTCGGCCAGGCCTTGGGCCTTGGCAGTCTGAGGGCTCAGCTCGAGCTTCACCGGCACGGCCTGGGCCACCGCACCCACAAGCTGCTCCCGCCGCCACATGGTCGGCCGCAAGTAGAGCCCACCAGCCGGGGCCTCGGGGGCCACCCAGGCCACCGCTTTGGGAAGCCAACGCTGCATCCCTGTCGGGAGTTTGTGCTTTTCCTGGAGCACCCTGGTGGCCTGACGCACCATGCGGATGGGGGTACTGACGGCCAGTGCTTCCGCCACCAGGGCCAGCGCGGCCACCGCTCCATCGGCCTGTTCGTTCTGGATGGCAGCGGGCTCGAGGGGCAGTACCCGGCCTTCCAGGTTGACCGTGTGCCCCCGCTTCTCGTAAGGGGTCTGGCCAGGCAGCAGCACATCGGCGTAGCGCTCGGCCAAGGGGTGAGGATGGGTGAGGTGGAGGATGCGGAAGGAGGCCGCCTTGAGCTGGGCCTCGGTGGGCAGGAAGGTGTAGTAGACCGCCTTGGGGCCGGACTCCGTCCAGGCCGCCCCGCCTTTGCCCGGGAAAAGCCCCAGGGCCTCCAGGCCCCGGGCGTTGGCCGCCGGGGTCATACACATCGCCCTGGCGCCCAGGCGCTCGGCCAGCTGGCGGGCCTTCCGCGCTGCCTCGGGCTGGTTGAGCACCCCAGCCCCCAACACCAGCACCGTTTTGGGGCTTTCCTCCAGCCGCTGGCGCACCCAGGCCAGCTTGGCCTCGAGGCCGGCCGGGGCCTCGGCCTCACCCAGCAAGCCCCCCAGCAAAGCCGCCTCCAGCCCCGGGGCGTGCACCGCGCTGACCTCAGCCCATTTAGCGGTGGGCGAAGGATAGGGGCTAAACAGGGCCAGCTTGTGGGTCAGGCGGGGCATCCGCTCCTTGATGTTGAGGTCGGCAAAAGGGGTGCCGTGGCCCAGAGGGGCCGCCGGTTTGAGCCCCCGGCTGTACTCAGAAAGGCGCAGGTGCAGGGTGGGGGCTTCCTCGGCGGGGTCGCCCAGCACCAGCACGAACGCCGCGTCGAGCAGCTCCTCGAAGCTGGCCGGGGTGAAGGTCAGGCTTGGGTAGAGGGTGCGCCCCTGGAAGTCGCGGTGGGGGGTACCCAGGGCCTCGGCCAGCTCGACGGCAGCCAGGCCCTCCTCGAGGGTGCTGCTTCCCGAGAGGTAAAGCCCGATCTGGTCCCTCGGCAGGCCCGAAAGCCCCTGGCGGATGGCGGCCAGGGCCTCCTCCCAGGTGGCCTCCACCAGCCGACCCTCGCGGCGTACCCAGGGGGTGCGCAGGCGGTTCTGGTTGACCCATTCGTGGCCGAAGCGGGCCGCATCGGCGATCCAGATCTGGTTGACCTCACGGCGCTCGGCGGCCCGGATGCGCTCGAGGGCCCCGCTACGGGTGTCCACCGCGATGGCCGCCCCGCAGGCATCGTCCATAGAGGTGGTCTCGGTGGTGTCGTACTCCCAGTTGCGGGCGCGGAAGCGGGCGGTGCGATCCAGTAGGGCCCCTACCGGGCAGATGTCCACGATATTGCCGCTAAAGTTGGAGGGCAGCCCCTCCTCCTCGCTGTTGATGAAGGTGTGCACCCCCCGCTCGATAAAGTCCAGCACCTCGTCGCCGGGAATCTCCTCGAAGTAGCGCACACAGCGCTTGCAGTGGATGCAGCGCTCCCGATCGAGCACGATAAAAGGCGAGAGGGCGTGATGCTTGTCCACGTGCCGCCGGGTCAGCTCGAAGCGGGTGTACATGGGCAGCTCGAGGGGGTCGGGCTGGTAGAACTTGTCCACCAAGCCGTACTCGTAGCTGCGATCCTGTAGCTCACAGGCCCCGCCCTTGTCGCAGGTCGGGCAGTCCAAGGGGTGGTTAGCCAGGGTCAGCTCCACCATCCCGGACTGGGCGTGGCGCACCTCGTCGCTCAGGGTGTCGATTACCATCCCGTCGCTGACCGCACTGATGCAGGCCGCTTGCAGCTTGGGCATCCAGAAGATCTTGGGCCGACCGTCCTCCAGGATGTAGTTGCCATCGGGCCCCTTGCGCGGGCCGCCAGTTCGCACCAGACACATCCGGCAGGCCCCAATGGGCGAGAGGTGCTTCTCGGCACAGAACAAGGGCACATCGTAGCCTGCGTGGAAGATCGCATCCATCACCGAGGTACCGTTGGGTACCTCGACCGTTCTGTCATTGACCGTGACCTTTGCCATGCCTTGCATCACCCCCAGCGACTTCCCATCCGCTCCACCGCCCGGCCACCCTCAACCGTTTGCACAAACTGGTCTCTGAAGTGCTTCAGGCTGCCACGCACCGGCCAGCAGGCCGCATCGGCTAAAGCACAAAAGCTGCGGCCCTCGATCTGGTCGAGCATGTTCTCCAAAAGCTCCACGTCGCCTTTCTGGCCCTGCCCGGTGCCAATTTTCTGGAATAAACCCACCATCCAGCCCGAGACCCCTTCGCGGCAGGGGGTGCACTTGCCGCAGGACTCGTGGGCGTAGAAGCGGGTCACATTCCACATAGCATCCACCATGCTCATGCTGGCCGGGATGCCGATCACCCCCCCGGTGCCCAGCAGCGAGCCCTTGGCGCTTATGGACTCGTAGTCCATTGGGGTATCCAGAACCTCGTCGGTCCAGGGTAGGGGCGGGCAGGACGAGCCCCCCGGAATGATGGCCTGGATGGGCTCGGTAGGCCCACCGGCCCAGTCAAAAAGCAGTTCGCGGAAGGTGGTGCCCAGCGGCAGCTCGTAAACCCCGGGGCGGCGAAAAGGCCCGCTCACCTGGAAAAGCTTGTGCCCTTTGGAGCGCTCGGTGCCCATGCTGGCAAACCAGTCGGCCCCCCGGGCCACGATGTGCACCACCGAGCAAAGCGACTCCACGTTGTTGATGGTGGTGGGCATCCCCCACAGGCCGGCCTGGGCGGGGAAGGGCGGTTTCATGCGGGGGTTAGCCCGCAAGCCCTCGAGGCTGTTCATCAGGGCGGTCTCCTCCCCGCAGATATAGGCCCCCGCCCCCCGGTGCACGTACAGGTCGAAGCTGAACCCGGTACCCAGGATGTTCTGCCCCAGGTAGCCCCGGGCGTAGGCCTCGCGGATGGCCCCCATCAGCCGGTCGTAGGCCCGGCGGTACTCCCCGCGGATGTAGATGTAGCCCTTGCTGGCCTGGATGCCCACCCCAGCGATCAACATCCCCTCGATGAGCTGATGGGGGTCGTCCTCCATTAGGTAACGGTCTTTGAAGCTGCCCGGCTCCGACTCGTCGGCGTTGCAGACGATGTAGTGCTGCTTGCCGTCGTTCTTGGGCATGAAGCTCCACTTAAGCCCGGTGGGGAAGCCCGCCCCACCCCGGCCCCGCAGCCCGGACTTCTTGACCTCCTCGATCACCCAGTCCTGGCCCCGTTCGATGGCCTTGCGGATGGCCTGGTACCCTCCGTGGGCCAGGTAGTAGTCCAGGGTCCAGGAGCCGGGCTGGCCCACCTGCTTGTACAGGGTCTTCTCGAAGCGGGGGTCCTTGCCGCTCACAATCGGCCCGTTCATGCCCCCACCTCCTCCCCACGCACGTGCACCTCGTGGCCCACCCGGCCGGGCAGTTCGATCTCCTCCAGGCGCTTACCCTCACGCAGGCCCTTTAGCAGAGCATGCAGGCGGGCCTTGGTCACGCACTCCACGTAAGGCTCGTCGTTGACCTGGATGACCGGGGCGGTGTGGCAGCTACCCAGGCACTCCACCTTCTGGATGCTGAACAGGCCGTCCGGGGTGACCTCGCCCCGCAGGACGCCCAGGGTCTGCACCAGCTCATCCCACAGCTCATCGGCTCCGCCGATGGCGCAGCTCAGGGTGGCGCAGACCTGGAGATGGTACCTGCCGGTGGGCAGGGCCTGGTAGTAGCTGTAAAAGCTCATCACCCCGGCCACCTCGGTGGCGGTAGTTCCCAGAATCTGGGCAATTTCCTGCTGGCGTTCGGTGGAGATATACCCTTCTTCCTGCTGGACGCGGCGCAACATGGGCATCAAAGCCGCTCGCCGGTCGGGGTACTGGCCAAATACCTCTTGCAGCCAATCTTGCTTGTCGTCAAAAAATCCCATACTCCTCCTGAACGCTACCGGTCCACGTCCCCCATCACCGGGTCGAGCGAGGCGATGACCACCACCATATCGGCCATCTGTACCCCTTTACAGGCATAGGGCAGGCTCTGCAGGTTAACAAAGCTGGGGGCCCGCACCTTGACCCGATAGGGCATCGAGCCCCCATCAGAGATGATGTAGTAGCCCAGCTCGCCGCGGGCGCTCTCAGTAGGCACATACACCTCACCCAGAGCCGGGTGGAAACCCTCGGTGACCAGCTTGAAGTGATAAATGACCGCCTCCATCGAAGTTTCCAACAGATGCCGGGGCGGCAGGGAGATCTGTGGGTTGGGGTCGCGGATGGGGCCGGGGCCCAGGGCCTCGAGGCGCTCCACAGCCTGCTGGATGATCCTGACCGACTCGCGCATCTCCAGGATGCGGATGATCATCCGATCGAAAACATCGCCCCCGTACAGCACAGGCACATCAAACTTGTAGGTCTCGTAGCCCGCGTAAGGGTAGGCCTTGCGCACGTCGTAGGCCACCCCTGAGGCCCGCAGGCTACCACCGGTGAGCGATAGGTTGATGGCAGCCTCAGCTGGAATGACCGCCACACCCTTGGCCCGCTCGTAGAAGATGGGGCTCTCGCGAAACAGCCCCTCGTACTCGTCGATGCGGGCCGGCATCTGTACGAGAAACCTCTTAACCTCGCTCAAAAACTCCGTCGGCAGGTCTTCCTTGAGGCCCCCAATGCGGATGTAGTTGTGGTGGAAGCGCTGGCCCGAGACCCACTCAAATAAATCGAGGACCGCCTCGCGCTCGCGGAAGGCGTAAAAAAAAGGCGTGAGAGCCCCAAAGTCCAGCAGCCCAGTCCCCAAAAAAACCAGGTGCGAGGCGATGCGGGACAGCTCGTTGAGCATCACCCGGATGATCTGGGCCCGCGGCGGTACCTCGGCCCCCACCAGCTTCTCCACGCTCAGGGCGTAGGCCAGGTCGTGGGCGAAGCTGTGCAGATAGTCCATACGCGGGGTATAGGTGATGCACTGAGTGTAGGTACGGTGCTCCATGTTCTTCTCGAAGCCGGTGTGCAGGTACCCGATGTGGGGGGTCAGGCGCAGAATCTGCTCACCCGAGAGATCCACCACCACCCGCAGCACCCCGTGGGTGGAAGGATGCTGCGGCCCCACGTTGAGGGTCATCACCTCCGACTTGAGCTCAGGGGCATCGGCAATGTCGTACGCCTCGACCGAGGGGCTGTGTAGCTTTTGCGGGTCGCGTACCATCAGTTCCCTCCCTGGACCGCTTTTTGCACCTCATCGGCTGCATCCTGGTATCCCTTGCGGGTTCCGCCGCGCCAGCCAGTCATGCCCGGGCGGTTGCCCGCCAGACCCGCCCTGAAGGCATCGGGGTCGATGAAGCGGCCTTCTTTGAAAAGGGTGGGGGTCTCGCCCAGGGGGTAGTCCTTGCGCAGGGGGTGACCCTCGAGGTCCTCCGGAGTCAAAATCTTGCGCAGGTCGGGGTGTCCTTCAAAGCGGATGCCGAACATATCGTAGACCTCCCGCTCGAGGTAGTCGGCCCCCATCCATAAGTCGGTCAAGCTGGGTACCTGGGGATCAGTCTCGGGCACATAGACCCGCACAAATACCCGGCTGCCATCGCCATCCTGGTAACCCGGAAGCGAGACCAGCTCGTACACCACGCAGAAGCGCTCGGGCTTGGGGCTGGGATAGGTCAGGTAGTCGACGCCCACCACGTCGGCCAGGTAGTTCCAGCCCTGGGCTTTGAGCTCGGCCATCAGGGGCTTGATGGCCTGCCTGGGCACCACCACCCAGGTGTTGCCGTGAACCTGCTCCACAGCCCAACCCTGCGCCTCGGCTTTTTCCAGGAACTGCTCGAGTCTTCGCATGCTTTCCTCACTTAGCGCTTCCAGGCCTCCACCTTGGGTAGCTTGCGGCCCTGGTCGTCGCGGGCCTGGCCCTGAATTTTCTTCTGAAGCTGCATCACCGCGTAAATCAGGGCCTCGGGGCGCGGCGGGCAGCCTGGTACAAACACGTCCACCGGTACCACGCTGTCTACGTTCTGCACGATGGCGTAGTTGTTGAACATCCCGCCCGAGCTAGCGCAAGCCCCCATCGAGATGACCCATTTGGGATCGGGCATCTGGTCGTAGACCCGGCGCATCACTGGGGCCATTTTCTTGGAAAGCCGCCCGGCCACAATCATCACATCGGCCTGACGGGGGCTGGCCCGGAAGACCTCCGAGCCAAAGCGCGATAGGTCGTTGCGGGCATCGGTCGAGGCCATCATCTCGATGGCACAGCAGGCCAGGCCAAAGGTGGCCGGCCAGAGTGAGTTGGAGCGGCCCCAGGCGATGAGTTTCTCCAGGGTGGTGAAGAGCACCCCCTCGGCCTCGAGTTCCTGGACATCTTTTGTAAACAAATCGGCGATGCTTGCCATTCAAAAAACCTCCCTACCCAGGACAGGCGAAAGCAGACCTCGTGACCGCTCAAGAGTTCTCTGTCCCAGGCTCCCAGCCGGTCAGTGCCACTTCATCACACCCTTGTACCACTCATAAAGGAAACCCACGAACAAAAGCAGCGTGAACAGCAGCAGCCCCACAAAGCCCACCACCCCCAACGTGCCGGCGCTTACCGCGTAGGGCCACAAAAAGGCAACCTCCACGTCGAAGATGATGAACAGCATGGCCACCGCGTAGTAATGCACCGGGAAGCGCTTGACCTCGCCCGCAGGGTCGTTGCCCGATTCATAGGGCATCAGCTTGAAACGACCGCCTTTCTTGGGGCCCAGGACAGCGCCCACCACGGTTGCCAGAATGGCGATTCCCACCGCCACTGCCAGGTACACCAAAAGTGCCTGATACTCGCTTATGGGTGACATTTACCTCCTCTTGAGCGGCTCGAGCTTGTGCCGGTCTTCACGAAGTGTCGCAGACCTCAGAAACCTCGCGCCCTCATGCCGCCAACATCTTACACTTTCACCTTAACGACGCAAATGTCGTATCTCCACAATATTATTTTGGAACCAATACCAAGATTGTAGATGTCCCTACCCTGGGGTTTTGTGGATACCCCCGCGTACCGTGAGTGTAGATAGCTATAGCATCCCACAAAACGCGAACCGCCTACCCGGCAGATACCCGCGGATGCCCACTGGCGGGCCCGCAGTAGGGCTCGAGGTTCATCTCAGTAGCGCTTATCCACCAAGGGTGGGCCCTCGAGGGCTGGGTCGGCCTGAATATCATCGAGGCGAATTCCGGTCGCCTGCTGTAAAGCCGGGCCCAGCTGGGGCGGTACGGCTTCGGCCTTGATGCGCAGGGTGAGCTTGTCGGTACCGCTTTCTTTGCTCTCAACCACCAGTTGCGCGCCCGCGCGCGGATCAATGCCAAAGGCCATCAGCACTGGTGCCAGCTCGGTGGGGTATAGCTTGACCCCCTTGACCTTGACCATCAGATCGGTGCGACCGATCACACCCTTGGGCAGGTTTACCCGACCGGCTTTGCGCATGACCACCGCCAGATCCCCGGTTCGGAAGCGAACCATGGGCATCAGGGTCCGCGAGAGCGAGGTGACTACCATCTCCCCTTTTTCGCCATCGGGGGTTGGCTGCAAGGTCTCGGGGTCGAGCACCTCAACAATAGCCATCTCGGGAATTTCCCACAGGCCGTCCTTCTCCAGGCCTTCGCCGGCAACTACCCCCAGCTCGGAAGTGCCGTAGGCATCCACCGCAACCCCACCGATGGCTTGCTCCAGTTTTTCACGATACCCCGGGACCGAGGTGAAGGGTTCGCCGCCGGCCATAAGCAGTTCGAACCTGCCACCCGCCTGAGCAATTTTCATAGCAAAACTGGGATTGCAAACCAGCACGTCCAGGCCGTACTGCTGCTGAAGCTGAACGATTCGCTCGGCTTCACCGGGGCCATGCGGCAGCACCATCGCACCGGCCCGCTGCAGGGCCTCGTGGAAAAGCCAGCCGCCGGCAAAAACATGATATCCGAAGGCCACCAGGGCTTTCTTGCCAGCTACGCCCAGGCTGCGCATCTGCCCGGCCAGGGCCTCGGCCTGGTAGGTCACGTCCTCAACAGACAGGTACTCGGGCATCCAGCCGATAGCCGGACTGGGCGTGAGGTGCATCAGGGCAGCACCCTGGGGGGGCTTGGGGTTGGCCTGAAGGTAACTCAGCCATTCCTGACGGGTGGTCAGGGGAAGCTGGTCGATGGTCTCGGGGGTGATACTGGCAGCGTTGATTCCGGCCAGTTTTTCGGCGTACACGGGGTGCTGTTGGGCAGCCCTCAGAACTGTTTGGAGACGCTCAACTCGATTCATACCACAGGCTCCTTGGTGTTGCTTCCGAGCCGATTATACGTGCCAGAGGTGCGCGCATAAACATGCTCTCGTTTTTTAGCTGTGTAAACGCCGTAACGCTGATGGATAGAGGAGCTACCGTAACGTTTTTAGAAACGAAGCCGCGCTTAAGTTTTATAAGGGGTGTGGGGGAGGTATAAAACCCATCCCCTTC
>DAIUDO010000033.1:4622-16585 GCA_036845585.1 Meiothermus sp. | reverse complement strand
TCCCGCATCATCTGCGCCACGGCGTGGGCATCGTAGAGGTCGGAGTAGCCCATCAGCGAGAGGCGGAATACCTTGCCCTTGAGCTGGCCCTGCCCGCCGATAATGGTGGCCCCGCGGGCGGCGAAGGCCTCCTTGACCTGGGCATAGCTCACCCCCTCGGGCAGGTAGAAGCAGGTGGTGGCCGGGCTTCGAACCTCGGGCACGGCCCGCAGGCCAAGCTGCTCGCCGGCAGCATACAAGATCTCGTTTTGCTGTTTCTTGAGGGCGATGTGCTCGGGAAGCTGGGGCAGCAGTTCCTCCAGAACCGTTGCGGTGGCGGCCACCAGGTTGATGGCCGGGGTCCAGGCCGACTCACCCGAGCTCTGCACCTTGAGTTCGGCGGCCAGGTTGAGGTAGAAGCCGCGCGGCTTTAGGTGCTCGAGGGCGCGGGGCGAGAGGGCCACATAGGCCAGCCCCGGCGGGCACATCAGGCCTTTTTGTGAGCCACAAGCTGCGGCATCCAGGCCCCAGCCCTCCAGTTCGAATTCGGTGACGAAGAGGCTGGTGATGGCATCCACCACCACCAACGCCTCGGGGAAACGGGCCTTGAAGGCCTGGGCCAGGGTGCGCACGTCGTTAAGGGCACCGGTAGACGACTCGGAATGGGTGAGCAGCAGACCGTCGAAAGGCCCTTCGGGGGCCTCGAGGTGTTCGGGTTGCACCACCCGGCCCCACTCGAGCTCGAGGCGCACAACTTCCAGCCCCGCTTCGGCAGCAATCTTGGCCCAACGCTCGGAGAAGTTGCCCTGTACCGGCACCAGCACCCTCGAGCCCGGCGAAAACAGGTTATGCACCAGCGCGTCCATGGCCGCCGTGCCCGAGCCGGTAAGCATCAAGACCTGGCCCTGGGTGTGGAAGGCGGACTCGAGGCCGGCCTTGGCATGCAAAAAAATCCTCTTGGCTGCGTCGCTGCGGTGGTGGAGCTGGGGTCGGGAAAGGGCTTCCAGGGCTTTGGGGTGCAGTTCGACCGGGCCGGGGGTGAGGAGGCGAGGGCGGTACATGGGCTGTATTTTAGTGCACACGGGTCATGTCAGCCCTGTGTGGAACCTGCTATTGCGCCAACCCAAACGCCCATCACACAGCAGGGCGTCGCGGGACGAACGGGCTTTCGGTCACGCCTCTGGGCTGAGGGCCCACTCAGCCAACAGGTTGCTTTGCAGCGGCCTCGACCAGCGCTTGGAAGATCCCCCACTGCTCCGGCAACAGTTCGGGGTGCCACTGCACTCCAAAGTAGAAGGGATGGCCCTCCAGCACCACCGCTTCCACGATGCCATCCGGTGCAGTCGCAACAGGGTGTAGCCCTGGGGCCAGGTCTTTGAGGGCCTGATGGTGGTAGGAGTTGACCCGGAAGCGAGGTTCAAACAGCCTGTTGAGCGGGCTGGGGCCAGCCTGCTCCACGCTGTGGGAGAGCACCGGTGGCTCGGCTTTCTGGCTGTGCTGTATGGTACCGAAGCCCTGAGCGGGTAAGTCCTGGTATAGACTGCCCCCCAGGGCCACGTTCATCACCTGGATACCCCGGCAGATTCCCAGGGTGGGGATGCCGTGCAGGGCCGTGTAGCGGGCCACAAAAAGCTCCACTTCATCGCGCTCGAGGCTTACCTCCCCCATCTGTGGAATGGGCTCCTCGCCAAAATGGGCCGGGTCTACATCCGCCCCCCCTGGCAGCAAGACCCCATCCAGCTTGTGCAGGATGGCACCGAGCCTATCGCTCGGCTGTGGGGGTAGGATTACAATACCTGCACCCTGGGTTTCCAGCGCCCGCACGTAGGGCTCGAGCAGGCCCCAGATCTTGGTACGAATCCAGCCCTCTGTGCTGCGCGATTGAGGTGTAACGCCGATGAGCATGACCCCATCCTACACTGCCCTACGGCCCGAGTTTAAGGAAGCCCTCAGGGTAGCTGCCCAAAACTTCCCGACCCCCTTCTATGCCTACGATCTGCCGGTGGTTTTTGAGCGCATAGACCGCCTGCATAAAGCCTTTCCCGGCGCGGAAATCTTCTACGCTATGAAGGCTAACCCCCGCCTGGGCCTGCTGCGGCGGCTGCTGGAGCGGGGCATTTTCGTCGAGGCGGTGAGCCTGGGCGAAGTGTACCGGGCCTACAAGGCCGGTTTCCAGCGCAACGAGGTGCTGTTGAATGGGCCGGTCAAGACTCCTACCATGCTGGAGGAGCTTGGCCGTATGGGCCTTCCCATCCTGGGCCTGGACTCGCTGGCCGACCTCCGGCGGACAGCCTGGATGCTGCCCAAAGCCCGTGTCCTGCTGCGGGTCAACCCCGACCTACCCATCGCGACCCACGACCATCTGGCTACTGGGCGCGGCGATAGCAAGTTTGGCCTTTTGCCCGAAGAGGTAGGGCCGACTCTGGAACTGGCCCGTCGGAGCCGCCTGGAGGTGCTGGGGCTACACATTCACCTGGGTTCGGCCCTCGAGCACCCCGAAGACTACCAGGCAGGCTACGCAATGATGGACAACCTCTACCGCGCCCACGGCCCCTTCCAGGTTATGAACCTGGGCGGCGGCTTTGGGCTGGGCCTCGATCTGGGCGGGCTGGGCGCCCAGGCCGCCGCTCTGGCCCGCCAACACGGTGTAGAACTATGGCTCGAGCCCGGTCGCTACCTGGTCGCCGAGGCTGGGGTGCTGGTCACGCGCTGCTGGGGCGTCAAGCGCACCCGCCGCAACTATCTGCTGATCGACGCGGGCATGAGCCAGCTCATCCGGCCCATGCTCTACGGCGCGGTGCACCCGGTGGAGCCGCTGTACAAAAACCCCATCAAGGAAACCTACGACCTGGCCGGCCCCGCCTGTGAGTCGGGCGATGTGCTGGCCCGGGACATCACCTTGCCCGAACCCAAAGAGGGCGACCTGCTGGCCATCCTGCAGGGCGGCGCCTACGCCAGCAGCATGAGCAGCAACTACCTCGACACCCCCCGCCCGGCCGAGTTGCTGTGGACCGGCCAGGGCTGGGAGGTCATCCGACGGGAGCAAACCTACGAGGCCCTTCTGGCCGATGAGCTGTGATGGCCTCGCGAGACCCCTAATCTCTTGAACCAGACTACGTTCGTAAGAGTCTGGTATAACTGTGTACTGGGCGTAATTTCCGAGTACTCACCGACTCGCTCACCCCAACGACGGGTGCTGAAAGCGCTCAACCTAGCCTGCCCATCGAGGAGAGCGTTCCAACCGGTGTACACTGCCGACATGAGCAACGGTTCCGCTAGGGCCTTGGTTGAGACAGGGTGGCCTACACAGCTGTGGGAATACTGGCCCGACTTCCAGAGCTGCCTTACGCTGGCTGTGAGGATTTCTTAATGTCGTTTTGAACCACCAGGGGCCGGGGTGCGCTATACACTGTAGAGGGTGGCTATACCCAAGGTCCAAAAGGGAGGTCAGGGCTTGTCGTTGTATCAGACCCTCAATAAGTCCCTCGAGCCCATACTGGGGGAGCGCACCCGTATGGTGCTGGAAGAGGGGGTACGCCGGCTTGGTGTCAGCCCAGACAAACTGGAAGCAGACCATGCCGAAGTGATACTCAAGCAGCTGGTTTATCGTGAGCTGCAGAGCAAAATGAGCCCCAACACAGCCCGCAGCCACGTCGAAGAGATGCTCAAGAAACTGGGCATTGCCAGCCCAGACGGCGCGAAGACCAGCTCTACAAGGCTCTCAGCCCACGCCCACAGCATCCTGGCCGACCTCGAGGCCGGCCTCAAGCGCTTCACCCTATACCTCGACTGGCCCGAGGTTGGGCGTTTACGTGGCCTGCTCAACGTTATCAAGCAAAACCCAGAAGCCCCGACCGTACAGGCATTGCTCCGCGAGGGGCAAGAGGTGCTGGGGCAACTCGAAGAGAAACTACAATCGGCCCTGCTGCGCCAGACCCGCGACATTGCCGACCTCGAGATGGCCTTGCAACGGGTGCAGAGCGTGGGCGGCCCCAAGGTGCGCCGGCTGGAAAACCTTCTACGCCAGATTCAGGAGGCCCACGCCCAGGAGACCCTGGCAGTAGCCGAGGTCGAGCGGGCCCGAGCCCTTGCAGCCGAGATGCGCAAGCTGGTGGAGTCTTCGGTGGTGCAAAACCCCACCGGCGAGGGAGCCATTACCCTCGACACCATCGAGGATATCCCGGCCTCCGATCGCCCCACCGAGCCGCAGGTGGTCCTCAAAGACCCCACGGTGGAGGATATGGTCATAAAGTCCGATTCAGACGGCTTCGACGAGGGGGCCCTGGAACTCGATCTGGATTTTGATTCTCTGAGCGCCGAACAGCAGTCGCGCATCCGCGAAATTGACGTGGCCGAGGATGCCCGGCACCTGGACTCGCTCAAGGAGCGCTATTCCGCCGTACTCGGCATCCCAGCCATTGCCACCGAACTGGCAGCGCTGCAGGCCGAACTCATGGCCGGCAATCCCCTAGGCGAGCGCCTGGCTGCTTTTACCGAACAGCTCAAAATCGCCCACACGGAGGCTCTTTCTGAAGCGCGGGTGCGCTACGAGTGGCTGTCCGATCGTCTGGGCCGCCTAGAGCTGCCCTCGGAGAAAACCGCTCCGGTCCAGGCCCGGCTGGAGGTGGTGCTGGAAACCCTTCAGGCGGGCGGCATTCCTCAGGAATTCGACGAGCTAGAGCGGGTTGTGGCCCACCTCGAGGCCGAAGAAAAGACCCACCGTGAGGTTCTTGAGCGACAGGCCCGCCTAGCCCAAGCTCTGGCAACCTTGCGCACCGAGGCCGAACACTCCCTCTCGCCTTTCCGTGGTCGGCCCCCGGTGGAGTCCTTCTTGGCGGCCCTGGCTCGCCCGGACATCTCCGAGTCGGCCTTACAAACCCTTCGCCAAGAGCTGTCTGAGCTGCTCACCCAGCTTGCCCGCGAGCGCGAGGAGGAGAGCTTGCGGCGCATGGGGCTGCGGGCTACTGTACAGGCCCTGCCCTCCCTGGATAGCCTCGAGGACGACAAAAAAGCCCTGCTTTCGGCCCTTGAGCACGAGGGCAACCTTGTCGAGCTGGAACACAAGGTTGGTGTGCTGGTCGATCGGGCCAAAGGGCTTGTGGCTACCAGGCTGGAGGCCCTTGAGGCCCGCATCCGCCACCTCGAGCAGACCCTCAAAGAATCGCTGTTCGAACTCAAACAGCCTCTGCAGACCACCCGCGAGGCCCTAACCCACGGTCGCATCGCCGATCCCAGGCCGCTGGAGCGCGCCCTAGAAGAGCTGGTTACGGCTCGTCGCAGCGCCATCGCTGAAGAGCTTTCCCGCTACGAGATGGCCGGTCGCAGTATGCGAGGCCTGGGGGGTGAAGAGCTTTTGGACAAGGTAGCCCAGGCCCGGGCCTATTTGCAGGCCGGCGATCTGCCCGACCTCGGCGAAATTCACACGCTCTTGGGCCGCCTGCGCCGGGCTCAGGAGAGCTTGCGAACCGAGCTTGGCGGTCGCATAGGTGAGCTGCTCGAGGCCTACCAGACCCACAAAAGCGTGGGCGGCGAGACCGTTTTGCGCCTCAAACCCCTGTGCGATTTCCTAGCTTCGGCCTCCGAACGCCTGAGCCGCCTGGGGGTCAGCGGTCTGCTGGAGGTACGCCGGGCCTTAGAGGATGCCGAACGCCTCGAGGTTCAACTCGCCCAGGAGCACGCTGCAGCCCAGAGCCTGATGCGGGAGCTCAAGGAGGCCGACCTCGAGTCCCTCCTCGATGTTTTCGAAACGCCACCCCAGCCCTCCCGGCCGGAGCCTGCCCCCTCCTCTGCCTCTTCAACCCACCCGGCTGAGCTACTGAATCAGCTTAACATGCGCGGCGTGGAGGCAGTGGCCTTGCTCGAGGGCGGTCAGGTCGTGGCGGGCAACCTGCCCTTTGCCTCCAAGAGCGCCCAGATGGTCTTCGACGACCTGCTCAACCTGGCCAACGAACTAACCGGACAGCCAGCCCAGCTATCGGTCATCTCCCTTCCGCAGTGGGTGTTGGTGCTGGTACCCCTGAAACAAAAAGGTCTGGTGGTGTTGGCCGAAAAGGCCTTGCTCTCGCGCTTGCTGGCCCTCATCGAGCGGCATCGCGAGGCTCTGGCGGCAATGTAGGACCGTGCGGGCCGATGCCCGCACGGTCCTGCCGGAGCGGTTAGCGTCCCACGCCAGGGGCCAGGCGCAGCGGGGTAGGCAGGCGCAGCCAGATGAACTCGTTGGCGTCCTTGACCTGGGCTCCGCGCCCCCCGGTAGCCGGGTAGTTGTTATCGTTGGCCACTAGGAGGGTGTTGGCGTCCAAGACCAGCACGTCCTCGATGGTGAAGTAGGGGAAGCGGAAGAGGCCCTGCTGGCTGCTAGGGGCCAGGCCCCTGGGATCGGCGATGCTCAGGAGGTCGGCCACCAGCTCCTTGGCGAAAACGCCCTCCGCGTCCTTCCGAGTGAGGTCGATCTTGTAAATTCGCTTGGCGCGGGCCTCGGCGCCCTGGCGGCCATCGCGCTCGATCACCAGGTACTCGTTCTCGTTGACCACGGCTAAGTCGCCGATGGCATGATCCGGCTCGTCGAAGCGGTACCGCCCCACCAGGCCCACAAAGCGCTTGCTGGCCAGGTCAAACTCCATCAGGCGCACGGTGCCCGGCGGGTCGCCAGCCACGGTGCCCTCCAGCATGGGGTAGAGCCGGGTCTTGCTGGGGTTGATGGCCATGCCCTCGTAGCCCCTGGAGGTAGGCAGATTGGCCGGGGAGGGCTGGCCCGGCCCCACCGGGTTCATCAGAAGCTGGGGGTTCTGCGGAGCCCGCACGAAGTCCTTGCTGGGATCCTTGCCCGCTCCGAAATCGGGGGTGGGATAGGGCGGCTCCAGCAGCACCCCCTGGGCATCGAAGTGCAACAGGTAAGGGCCAAACTCATCCCCCACCCACAGGGTGCCATCGGGGGCGATGACGAAGGACTCAGGATCAAAGTCGTAGCCGGTCAGGAGCCGCTCGGGGGTGTTCTCGTTCAGAATGGGGAAGGGGATGCGCCGGTTGGGGTCGCGCAGCTGGATAAACCCCAGCACCTGCACGCTGCCTGCCCCACCCTGGGCGGTGCGGGGTTGCAGGCTTAGCTGGTAGAGGCGCAGCAGGTAGTCGGGGCTGTTGGCCTTGGAGCCAAAGCCGTTGTCGGAGAGCGCCCAGTAGGTTCCCTGGGGCCCAAACTGGATGGCGCTGAACCCCTGCACCGGCTGGCCGGCAAAGGGGGCACTGGCGGCGCGAAAGCCGGGGGTTTCGCGGTAGGCACCGCTTTGGGGGCCTGCTGCAAAGGTATCGGCGGGCAGCACCGCGTAGCCCACCAGCTCCACCCTGGGGGCAGTCTGGGTGAGGGCTAGGCCTAAAACCACCAATAAACCGTACCAAAAGCCTCGCATAAAAACCTCCTATGCGAAACCCTAAGCATCTTTGTTCAGCCCTGGGTAATCCAGGCCCTGACCGACCCATCACGCTCAGTCGCCGCTGCCATGCACGTACTGGAGCTCGTAGAGCTTGGCGTAGTACCCGCCCTTTTGCAGCAGCTCCTCGTGGCGGCCCTCCTCCAGCAGCTTGCCCTTGCGGAAGACCAGGATGCGGTCTACGTGCCGGATGGTGGAGAGGCGGTGGGCGATGATGATGGAGGTGCGGCCCTGCATGACCCGCTCGAGGGCAGCCTGCATCTTCTGCTCGGTCTCGGCGTCCACGTTGGCGGTGGCCTCGTCCAGAATGAGGAGGATGTCGGGGTTGTGCAGGATGGCCCGGGCCAGGGCCAGTAGCTGCTTCTGCCCGGTGGAAAGCCCCCCACCCCGCTCGTGCAGCGGGGTCTGGTAACCCTGGGGCAGCCGGGCGATGAACTCGTCGGCCCCCACAAACGCGCAGACCTCGCGGATCCGCTCGAACGGGATGCTCTCATCGCCCAGCCGCAGGTTGGACTCAATGGAGCCGCTGAAAAGGAACGGGTCTTGCAACACGATGCCGATGGCCCGACGCAGGTCGCGCTGGGCGTAGTCGCGCACGTCAAGTCCGTCAATCTTGACCGAGCCTTGCTGCACATCGTAGAAGCGGGCAATGAGGCTAATCACGCTGGTCTTACCCGCGCCGGTGGCCCCCACCAGGGCCACTTTCTCTCCAGGCTGTATCCGGAAGCTCACCCCCCGCAGCACCCAGTTCCACTCACCCTCCTCGGTGCGGGTAGGCTCCTCAATGCGCAGGGCGTCGGGGCCGGCCGCGGCCACCGTGGCTTTGCCCTCGCCGCGCCCGCCATAGGCAAACCACACATGGTCGAACTCGATCTGGCCGCGGAAGCGCTGCACCGTCCGTGCGCCGGGTTTGTCGGCCACTTCCTCCGGGGTATCGAGAAGCCCAAAGATACGCTCGGCCGAGGCCATGGCGGCCTGGAAGATGTTGAACTTTTCGGATAGGTCTTGCAGCGGCTGGAACAGCTGCCTCACGTAGTCGGTGAAGGCCACCAGCAGTCCCAGGGTGATGGCCTGCTGGATGACCTGCCCACCCCCGTACCACAGCACCAGGGCCACCGTCACCTCGCCCATGAAGCCCACCAGCGGGAAGAACAGCGCAAACCACTTGATGATCTCCACCCAGGCCTTGCGCAGGTCGGTGGAGAGCAGGTTGAATAGACGCTCGTTTTTGGGCTCCCTGTTGAAGAGCTGGGTGGTCTGCACCCCGGTCAGGTTCTCCTGTAGCGAGGCATTGACCCTTGAAAGACGCAGGCGCATCTCGCGGTAGGCGTGGCGCATCCCCCCCCGGATCCAGGTGGTTACGGCCAGGAAGACCGGCATGATGGCGAAGGCTACCAGGGCCAACCGCCAGTCCAGGGCCAGCATAAAGCCCATCAGTCCGATCATTAGGGCGAAGTCGGCGATGAGACCCACCAGGCCGCCGGTGATGAACTGGTTGATGGCATCCACATCCGAGGTGACCCGGGTCATCAGGCGGCCTACCGGATTACGGTCGAAGTAGCCCAGGTGCAGCCGCTGTAACTTGGCAAAAATCTCTGAGCGCAGGTCGTAGAGGATGTGCTGGCCCACCCAGCTAATCAGGTAAACCTGAGCGTAGTTGGCAATGAAATCAACCACCCGCACGGCCAAAAAAAGCGCACAGATGAGCAGGAGGGTCTCGTAGCGCTGGGCCAGGGGGAGCACCTCGCGCGGCACGATGGCATGGTCGATGGCGTACTTGAGAAACAGCGGCGTCGAGGCAGCGGTGAGGGTGCTCGCAACCAGGGCCAGCAGGGCCAAGCCCACCTGCTTCCAATAAGGCCGTACATAGCGCAGTATGCGCCGGGCTAGCCTGGCATCAAAACTCTTCTTGAAGGCTTCTTCTTCGTGCATAAAGCTCCGGCTAATCTACTTCGGCTTGCAGGCGCTGGATGCGGTCGAGTTCGGCATAGAGGCCTCCCTGGGCCAAGAGCATCTCGTGGGTGCCTTCCTCGGCAATCTTTCCGTGCTCCAACACCACGATCCAGTCGGCATAGCGCAGGGTGGAGGTGCGGTGGCCAATCAGCAGGGTGGTCTGCCGGCCCAGCACGCTTTTGAGGCCGGAGAGGATGCGGGCCTCGGTCTCGGTATCCACTGCGCTCATGGCATCGTCGAGGATCAGGATTTTGGGCTGGCGGGCCAGGGCCCGGGCCAAAGCGGTGCGCTGGCGCTGTCCGCCCGAAAGGGTCACGCCGCGTTCGCCCAGCGAGGTTTGGTAGCCTTTGGGGAAGCTGAGGATGTCGTCGTGCACCCCGGCCAGCTTTGCCGCCCATTCGGCCTTAGCCGGGTCGGCCTCGGGCAGCCCAAAACAGATGTTCTCGGCCAGGGTGTCGGAGAAAAGGAAAGGCTCTTGGGGCACCATGCCGATCAGGGACCGCAGGGCAGCCAGGGGCAGCTCGCGCACGTCGTAGCCCCCTACCAAGACTCGGCCCGAGGTGGGCTCGAGCAGGCGGGGAATCAGGCTCACCAAGAGGGTTTTGCCGCTACCGGTGCGCCCCGTGATGCCGAGGGTGGTGCCTTCGGGGATGGTCAGGGTGATGCCATCCAGCACTTTGCGCCCCCCTAGCTCCAGGCTCACCTCCTCGAACTTGACCTCCCCCGATAGACTCGAGGGCTCGATCAGCTTTGACGCTATGGGATCCTGGATGCGGGCCGGCTGCTGCCAGAACTCCTCGAGCCGTCGGTAGCTGGTGGAGCCCCGCTGGAAGATGGTCAGGGTCCAGCCCAGACCGATGATGGGCCAGCCCAACATCATCAGGTAGGCGTTGAACTGTACGAACTGCCCGGCGGTAAGCTCGTCCCGGATCACCATACCGCCCCCAACCCACAGCACAATCAGGCCGGCCAGGCCCATCAGCAGCCCCATCAGGGCCCGCACGGGACCGTCCACGCGGGTCAAGGCCAGGCTTTTGGCAATGTAGTCTTGGTTGAGGGCCTGGAATTCCCTGAGCTCGAGGTCTTCTAAGGCAAACCCCTTGACCACCCGGATGCCCGAGAAGTTTTCCTGGGCCCGCGTGGAAATCCGGTCGAAAGACTCCTGGCTCTCGCGGTAGCGCCGGTCGATGAGCTGCAGCACGTAGTACATCACCGCAAAAATCAGCGGAAATACCAGTGAAAGCACCAGGGCCAGCGGTACGCTGACCAGATACATCGCCACTATGGCAAAGCCCACAAACATCAAGAGGCGGCTGCCCATATTGATACCGCCACCCAGCATCTCGCGTACCGCGCCAAGGTCGGTAGTGAACTTGTTCATCAGGTCGCCGATGCGGTTCTGGTTGTAGAAGTAGCTGTCCAGCACCAGGGCTTTGCGGAAGAGGTCAAGGCGCAGGTCGTGCTCGATATAGCGGCTGGCTACCACCAGCAGTTGCCGGTTGGCCCAGGAGAAAAAAGCCGAGGCCACCGCCGCGCCAAGGATGGCCCAGACCCATACCAAATAGGCCTCCCCTGCCCGAATCGCGTCGATCGCATGGCGCAGAAAGTACGGAGACAGCGAAGCAATCCCCACCGAAGCAATACCGGCCAGCATACCCCACAGGTACTGGGGGCCATAGCGCTGCAGATAGGGCATCAGAGCCCGAAGTGGACCAAAAACTGACCGGTCAGTTCTGTCTGAGGGTGGTTCGGGGGAAGACCCTTGCATCGTTACCAGTGTATTCCTCCAGGCAGTTCAAGAGCGTGACCTCTGACCTGTTCGTCAGCGGGACCGGGCAGTTGCGCAGTGTATCAGGTTCCCAGCTCCCTGGCTAGCTCGAGGGCTACCTCACCCCAGCGCTCCTCCAGCCCCACCAGCCGCCAGGGCTTGGCGGGCGGGTCTTTTTTTAGCAAGCGCCGCAAGGGCCTGGGCAGTGGGAGGTATGTGGGGTCGTGCACGTAGAGCAGCCCCCTGACCTTGCCCAGGCGCGAGAGGTAGCGGTGCAGACCAGCGGCCTCGAGGTCGGTGGGCAACTCCAGGGCCAGCCCGAGTTTTGTCCCCTCAAGCCGTAGCTCGGCGGGGGGCTTGTCAAGCAGAAACAGGTTCAGCCCCTGCTCGGCCAGGCCTGCTTCGAGGCCGGCTAACCAGACCGCATCGTCGCTCAACATGGGCTGGGCTACAAGGCCTATTAGCTGGGTCCCGGGCTGCTGGGGCGGCCGGTGGGTGGGGGTCAGCAAATGCTTGTTACGCTCCAGGGCCCGCCGGGCCAGCATGGGGTTACGGGTTAGGTTTTGCCCAACCTCGGCCGCCAGCCCAGCAAGCTCCGGTGTCCGTTCGGCAGGCACAACCAGCACCGGGGGTAGCCCCGGCACCAGCTGGCCCAGGGTGGCCTCCAGATCCACCATCCAGGACGAAGGGCTGCCATGGCGGGCCTCCGCACCCAGTTGCACATCAGGCAGCAGCAAAAAGTCCACGCCCTGCTTCTTGAGGCTGAATACCTGTTCTACCAGACGTCGAATCGGCTGGGGCAGGGGAAGCTGGATAGAAACTGCTTCCGGACGGATTAT
>DAIUDO010000033.1:0-4522 GCA_036845585.1 Meiothermus sp. | reverse complement strand
CACGGTATCCACGTGCTCGAGCAGCTCAAACCCGACCCCGACGAGCCCCAGCTGCTGCGTCTTGGCGAGTACCTCGACCCCGGCTACCCTTCGCTGCTGGGAGGCTACGAGGGTCTTGGCCGGCATATTGCCCTGTTTTACGGCTCTTTTGCGGCGCTCGCTGCAGATCATCCGGATTTTGACTGGGAGGGCGAGATCTGGGAAACCTTGTTGCATGAACTGCGGCACCATCTGGAGTCGCTGGCCTGGCGAGATGACCTGGTGCAGGAAGACATGGAAACCCTGCGGCGTTATCGGGGGATGCCGCCACAGTAAAAACAGACCGGTTCTGGGGGCGCTCCCAAGGGTCCCTCGAGGACCGATGTTCTCCCAGCCCACATCGGCAACTTGCCGCCGGTTCGAAGGTCTGTGCTCCTCATGGGCTCCACTCGCCATTTCCTCGGCAATATCCGCACAAACACCCGGCGCTCGATTAGGGCCAGCACAGGCCAAGAAAGGGCCCACCCAGAGTTGAGCAGAAGGTTCGTAGGTGGTAGTCTAACGTCTATGGACGGGAGGTGGTTTTTTAGGTAGGCCTGCGGGAGACGCACTGCTCTCTCGTGGGCGGCCTGTGTGCCGCCCCTGCTTTTTGGATAGACTGGTTGGGATTTTCTGGAGGCTCAATGGACGTCAGCACAGCACTCGACGAAATCGGCAAAGCCGCCAACTTAGAGCGCTTGCAAGCGCTCAAGGTGCAGTATCTGGGCAAAAACGGTCTGATTACCCAGGAGATGAAAGTCCTGGGCCAGCTCTCACCTGAGCAACGCCGGGAGCGGGGGCGGATTCTGAACGAATGGAAACAGGCCCTGGAAAACGCCCTGGAAGCCCGCGAAGCACAGCTCAAGGATGCGGCACTGCAGGCCCAGCTCGAGCAGGAAGCCATCGACATCTCCCTCCCCGGCTACGCCTTCCCATCCGGGGGATTACACATCACCAGCCTGATCATCCGCGAGTTGGTGAACATTTTCAGGCGCCTGGGCCACAGCGTGGTGCAAGGCCCCGAGGTCGAGAGCGAGTTCTTCAACTTCGATGCCATCAACATGCCCGAGTGGCACCCGGCCCGCGACATGCAAGACACCTTCTGGGCCCGTCTGGGCCAGCCTTCTGAGGGAGTTGCCTTTACCATCCAGGGCCCCTTCGGCGAGGACGTGAACCATCTGGGCCAGGCCGTGCTGCGCACCCACACCTCGGGGATGCAGATCCGCTACATGATCCGGCACACCCCGCCCTTCAAAATTGTGGTGCCGGGTCGGGTGTTCCGCTACGAGCAGACCGATGCCTCACACGAGGCCATGTTTCATCAGCTCGAGGGTCTGGTAGTAGGGCCAGACATCACCATGGCCGACCTCAAGGGTGCCATCGGCGAGCTGGCCCGAGGGCTCTTTGGGAAGGAGGGCAAGGCCCGCTTCCAGCCTACTTACTTCCCCTTCGTGGAACCGGGGGTGCAGTTTGCCATGTGGTGGCCCGAGCGGCAAAAGTGGCTTGAGCTGGGCGGGGCCGGTATGGTGCATCCCTACCTGTTCAAAGCAGTGGATGATTACCGCGAAAAGCGCGGCCTGCGCAGGGCCTACGAGGGCATGACCGGCTGGGCTTTCGGGATGGGGGTCGAGCGGCTGGCTCTGCTGCGCTATGGCATCCCGGACATTCGGTACTTCTATCAGAATCGCCTTAGCTTCCTGCGGCAGTTCAGGGGCTAGTACAGCACAAAAAGCCGCTTTCTGACCGCTTTTTGCCATCTGCGAGGTACGTACGCATGAAAATCGTCTATAGCTGGCTCAAAGAGTTCCTGCCCGAGGCCCCCCACCCGGATCGCCTGGAGGAAATGCTGGCCTCTTTGGGCATAGAGACCGAGTCCATCCAGTCGCTCGCCGCACCGCACGGCCAGATTGTGTTCGCCAGGGTACTCGAGGTCGAACCCATGCCCGGCAAGGAGGTACGCAAGCTGGTCTTGGACATTGGGCGGGAGGTGCAGGTGGTCTCGGGGGCCCCCAACGCCCGCGCCGGTATGGGCGTGGCGCTGGCCTTGCCGGGTGCGGTACTGCCCGACAGAACCGAGTTGAGGCTGCGCACAATTGCCGGAGTGGAGTCTCACGGCATGGCCCTCTCGCCTAAGGAACTGGCGGTAGGTGAGTATGCCAGCGGCCTGATGGAGTTTGCGCCCGATGCGCTACCGCCGGGCACACCGCTGGCCGAAGCCTGGGGCCCGGACGAGGTACTCGAGATCGAGATCACCCCCAACCGCCCCGACTGGCTCTCGGTGTATGGGGTGGCACGCGACCTGGCTGCCCTGGGCATGACCCTGATCCACCCTGAGCCCAAGCCTAAAACAACCCCCATGCCCCTGCCTTTTAGGGTCTGGCTCGAGGACACCCAGGCCTGCGACCGCTTTACCCTGTCCTATGCACGGGGCATCCGGGTGGGGCCCAGTCCCCTGGCGGTACAGCGCCGCCTGTACGCGGCGGGTATGCGCCCCATCTCCAACGTTGTAGACGCCACCAACTACGCCATGCTGGAGCTGGGCAACCCCATGCACGCCTACGATGCCCGCTGCATCGGCGAGGGGCTGGTGGTGCGCCGGGCACGGGTGGGCGAAAAGCTGGTCACCCTGGACGGCCAGGAGCGCAGCTTAGACCCACACGACCTGCTGATTACCGTCAAGGACGGCGACCTGACCCGCCCAGCGGGCCTGGCCGGGGTGATGGGAGGGGCCGAGGATGAGATCCGCGATGGCACCACCGAGATTGCCCTGGAAGTGGCCCATTTCGATCCGGTCAGGGTGCGCCGCACCGCTCGACGCCTGGGCCTCAGAACCGAGGCCTCCTACCGCTTCGAGCGCGGGGTAGACCCTGACGGACAGATCCGGGCTGCCGATCGATGCCTGGAGCTGTTGCAGACCTGGGGCGATGGGATCGAGGTAGCTCAAGACCGCATCGACCACAACCACACCCCGCCCATCCAGGCCATCCTGTTCCGCCCCAACTACACCTCGAGGCTGGTCGGGATGGCCTACGACGAAGCCGAGCAGCTGGCGGTGCTGCGCCGCCTGGGCTGTAGCGTGCAGCCGGCCTCCCAGGCGGGAGCTTTCGAGGTCACGCCCCCCAGCCACCGGGTCGATCTGAGCATCGAGGAGGACCTGGTCGAAGAGGTGGCCCGCATCGTGGGATACGAACGAATTCCCAACACCCTGCCGAGTTTCTTCCCCCACCCCGACAACCTTGGCGTGGACGAACCCTACGAGGCCCTGGAAAGGCTCAAAGAGGTTATGGCCGGACTGGGCTTCCAGGAGGTGCTCAACTACTCCTGGTCGTCGCCGGAGGAATGCGCCCTGATGCGCGCTCCGGCCCCAAGCGTGTTCATGCAAAACCCGCAGACCTCTGACCGCACCGCCCTGCGTACTGCGCTTTATCCTGGGCTGCTCAAAAACCTGCAGACCGCTTTTACCCAGGGCGAACGGGGGCCTTTCCTGCTCTTCGAGGTGGGCAGTGTCTTCAACCAGACCGAGACCACCCATCTGGCTGCCGTGCTGTGCGGAAATCCGGTACCCGGTCTGTGGCAAAAGGGCCTGGAGGGCAGCATCTTCGCCCTAAAGGGGCTGCTCGAGGCCGCCGCCCAGAACCTGGGTAGCCAGGTAAGGGTTGAGCAAGGAACCCAGCCGCACCTGCATCCCGGTATCAGCGGAACCGTCCACTGGAACAACCAGGTCGTAGGGTCCATTGGCGCCCTGCATCCCGCAATCTTGCAGGCCCTGGAGCTGCCTCCAGTATTCTTGTTTGAGCTGACCCTACCCTTGAGCAAAGGCTCCGGTAGCTTCTTGGACATCGCCAAATTCCCCGCCGCCACCCGCGATCTAGCGGTGGTGGTACCGGAAAAAACGCCCTACATCGAGGTAGAACAGCTCATCCGGTCTGGCGCCGGGGGGTATCTGGAGCGGCTGGAGATCTTCGACGTGTACAGGGGCCAGCCCCTTGAGAAGGGCCACAAGAGCCTGGCCTTCCATCTGGTATTCCGCCATCCTGAGCGCACCCTCACCGACACCGAAACCGACGGGTTCATGCAAGCCATCATCGAGGTCATTGCCCGCAAAGGCTTCGCTATTCGGAAGTAACCTTGTCGAGTGGAACCGCACCCGATGGCTGGCCTACCGGGGCGTATTGCGAAGGTTTGCCAGACGAGGGTTGTTGCTATATCAGATTCGGTCGGTTCGTCACCATCTGATGATGAACCGACCCGGCCGAAGTTATCCGCGTAGCGGATGGCGATACCGCTGTTGCATCCAAGGAACGCCATAGCGCCCCTTGGAAGAAAGACGCTGGTTTCGCAGACCGTTGGGAGGGGTGGGGTGTACTCAGGTATTCTAGTTGGCCGCGTGCGGCGCAACCAAGTCACAATGGTTTTTGATTTGAATAATCATCTTTTTGAATCCGGTATTAGGCTGTTGCAAAGCCCCCACGGCAAAAATGAGGGGGGCGCGATAAATACAGGA
>DAIUDO010000032.1:5569-17212 GCA_036845585.1 Meiothermus sp. | reverse complement strand
AAACGCCCCAATACGGCTCGCTCAGGCTATATCCCAGCCGCACCGTTGCGAGCTACACCTCTTTGAGCCACCCTATCAGCAGTACAGGCAGTGTTTCGCGGCGCATCCCCCCGGATGGCTCGCTGGCCGGTTCGGGCGGTGGCTGGGTGGCGGGTCAGCTACAAGGCTATGCCGGGGCCAGCGCCTGCAACGAGAAGAGCATTGATTTCGAGGGGGGCCAGAAGGTGCTGGTCAAGGCCTGTACCCTGGTGGTTTCGCCGGTAACCTTTGAGGTAGTCACACCCGGGTCCCGGTAGCACGGGGGTGGTGTCAATCACGAACTCGAGCCAGTTCCAGGGTTCTCTCGTAAACCTCGAGGTACCGGGGCAGCACCACCTCGGGCCGGAAGCGCTGGGTGGCCCGCTCGCGGGCAGCCTCGCCCATGCTGCGTCGGCGCGTGCGGTTAGAAAGGATTTCCAGGGCGGCCTCGAGCATCCCCTGCACATCGCCCATCGGGCGCAAAAAGCCAGTTTTCCCCTCCTCAACCAGCTCGGGCAGCCCACCCACCCGGCTCGCCACCACCGGCACCCCACTGGCCATGGCCTCGAGGGCCACCAGCCCAAAGGACTCCTGCTCGGAAGGCAGCAAGAACAAATCGGCCACGCTCATAAACTTTTCGATGGCTGGCGTCGATTCCAAAAACTGCACCCTTCCGGCAATTTCCAGCTCATGGGCCAGGTCTACGCAGTCCTGGCGCAACGGCCCCTCGCCGATCATCAACATACGGGCCGGCATACGCTCGAGGATGCCCGCAAACACCCGCAGCGCGTCCAGGGGGCGCTTGACCGAACGGAAGTTGGACACATGCAGCACAATGGCCTCTTCGGGCTGGGCGAACCGGGCCCGGTAAGCCGGGTCGCGGTTGGGCTTGAAGCGTTCGGGGTCTACCCAGTTGTAAATGACCTCGATATCGCGCCGGACGCCCAGCTTGGCCTCGGCATCGCGGGCCAGCGAGTAGGAGACCGCCGTGACGGCATCCGAGGTGCGCACGGCGTGCTGGGTGGTTTTGGCGAAGGCCGGCTCGAGGCCCACCAGGGTCACGTCGGTACCGTGTAGGGTGGTCACCACCTTGATGGGGTGTCCCATGTCGCGGGCCAAAATGGCGCTAGTAGCATGAGGAATGGCGTAGTGAGCGTGCACCAGCTCAATCTTGTAGCGCTCGATCAGCTCGGCGATGGAGTTGGCAGCGGTGAGCGGGGTGAGCGGCTCCTGGAACAGGGGATAATCGGCGCTTAGAATTTGGTGGAAGTGCAGCGAGCCGCTCTTGAGGGGTTTGTTTATCAGACCCAGCCAGCGGGCCACACTTTGTTTAGAAGCGCGAAATATGCGGCCAAGCCCACCAATGGGGTTCTGGCCCATCGAGATGGTACTCGCGCCGAGCAGGTTGCTGCTCAGGCCAAGCTGGCTCAGTCGCTCTTCGGTTAGGCGAAAAGGCCGCTCGGTTGCTACTACGTGCACCCGATGCCCCAACCCGGCCAGGGCCAGAGCCAGCTCGGTGGCCACTACACCCGAACCGCCCGGACTGGCATGGCAAAGAATGGCTATGTTCATGCAACCCCCTTGAAACAGTCCCGAGGTCTGGATAGCGCTCAGCACCCCAAACGGCTCTATACTGAGGGTGCCCGGTCAGCACAACTTCAGTTTTTGGCAACACGCAAGCGCGTTCTTAGGCTAATGCCTGGAGGTGAGAAAATGGCTAATGCCCAGTTCCAGAAAACCAAAGAGCCGCCTGCATCATGGAGCTGCCCGGAGATTCCTGAACGCGCCGGGCTGGTCGGATAAATAGATACCAGCTGCGGTGATTTGGCACCGAAGGGTAGCCTACCTCATTGTAGTTCGAACGGTGCGGCCGCGCCTCTTTGGGACATTGGGTCTGGATGATGAAGTTTTGCGCCAGATCAGGTAGGGCTCCGGATTCAACACCTGGCTGTTTAGGGCTTCGGGTACAGCGCCAGGCCACTGACCACCTGCCGCACGCCCAGCAGGCCACCAGCAGGATTTTTCAGCCGGCCCTGTACCCAGAGCTGGGCCGAACCGCCGCCGTCCATACGAATAGCGCCCCAGAAACCCTGTTCTTGCAGTACGTGGGCCAGCACCTCGGGGCGCATGGGCTGAGTCACGATAAAGACGAGGGCCCCTTCACGCGTCCAGGCCACTGCCGACTGCGCCGCTACGGCCTCCACCGGAGCACGGTCGCGGAAGGGCTCAGCATTGGGGTTGAAAATATTGACCCCACTCTGCACCAGCAGGGGACCTGCCTCGAGGGCATGGGCCACAGGAGGCTCGAGGCTCACCTGCAGCTTGAGTGTCTCACCGGTACGACCCAGCGGCTCCTCTGCGGGGAAGCTCAGGGCCCACAGACCCTCAGGCAGCTCATAGGGGGCGGGGTAAGTGGCAATGATTTGCTCACCTTGTACGAGGTGTACGTTTTCACCCGCCCGCCCAACCAACCCCGGCAAGGTATGCACGGTGTAGCGGGCCCGCGCCAGGTTCAGGCCTACCCGCAGGCTGCGCCCGTCCATAAGCTGTACCGAAGCCGTAAAGCGGGGCTGGCCTGCAAAGACCGTATTGTCCTGCCAGAACAGCGCACTGCGGCCATAGGGAAAGTTGAGCGGCACCCCCCCGCGCACCCATAGGCCAATCGGTGTGCCGGTGCGGCCATCGAAGTAGCCGCCGTTGAGCAGGGCCAGCGCACCGGGGGCCATCTCGGGCAGTACCCTGCGCTCGCCCGGGCGGCCCACCGGCTCCATACGCCAGCGGCCCGGCTCGGCCTCAAGCCAGTACATCCGCAAGGGCTCGGGTGTCCAGGCCCACAGCTCGCGGTAGCGGAAGCCCGGAGCCACCGCCTCCTCGCGCTCGGGCTCGAGGTAGTAGGCATCCAGCACGTAGCGCGCGGGGTTCTCCAGCCGGTAGGTGCGGTAGCGGTACAACCGGCCTGCCGGGGCCTGAAGGCTCAGGACGGTGCCCTGCTGTTCGTACTGTCCCTCCAACCCCACCCCCACCGGAGGCCGAAGTTTCTCGAGCCCCGGTAAGAAGAAGGGCAGCTCGATCTGCAACCGGCCCGGATAGGCGCTCAGCTCTACACGCGACAGGCTGGCAGGGTCACTTCCTGCGGGCAGATCGATCACCAGGCGCAAGCGGCTGGCATCGGCAGAAAAGCGCACCCCGGCCTCCGGAGCCGCCACCAGCCCCACCGCACGGACCACCTCGAGCGGCAGCAGCGTACCCTGGGGCGGGGGCAGGCTGGCCTCCAGCGGCGGCACCCAACCCACCCCCTCGACGTAGGTGAACTCGAGGCCGTTCTTCCTGAAGGTAATGGCCCCATTCTCCTGCACCACACCCAGCCCCAGCTTGCTGGCCGGAAGCGCAACCTGTGCATAGCCCACCCACAAAAGAGCACTTATGGCAATCCAGCGCTGCAACATAGCGCTATTTCAACCCATAGTTGCCTAAAAGAGATGTGCAAAAGCTCATATCAGATTTGGTTAGTTCGTCACCGAAGGGCGGCCTGACTCGCCCACGCCGCGCCATGGCAGAGCGCAACCAAGCCTCTTGCTGCATTTGGATGATTTGGTACTGAATCCGGCATCAAACTCGACCCGTAGGGTTCAAAATCAGGGGGGTTGCATCTGGCCCAGGCCCCCTTCGGAGGCACCCCCCCAAGAAATACCGGCAGCCGAGGCATGGCCTACAGCCAGTCCTGGTCTGGGCACACAAACACATCATCCAGCCGCTTCAAGCGGGCAACCAGCAGCGGCACTTTGTCCAGTTCGTAGTTGAAAAAGTAGCGGGTTGCTTCCAGCTTTCCCCGGTAAAAAGGCCCCTCCTTGCCCACCGATTGCTGAGCCTGCTGCAACCACAGCCAGGCCAGGGTCACGGTGCCAAAGAGCTCGAGGTAAGCAAACGAGTTGGCAAAGGCCCGTTCGACCTCGCCCGAGGCTGCCTTGCTCAGCAGATGCTGCGTTACCTCCGCTGTGGCCTGAAGCGCGTCGGCAAGCTGCTCGGCATACCCTCGCAGTGCGTTCTCAGCCCCCAACCCTTTGCTCTGTGCAATGGTGTTCTGAATTTCCGCTGCCCACAGCCTGAACCCCGCGCCGCCCTGCATCCCCACCTTACGGGCCAGCAGGTCAAGCGCTTGAATCCCGTTGGTCCCCTCGTGGATGGCATTCAGGCGGTTGTCGCGGTAGAACTGCTCGAGGTTGTAGTCGCGGGTGTAGCCATAGCCGCCGTGCACCTGGATGGCCAGTTCGTTGGCCCTAAGGCCCAGCTCGCTCGACCAGCCCTTGACCACCGGGGTCAACACCTCTAGCAGCAGGTGGGCCTGCTCGGCGGCCTCGGCTGTGGTAGCGGTGCGCTGCTCGTCTACCAAGCGGGCGGCATACAAGCACAGGTGCAGGCAACCCTCCGCGTAGGCTTTTTGCATCAGCAACATGCGCCGCACGTCGGGGTGCTGGATAATCGGGACTGCCGGGCTGGCCGGGTTTTTGTCGCTCAAGCGGCGGCCCTGGGTGCGCTCGCGCGCATACTCCAGGGCGTGCAGGTAGCCCGTGTAGGCCAGTGCCATCGCACCCATACCCACCCCAATACGGGCTTCGTTCATCATGGTAAACATGTAGGAGAGGCCCTGGTGCGGCTCCCCTACCAGCTCACCCACCGCATCCTCGAGGCTCAAAAGGCAGTTGGGAATCCCCCGATACCCCATCTTGTGGTTGAGACCGGCCAGCCTGACCCCATTGCGCGGCCCCAGGCGGCCGTCGTCGCTAACCAGGTATTTGGGCACAATGAACAGCGAAATCCCCTTGACTCCTGGTGGCCCGCCCGGAATCTTGGCCAGCACCAGGTGCACGATGTTCTCAGAAACCTCATGGTCGCCCCCGGAGATCCACATCTTGGAGCCGTTGAGGCGGTAGGTGCCGTCGGGCTGGGGCTCGGCACGGGTCAGGATATCGGTCAGCGAAGAACCGGCGTGCGGTTCGGAGAGGCACATGGTGCCAAAGTACCGCCCCTCCAACTGGGGCCGCAAGTATTTTTTCTGTTGGGATGGCGAACCATACTTCCGCAGCACGTTGGCGTTGCCCGCGGTCAGCAAGGCAAAGCTGGCCGTCGCGACGTTGGCTGCCTTGAAGAAGGCGCCGTAGGCTGTGGAAATCACATAGGGTAGCTGGATACCACCTAGTTCGTAGTCGTGGGTGGCAGCGAACAGGCCCGCTCTGCGGTAGGCCTCGAGCGCAGCCCTAACCTCGGGGTTGGTGTGCACCTTCTCGCCATCGAAATAGGGTTCTTCCTGGTCGTTTTTCTTGTTGTGGGTAGCAAAGTGTTCGATGGCAATCTTGTGGGCCAGATCAAGAACGTCCTTGAAGGTTTCGCGGCTGTGGTCGCGGTAGCGCTCGCGCTGGGTGAGGGTCTCGACATCCAGCACTTCATAAAGAAGAAACTCGAGGTCGCGCCGGGAGATGAGTTTGTCCATGGTGTGAGTTTACCGACCGGTCCTGCGTGTCAATCAAGCTAGCACACCGAAGGACTCAAATTTGATACCGGATTCGCTTGCTTCGGCAGCGAACGTTGGCCTTGCCCACGCCGCGTCATGGCGCGGCTCAAGCGTTCACGGGAACGCGATACCACCCCACGGAAGGGGGCGTTTTCTTCGCCGACCGTAGGTAGACGTGGGGTGTGTTCTGGGATTCTGGTTGCGCCGCACAGAGCAATCAAGTCTATGGAAACTGGGTGATGATGAACCTTTTGAATCCGGCATCAGAGGCCGTACAGGTCTTTGCAGACTGTTTCGGTCGCTTCGAACCTCATTCCGCAGTGGGAAGCACCGGAACCGGGCGACCCTCCGGCCCCAGGGCCACCATCACAAAGCCTGCCCGGCAAGCCAGCCGCCGCTCCTCGCGATCGGTGGGCTCGACCCACATTTCTACCTCGAGGTGCATCGAGCTGCGCCCGGTCTTTTTTACCCATGCCACCAGCTCCACGATAGAGCCCTGCGGAACCGGGTGGCGGAAATCCATGGCGTCGCTGTGTACCGTCACCACCTTGGCTCGAGCGTGACGGGTCGCCGCCACAAAGGCCGCCTCATCCATCCAGGCCATGGCGGTACCGCCGAACAGGCTGCCGTAGTGGTTGCAGTCACCTGGTCGGACCAGGTGAACCGTGCGGGTCTGGGTGCTCATACCTGTCCCCGCTCTTTGCGCCGTTCCTCCCGGTACAGAATGTAGGCCCGGGCCACGGAAGGGGCCAGCCGCATTAACCCTTCTTCCACCCTATCCTGAATTTCCTCGATGTGGAGGTTCTTCCGGCGAGCCATATGCTTGACGGGTTCCACAATGTACCGCTGCACATCTTCGATGGGAATGCGCTCACCTGTAGCGGCGCTGGCCTTTTCCACCGCCCTCGCTATGCGCAGCTCATCAAAAGGCACCAGCCGACCATCCCGCTTGCGAACCGGCCGGCAGTCGGGCTGCACCCCCCCGAAAACGAAATCCTCATCCCGCAACGGCTCGACCCGGGTGGCTTTGACGTAGCCGTTGCCTTTGGTCGAAAAGAAGTCGTGGTTTTTGGTCTCGGTGCGCAAACCGGCCAGCACGATGGCGCTGACCTGCTCTTCTGTGGCTCCGAAGTGCGGCTCCTGGGCCAGGTTCATCAGGGCCTTGTCGGCGTTGTAGCGCACAAACGCCAGCACGGCCGACTCCAGGCCCAGCCCGGCATACACCTCTCGCGTATAGGCCTCCTCCAGCTGGTACAGCCGCTCCACAATGCCCAGGAGCTCCGAGCGAGCCGCTGCCTGCTCCGTCGGGCTGAGCCTCTCGAAGACCTCCTGAGCCAGAAGCCCCACGTAAACCCCGTGAATCGACTCGTCGCGGATGATCAGGTTGATGATCTCCCCGGAGTTGACCATCCGCCCCCCACCGGCCAGCAGCAGCGGGTAGAAAAACCCCGAGTAAAAGAGAAATGATTCCAGCATCACGCTGCTCGAGAGGCCCAGGTACAGGCTTTTTTGATCGTGCACACCCTGATAGCGCTGCTGTACGAAGGCCAGTTTCTCTTGCAGGATGGGGTTGTCCCTCACCCAATCGAAGATCTGCTGGATGCGCTCGGCGGTGCACAGGGTGCTGAAGATGGAGCTGTAGCTCTTGGCGTGCATGTGCTCCATGGCCCCCATAAAGCCCATGACCGCTTTGCGCTGGGGGTTCTCGATGTGCTGCGAAAGCAAGGGCATCCCCACGCTCCCCTGCAGGGTATCGAGCAGGGTCAGGCCGCCCAGGACGTGCTCGTAGGTGCGCTGCTCCTCCGGGCTCAGGGTCATCCAGGGCAGCTTATCGTCGGTAAGAGGGATCTCCTCGTCCACCCAGAACTGCCGCACGTTCTGGTCCCAGAACATCTTGGTGTAGGCATCGGCGGGCTGGTTCCAGTTGACCGCCGGCAAAAGCTGGTTTTCCTCGACCATCATCATAGCTCACTCCTTCCCCCTAGACTGCGCAGCTCAGGCACTCCTCCACGCCCAGGTTCCGGGTACGGGTGTAGTACAGCGACTTCAGGCCCTTTTTCGCCGCGTAGACGTAGAGCCGGGCTAGATCCCTGGTGCTGGTCTCGCTGGTCACGTAGAGCACCGCGCTGATGCCCTGGTCTACATGCTCCTGGATCTCTGCGACCAGGTCGATGAGCCGGAACATGTCCATGTGGTAGGCCGACTTGTAGAAGAACAGGGTCTCCGGGGAGAGGAAGGGCATCGGGTAGTAGGTGGTGCTGTTCGCGTAGGTGCGGGTCTCGATCAGATCCACGATGGGGCCTACTCCGGGGGTAGCGTTCTGCACGTAGCTGATGCTCTGGGTGGGGGCGATGGCCAGGCGGTAGGCGTGGTAGAGCCCGTGCTGCATCACCTCCTCTTTGAGCTGCCTCCACTCTTCCGGACCCGGGAGCGGGATCCCCTCGAACAGGGCCTTGATTCGATCGCTCTTAGGACGGTAGTCCTGGTACAGGTACTTCTCGAAATAGGCCCCGCTGGCGTACTCGCTTTTTTCAAACCCCTCGAAGGTCTGGCCGCGCTCGCGGGCGATCTGCATCGAGCGCTCCAGGCTATGGTAGTTCACCGCCATGAAGAAGGCCCGGGCGAACTCCCTGGCCTCCTCCGACTCGTAGCGGATGAGGTTCTTGGCCAGGTAGCCGTGCAGGTTCATGGCCCCCAGGCCGACCGAGTGGAAGGCACGGTTTGCCCGCTCCACCCCTGGGGCGTTGGGTACCCGGGAGAGATCGCTCACCGCGGTGAGGGCGTCCATCGCGGTATGGACGCTTTCCGCCAGGTTCTTCTGCTCCATCACGTTGACGATGTTCAAAGAGCCCAGGTTACAGCTCACGTCGTACCCGATCTCATCGGGCTTTCCGTAATCGTGGATGATGGAGGTGGTCTGGATCTGGAAGATCTCCGTGCAGAGGTTGGACATCTTGATCTGGCCCAGCCCCTTGAGGGGGTTGGCCCGGTTGGCGTTGCTCTTGTAGATGATGTAGGGATACCCCGACTCGAACTGGGTCTGGGCGATCCGGGTCAGCATCCCCCGGGCGCTGATGGGCCGCTTCTTGACCTCCGGGTGGGCGACCAAGGCCTCGTACATCTCGTCGAGATCCATATCGTCCAAATGCCGGCCGAAGGCCATCCGTACCGAGTAGGGAGCAAAGACGTAGAACTCCTCCCCCCGCTCGGCCAGCTCGAAGAACTTCTGCGGTACGGTAAGACCTATCGCCAGGGTCTGGATGCGGCTTTTCTCGTCGGCGTGGATCTTCTTGGTGTCTAAGAACTCCTCCACATCCCAGTGGAAGATGTTCAGGTAGACCGCCCCGGCCCCCTTGCGCTGGCCCATCTGGTCGGCGTAGTTGAAGGCGTCCTCGAACATCTTCATCACCGGCACTACGCCCTTGGCCGCGTGGGCCACCCCCTTGATGGGCTCGCCCCGGGCGCGCAGCTTGGAGAGGTTGAGGGCCACCCCGCCCCCGATCTTGGAAAGCTGCATGGCGGTGTTGAGGCCGTAGCCGATGCTGTTCAGGGAGTCGTCTAGCTCGAGCAGAAAACAGGAGACCAGCTCACCCCGCCTAGCCCGCCCGGCATTCAAGAAGGTGGGGGTGGCCGGCTGGTAGCGCTGCTCCATCATGGCCCGCACGTAGGCCCGGGCCCGGGCCATATCACCCTGGGCCAGGTACAAGGCCACGGCCACGACCCGATCCTCGTAGTTCTCCAGGTAGAGCTTCTTGTCGTTGCTCTTCAGGGCGTAGTCCTTGTAGAACTTGGAGATGGCCATGAAGCTCTGGAACTCGAAGCCATAACTGTAGGCCAGGTCGTAGAGCTCGGTTACGTCCAGCTCACTGTAGCGTTCGAAGACGTCCTCGTAGTAAGCCTCGGCAATAAGAATTCGCAACCGCTCGACCGGGGTGGAAAATCTCCGGGTTTTTTTGGCGGCCTCCTCCATAAAGGCTCGAGTGGCCTCCAGATCATGCTCGAGACAAAAAAAGCCGTCCTTCTTGCGCAACATCTGACTGTTGAGCTCTAGGTAGCGCATCTATCCTCCTTGACCAGGTGCATTTCCTCGATGCACCGCCAGACTTCCCAAACATCGCTCTCTCGACCGCTGAGCTCAAACTTGTGCAGCACCGGAAAGCCAAAACGGGCCGATAGAAGATCGGCCGCTCCGGCATAGCGGGCACCCCAGTTGCGATTACCGCTGGCTACTACCCCCCGGATCTGGTGCTGGTTCCGCTCCGCAAAATGCATCACCTCACAGGGAATCTGGCCAAAGCCGGTGGTGTATGTAATGAGCACACAGGGTTCGCCGACCTGTTCCGCTCCGTTCTGTATCCGCAATGTCGGTACGTGCCTTGTTTCAACCAACTTCTGCACAAAGCGGGCTACGTTGCCGGTTCTGGATGCATACGCTATCAACAGAACACCTCGCATCAAAAGCTAGACTCTGTAGTAAATCCAAGAAACGCTCACTCTGCCTTCACGCAAAAACAAGCCTTCCTCCTTCAATGAAAAACAAAAAGATTCTCTCTGAAGGAGCCGTAACGCTCCTCAAGCCCGCCTGGTCGGGTATCCGAAGATCTGATAGAAAACAACCTAGCAGCCCGGGCAGACCCGCCATCGTAACCGCATAGCTGCCGCTGGATTACTTCAAAAGAACCGAGCGCGTGCTAGATTTTGCCGAATTGTTGGGATATAGTCTTCACCGTTCCATCCTTTCCGCCCTTGACGCGAGGGCTAGGGATTCTGACCGGGACAGGCATTCGGACTCGAGGGACTTACCCCATCACCGTTGCGCGACAGCCGCGGATTCGCACCGCACTTCCCCTGTGCACCGGTCTTGTGTCCACATATTGTGGTCACCGATAAAGACAATACTACATGTTGTAGCGGATGTCCAGCCCACAACCCGAGGTAGGGATGTCAGCACACTACCGTACCGGCCCCCGCCAGCGCAGATGAAATCGGATTCTCCACCCGCGCATCGCCAAACACCACCCGGCCCACCCCGCCCTGCACCGCTTCTACTGCGCCCAGTACTTTTTTCTTCATACGGCCCTGGGCCACGCTCATGTACTGGGGATCGTTCACTTTGGCAGCGGGAATCTCCCTGATCAGGCTGGACTCGTCGGGGAAGTGAGCCAGCAGCCCCGGCACGTTGGACAAAAGCAGTAGGGCCTCGGCCTGCAGGGCCTGGGCCAGTTGCGCGGCAGCGGTATCGCCGTCGGTGTTGATGGCCTCGCCGTGGTAGGAGATGGCCGGAGGGGTGAGGACCGGCAGGTAACCAGCCTCGAGCAGCATCCTGATCAGAGCGGTGTTCACCCGCTCCACCGAGCCGGTGTAGTCGCCGCGGTGGATTTTGATTTTGCCGTTCTCGATGTATTTGACCGCATCTTTGCGCTTGCCCTCGAAGATGCGCCCGTCCAACCCGCTCAGGCCCACCGCGTTGACCCCCTCCCGCTGCAGCAGCTCCACAATGCGCTTGTTGACCAAACCGCAGTAGACCATCTCAAAGATCTCCAGGGTCTTGCGGTCGGTCAGGCGGCTGGTCAGTCCGCCGGGATGGGTCAGAAACTGCGGGGGGTGGCCCAGCGCCTCGGCGATTTTGTTGGTCTCACTGCTGCCACCGTGGACCAGTACCAGTTTGCGGCCCGCCTTCCACAGCGCCGCCGCATCCTTCGCCACCGCCTCGTAGTTGATGCCTTCCGAACCCCCAACTTTTACGACGATCATCGGCCAACCTCTAGCCAGCCATCATACCTATTTTTTGTACACATCGGGGAAATGCCGCTCCATGAAGCGCTCTGGGTCGGCCAGAGGCAAGAAGCCGTAGCGGGCATACAGGCTGTGTGCGTCGCGGGTGGCCAGCATCCAGCGGCGCAGGCCCTGTAGCTCCGGATGGGCTAGGATCACATCCATCAGCCACTTGCTCAGTCCAGCGCCCCGATAAGCTTCCAGCACATACACATCGGCCAGATAGGCAAAGGTGGCCCGGTCGGTGATGACCCGAGCCCAACCCACCTGTTCCTGGCCCTGGTACATGCCAAAGGCCAGCGAGTTCTGGAATGCCCGCGCAACCACCTCAAAAGGAATCC
>DAIUDO010000032.1:0-5469 GCA_036845585.1 Meiothermus sp. | reverse complement strand
ATGCCAAAGGCCAGCGAGTTCTGGAATGCCCGCGCAACCACCTCAAAAGGAATCCCCGGCGACCAGTAGGCTTCGTGGGCCAGGTAGTGGTGCACCCGCGCGAGGTCAAACCGGGAAAAATCGCTGCTGATGGTGTACGGACCTTTTTGCCACTCCATGTTGCTACTCTAACGGATAGAGTTCCGGGCGCAAGAAGGGGGGCAGGGCTAGCTCGAGGGTATGACGCCAGAACTCCACCCGCTCGAGGCGCGAAAGGGTCAGGATGCCCACCGCGCCGAGGCCCTTCTTGGTATCCCTTTTGCCCACGAGCTCGTCCATCACCAGCCCCAACTCCTGCCCCAAACGCAGCCGCTCACCCACCACCGGCGGCAGCAGAACCGAGCCGCCCCGGGCTATGCCTCTACGCCCATCGGTCCGCAGCAACACCGCGATGTTGAAAAGCCAGCTCCCGTGGGCATTGAACTCTACTCCAGCCTCTAGCCCCAACCCCCAGCTGGCTCCCGGCTGGGCCAGGGCCGCCTTGGCCCGGTTTTCTGCTCCCAAAAAGGTCTCTTGATAGCCAATCGGCTGGTCGCGCACCCCGCTGGAGACCTCGACGCCGCGTATTTCGAGCTCAGGGAAAATCTCTGCAAACACCAGACGAACCGGTTCCAGTTTGGCTGGATTGGTACTGCCGACCACCACCATGCTTTCCAGGTTACCGCATCGCTGGATTCATGAATATCGTCGGACAAACGTCCGGCAGAGGGGGTCATACCGGATTCAAATAGATGAAAACCAGGAGCCACCCATGCCAAAGCCAACCCCCAAACCCTTAGCAAACGCCCTCAAACGATTCAAGGAAGGCAACCGGCGCTTTCTGGAGGAACGTCTGAGCCTGCCCTCCATCCGGATGACTGCACTGCCTACGCTGCCACAATCCGCCCTACCTCGGCCAGCTCTTCCGGGGTCAGTTTCCAGTTCACGGCCTGCACATTCTGCTCGAGCTGCTCGGGTTTGGTTGCACCCGCGATCACGCTGCTGACCACCGGCTTGGCCGCCAGCCAGCTAAAGGCCAGCTCGAGTAAAGTGCGTCCACGCGCCTCACAAAATGCCCGCAGTTGCTCAACAATTTCCCAGTTCCGCTCGGTTAGTACGCCCTTGGCCAGGTTCTGGTTTTTAGTCAAGCGGGCATCCTCCGGCATGGGGGCATCCTTGCGATACTTGCCGCTCAACAGACCGCTGGCCAGGGGGAAATAGGGCAGCAAGCCCATCTGGTAGCGTTCGATGGCCGGCACCAGTTCGCGCTCCACATCCCGCACCAGCAAGCTGTACTCATCCTGGCACGAAGCAAAGCCTTCCAGACCCAGGCTCTTGGCTGTCCAATAGGCATCGGATACCTGCCAGGCGGGCAAATTAGAGCAACCGATATAGCGTACCATGCCCATCCGCACCAGATCGTTGAGGGTACGCAGGGTTTCCTCGATAGGGGTGCGCGGGTCGGGCTTGTGCAGTTGGTACAGGTCTATGTAGTCGGTCTTGAGCCGCTTGAGGCTGGCCTGTACAGCCGACATGATGTAGCGGCGCGAGGCTCCTTTCATCCTGCCCGCGTCATCCATATCCCAGCCGAACTTGGTCGCCAGCACAATGTTTTTGCGCTCCTCGCCCAGCACCTGCCCCAGAATGGTCTCCGAGCCGCCTCGGTTGCCGTAGGTGTCGGCCGTGTCGAAGAGGGTGATGCCCAGGTCGAGGGCTTTGTGGATGACGGCCTTAGAGGCATCGAAATCGATGCGCCCCCCAAAGTTGTTGCAGCCAATCCCCACTACCGATACCAACAGGCCGGACTTTCCGAGGTTGCGTTGTTCCATACCAACCAACTATACCGTTGCGAGGGATAAGCAATAGCAGTTTCGTAAAAACCCCGCACGGTGAAACGGTGCTTCATTGTGGTCTTTGTATAGCCAGCCGCTTCAGACCACTTTGAAATTTTGAATACCTCGAGCTAAACTAAACTGCAATTCAACCTAACAAGCGTTAGTTAGGTTTACGGGAGGAGACATGGCAGTAAAGTACGGCATACCGACCGATCCCGACTACACCGAACGGCTGGCCGAGTTCGAAGCCCGCATCCAGCGCGGCGAAAAAATTGAACCCGGCGACTGGATGCCGGAGGAGTACCGCCGGCAGCTTATTCGTATGATCTCTCAGCACGCTCACTCCGAGGTGGTGGGCATGCTTCCCGAGGGCGCCTGGATCACCCGTGCCCCGACCCTCAAGCGCAAGATGATCCTGATTGCTAAGGTGCAAGACGAAGCGGGCCACGGCCAGTACCTCTACCACGCCGCCGAGACCCTCGGCGTATCGCGCGAGGCCATGCTGGAAGCCTTGCTGTCGGGCAAGGCCAAATACTCCTCCATCTTCAACTACCCCACCCTCACCTGGGCCGACATCGGCACCATCGGCTGGCTGGTAGACGGGGCCGCCATCAAGAACCAGACCATGCTGGCAGCCTGCTCGTATGGCCCCTACAGCCGGGCTATGGTGCGCATCTGTGCCGAGGAAACGTTCCACCATAAACAGGGCAAGGAGATGGTGCTGCTCTACGCCAAGGGAACCCCCAAGCAGCGTCAGATGGCCCAGGACGCCATCAACCGCTGGTGGTGGCCGGCCCTGATGATGATGGGGCCACACGATGCCGACAGCCCCAATACTGAAATCCTGACCCGCTGGGGCATCAAGACCAAGTCCAACGACACCGTGCGCCAGGAGTTCATCAACGAGCACGCCCCGGAAATCCTCGAGGCTGGCCTCACCCTCCCCGACCCCGACCTGCGCTACGACCCCCAGAGCGGCAACTGGATTCATGGCCCCATCAACTGGGACGAGTTCTGGCAGGTGGTGAAGGGCAACGGCCCCATGAACAAAGAGCGCCTGGCCGCCCGCCGCAAGGCCCACCAAGAGGGGGCCTGGGTGCGCGAAGCCCTGGAAGCCTACGCAGCCAAGCAACAGAAAACCGCGCTTGCAGTGTAGCTGCCGAAAGGTCGCTCCGGAGGAGCTTTATGGACACCCAATGGCCCCGCTGGGAAGTGTTCAAGCAAGACACCCCCCACAAGCCCCACCAGGCGGTAGGCTCTGTACATGCGGCCGACCCTCAACATGCGCTGCTCACAGCCCGCAACATCTTCGCCCGCCGACCCCAGGCGGTCAGCATGTGGGTGGTGCGGGCCGACGACATCTTCTCCCGCACGAAGGAAGAACTTGCCGCAGATCCGGTCAATATGGAGAGTGAAAAAACTGCGGCTTTGAGACCGTACGTGGTTTTCCGCAAAACCAGCCACAGGCGCTCCATGACCTTTGTGGACTACGTGGGTGAGGTGAGTGCTCGTTCGCCCGAGGAGGCCCTCAAACAGGCCCGGGCGAAGTTTACCGATGTAGAGGCCTTGGCCTGGTGGATTGTTCCTGCCGACAGGCTGACCAAAAGCGACCCTAGCAACGAAACCATCGAAAGCTGGTTTGCCCCGGCCAAGGAAAAAACCTACAAGCAGCAGCAGTACTACGCCACGGTCGGCTCGCATGTGAGCAAACACAAAACCGGGCGTGAGGATACCGACGAGGCGTAAGTTCAAGCGGGAGAACCACGATGAGGCATGAGATCAAGCAGGCCCTGATTGCCAAGCTAACCGCGCTGGCCGACGACGAGGTTATCCTTTCGCACCGCAACAGCGAGTGGACCGGCCACGGCCCCATTCTGGAAGAAGACATTGCCCTGGCCAATATTGCCCAGGACGAGCTGGGCCACGCCACCGTGTGGTTCGGCCTGCGCAAGGAGCTCGACGGCTCCGACCCCGACCAACTGGCTTTTTTCCGCGATGCGGGGGAGTATCGATGTGCCGAGCTGCTCGAGTTGCCCAAGGGCGACTGGGCCTTTACCATGCTGCGGCAGTTTTTGTTCGACCTTTACGAAACCCTGTGGCTCGAGGCCGCCAAACACAGCAGCTACCAGCCCCTGGCGGATGCAGCCAACAAAATCCTGCGTGAGGAGCGCTTCCACCTGCAACACACCTATGCCTGGGTGGAGCGGCTGGGGCTGGGCACCGAGGAGTCCAACCGGCGGCTCCAGGAGGCTCTGGAGTTTCAGTGGGGCTATGCCCAGCAGCTCTTTGTACCCACCCCTGGTGAAGACTTGCTGGTGGCAGAAGGGATGGTGCCAGATCTGGGAGCCATAAAAGCCCAGTGGCTAGAGCACAGCAGTAAACACCTGCAAAACTCCGGTCTTAAGCTGCCCATCAACCCCGGCTACCAGCCCACCTCGCGCACCCATCACACCGAACACCTCTGGAGCATCCTGGCCGAGATGCAGTCCACGGCCCGCTGGGACACCGAAGCCAAGGTCTGGTGATATGACCCCCCTACCCACCACCGAGCAAGTCTGGGCTGCCCTGGCCCAAATTCCCGACCCCGAGATCCCGGTCATCAACGTGGTCGAGATGGGGATCGTGCGGGGGGTGGCGATTGAAGGCAACAAAGCCACCGTGACCATGACCCCCACCTTCTCGGGCTGTCCGGCCCTGCATCTGATACGTGAGCAGCTCGAGCAGACCACCCGCTCACTGGGCTTCGATTCGGTCGAGGTCAAAACCGTGCTATCGCCCCCCTGGACCACCGACTGGATCACCCCCGAGGCCAGGGAACGCCTGCGCCAGTACGGGATTGCCCCTCCCCAGCCCACCCGCCTCCAGAGCACCCTGATTCAGCTCGAGGCCTCCCCCACCCGCTGTCCGCGCTGCGGCTCGCTCAACACCTCGGTGAAGAACACCTTCGGCCCCACTTTGTGCAAGGCCATCCACGTCTGCAACGACTGCAAAGAACCCTTCGAGAGCTTCAAGACGGTCTAGAGCGGTTCTCGGAACGCATCCTGCCGCCTTCGTCAATAGCCTTGCCGGAGTCGTTCTGAGCCCCTGGGTATGTCCGCCTCCAAAATCTACCTTGCGATCAAGAGCTAGGTCTTGAGCCGCGACACTGCAAGCCCCTTATACGAATTGCTCCAAACCCAAACCGTACATTTCTGTCGTGGGCGCACTTAGTTCCTTGGAGCCCAGAGAGAACCTCAGTAAAACCACAGGGCCTTGTCGACCCCGCGCCGGTTGCGGGGCTAACACCCCTTTCTCGGCTTTGACCAGCAGGCAGCCCCGTTCTCCAGGTCTTGATGAAAGGTGCGCTGCGTTGAACACAAATCGGCTCTTGCACGAGTCACCCTTAAGAAACCCGACCCGTAACTCTGACAAGCCGTTTTTGGGTCAAATGTAACTAAGCAGCACCTCGAGGCGGGTATAGAATCAAAGCGGCTCAGAAGAACAGGAGGTTTCCTTATGAAACGTGTCGCACTACTGGGCGGTGTTTTGGCTATGGTTTTTGCTGGCTGTGGCCTGATTAGCAGCCCGCCCATCGACAACCCTTTTCAGCTTGCCGGCAAGCAGACCACCTTTAATC
>DAIUDO010000031.1:7215-17360 GCA_036845585.1 Meiothermus sp. | reverse complement strand
CCTTAGAGGGTATCCTTTTAGTTCTAGAGTACTCCCTTCGCTCGGGTTGGTTCGCTGCCATCCGGTGAAAACAGGGCTTGTGCAATCCTGCGGCGAACGACCTCAGCCTGGCCCATGTGGCGCCCCAGCCACTGCTCAAGTCCACCAATCGGGATCAGGTTTTGGGGTGCACGGGGGTCGCGCACAGGGGATGAGGCCAGCGCGCCAAAAAGGCTCACCGAGAAATCGGCCAGTGGGATGGCATCCCGAGGCTCGGCGCTAAGGGTCTCGACCCGCAACAGCGCCGCACCGTTGTAGAAAACCGTACTGGGGTTGAGCGGTAGGCGCACATACCAGGAAAAAACGTCCAGCGGGCGGCGTCGTGCGTAACCGGGTATCGAGAAGATGGGCGTGCGCTCCAGGGGCTCAAGCGCATACAACAGCGCCTGTTGCTCCGGGCCCAGATAGGTCGCCGGCTGGGTTTTGGTATACCCCAGAATCCGCCCTGGTTCCTCGAGGGCCTGCCCTCCGGGGTAAATCTGTCCATCCACCACCACCAATCCTCCCTCGAGCTCGTTGACCAGACTGGCCTCGAGGGTTCGCATGGCCTCCGTCACCTTGCTGCGCAGGCTGGCAGGATCGGACCTGGGCACCCGTAGCGGCTGGTAGTGCTGTAACCCGGGCGGTAAGGTTTCCTCGAGGTCGCTGCTGTGCAGCAATAGGTGCTTCTTGAGGGGTTCACCCACAGGGCGAATCCCACCGCCATCGCGCAGCACAGCTCCTGCAATCACGGTTGCCAACAACGCTCGCCGCCCCTGCGAGTCGGCTATCAGGGCATCGATGCGCTGCCGACCGTCCACCAGGTACACGATGGGCCAGTTATCCAGCTCAACGGCTGCCGGGCGATGGGCCTTCCATTCACCCTCGTAGTGGGTCTTGATGTCCTCGAGGCCACTTGCCTCGTCGTCGGTAGCCACCCGCTCGGGTAGCGCATACTCGGGGTTCCAGGCTTCGAGCTTCCATGCCATAAGCACAATTTAGCAACCTGCGCGCTAGGTGCGCCGGTTGGATGAGAAACCAAGACGCCCCGTTGGAAACCTTCCGTCTATCCATCGCAACACTTCTGTTTGTGCTGCCAAATCTAGCTTCACAAAAAAGCCCTATACAGGTTTTTTGGCTTAGGTGGTCATGCGGTTCTTTGTAAGGAGCGCTCCCATGCCGAAAAGACAATCTTCCCAATCAAAAACTTCAGAGGCTGGGTTATGCCGCGCGGCGCACCTAGAACCCTGGAGCACACCCCTTGCTGCGCTGGACACAAAACCAGCGCCTCGACCCAGCAAACGTCTCTCTCGAGCAGACGCAGAATCCACCTCTTCCGAGACGAACGGAGCGAATCGGGTGCCTCGTACCCGGGCTAAGTATTTCCACCTCAGAAATCTACGTTGCGATCCAGAGCTGGGTCATAAGATGCGCCACTGCAAGTCTCAAATGCAGATTCTGCTCAACCGAGTACGCACCATTCTATCGCGGGCGCACTTAACCGGCGATGAGTACCCGTCCTGGCTGGCCCCTACTTGAGGCGGTTCAAAGCGTCCTGGGCCTCTTTGAAATCCGGCCTGAGCTTGAGCGCTTCCTCGCACTGGGCACGGGCTCCGACCTTATCCCCCAGCAACTCGTTGGCACGGCACAGCCAGAAGCGGTATACGGGGTTGTCCTTTTCCAGGGCCACCGCTTTGGTGAAATTGAACTTTGCTTTCTGGAAATCCTTAAGCTCGATAAAGACCTGTCCCAGGCCAATATAGGCGTCGGGGAAGCGCACCGGGGAAAGGGCCACGGTCTGCTGGTAAGAAACACCCGCCTGCTGCCAGTCTTTTTTCTCGTAGTAAGCATCGCCCCGACGCAGCCAGGCTTCGGCGTTACCAGGGGACAGAACTACCGCCTGATCGAGGTGCTCGATGGCCAGATCCACGTTGCCCCGCAGCAGCAGCAGGCTGCCGTATTTGATTCGGAGGCTCGAGTCTTTGGGTGCGGCCCTCACGGCGTCATCGTAATTCTTGAGGGCCTCTTCCCATTTTCCCTGGCGGATGTAGATATCTGCCAAAAGAGCACGTACAATGGGTTCATCCTTGATGGCCAAGGAGCGGTTGATGGACTCAACGGCCTGATCCAGGCGGTTCTGATAAGCCAGCACGGTGCCCCGGGTCGCATAGATGGGTGCGTATCTGGAATTGACCCGCTCAGCCTCGCGCAAGACGTTCAAGGCCTGATCAAGCAGGTTCTTCGAAGACTCGCGGTTCTCGGCCAGCAGATACTGGCGCACATAAACCTGGGCCAGCGCCACATAAGACTGGATATAACCGCTGTTTAGGGTGATGGAACGGCGCAGGTTTTCAACTGCCGCCGTGAAACGGTTTAGCTGCGACTGCACCCGTGCCAGCAGGTACAGGTTTTCGGCGTTGGGCGCATCCCTGACCGCGCGCTCGCAAGAGGTAAGGGCCGCCTCTGGGCGTCCAGCCTCCAACAACAGGGCGCACAAACTGGCCTGGGTCTGTGGCCGCGAAGAGGGCTGGGCAGGGTTTTGTTGAGCCAGCACACCTCCCACTGCCAGCACCACCGCAAAGAACCATAAACGCATTATCTTCCTCCTGAACATCCCGAGCCGCCTGACACAGCCATAAGCTGGTCTCCACTGTGTTGTCCAAGCAAGGAGTTGAGCACGGGTCGGGTTGGACTTCATCGCAGCACCGAAAAAAAATTCAGAGTATGTAGCGGGAAAGGTCGTGGGATGCCAGCACATTTTCAAGCCTCGCCTCCACGTATTCCTTGGTGATCTCGACGCGCCCCAGGTTGGTTTGAAACGAAACTTCCTCGAGCAACCGTTCCAGAACCGTCGAGAGCCGCCGTGCGCCAATATCCTCCAACTCTTGGTTAGCTTGGTGAGCAAATCGAGCTACCGCCTGGATGGCCTCGGGGGTAAAGTGAACCTCGGTGTCGTCAGCCGCAAGCAACGCTCGGTACTGCTTGATGAGCGAGTTTTCCGGCTCACGCAGGATTCGCTCGAACTCCTCAGGGCCCAGAGGCTCGAGTTCTACCCGGATGGGAAAACGGCCCTGCAGCTCGGGAATAAGGTCGGATGGCTTGGAAACATGAAAGGCTCCTGCCGCTATAAACAGCACATGGTCGGTCGAGACCGGCCCCAGACGGGTGGAGACCACAGTTCCCTCTACGATGGGGAGCAAATCCCGCTGCACCCCCTCTCCCGAAACATCTGGCCCACTGATAGCCCCTTTGCCACGAGCGATTTTGTCCATCTCGTCTATGAACACAATGCCCTCTTCCTGGGCCCGGCGCAGGGCCTCCTGGGCGGCTTCCTCCTTGTCTACGAGGCGCTCAGCTTCCTGGTTTTTGAGCACCTCGAGGGCTTCTTTGACGCGTAGTTTGCGCCGCACCCTGCGCTGGGGTATCAGTCCCTTAAGCATCTCCTGCAGACCCTGCATCTGCTCACCGCCAAACATCCCGGCCATGGGAAGCCTGGTCTCCTCAGCCACCTCGATCTCGACCATCTGGTCGTTGTAGCGGCCTGAGCGCAGCTCGAAGGGCTGCACCCGCAGCAGCGAAGCCACCTCATCTTCGGCCAGGCTCTGGGCGCGGCCCTCGACCTTAGCCTTCATCTCCTGCATGACCAGTTGGTAGGAAGCCTCGGCCAGGTCGCGTACAATGGAGTCCACATCCCGGCCCACATAGCCCACCTCGGTAAACTTGGTGGCCTCGACCTTCAGGAAGGGGGCCCCGGCCAGCCGGGCCAGCCGCCGGGCGATCTCGGTCTTACCCACCCCGGTCGGACCAATCATCAGGATGTTTTTGGGCGTGACCTCGCGGGCCAACTCGCTGGGTAGCTTCTTGCGTCGCACCCGGTTGCGCAGCGCAACCGCCACCGCCCGCTTGGCCGCACTCTGGCCCACGATGTGCTTGTCCAGCTCGCGGACAATCTCGGAGGGGGTCAGGTTCATACCCTGCCCCCTACGGAGAGCACCTGGGTGGGCTGCCCGCTGGTGTAAAGGTCAATTTCGCCGGCCAACCGGATGGCCTGCTCGGCAATCTCTGGAGCCGGCAGGCTCGAATGGCGCAGCAGAGCCTTGGCTGCGGCAAGGGCGTAGGGGCCCCCGGAGCCCACAGCTATGACGGGCTCGTCAGGGCTTAAGACCTCACCGTTTCCAGACAGCAAAAGCAGGGCGTCGCGGTCGGCCAGAATCAGCATGGCCTCGAGGTTGCGCAGCACCCGGTCGGTGCGCCAAAGCTTGGCCGTTTCCATGGCGGCCCTCTGCAGGTTGCCCTTGGCCCCAGCGAGGGCTCCTTCAAACTTTTCCAGGAGTGTAAGGGCATCGGCTACTGCACCGGCAAACCCCACCAGGATGCCCCCTCCGTGCTCGAGGCGGCGCACCTTGATTGCGCCGGTTTTCATGATGGTCTGTCCCAGGGTTACCTGCCCATCGCCTGCGATTGCCGTCACCCCGTCCCGACGAACTGCCACAATTGTGGTGCCGTGCATTCGCTCCATTCAAACGGAATCTAGCGCCACACGGTGAATCTGGCATGAGAGGCAGCGCTGGCGCAAAAAAGCTCTAGTCGCGGGGGGCTCGAGCCGGTGTGCCATTGCGGCCGGTAGTCTGATAGCTGTGCAATCAAGCCCTCAAAAAACCTACCGATCCAGATTCCCTGGCTCCCCACGCCAACTGCGTTGGGGGCGGTGGCCGACCCCGGCGCGGCTCGTGGGTTCGGGATGCTAGATACAATCAGCAGGCCAACTCAAAGGGCTGGCCTGCTGTGCTGGAGCATGGCCGCATTTAGCGGATAATTCGCTTCTCGCGGTAGAAACGCTCGGCACCGGGGTGCAGAGGAATCGGGAGGTTGCGAGCGGCGGTGTTTAGGTTGAAGAAACGCTGCAGGTTGGGGTGGATACCTTTGAACTCGGGGCTATCGAAGGTGGCTTTGAGCATGTTGTAGACCACATCGGCGCTTACGCTGTCGGAAGCGATCCACATCGAAAGCACAGCCACCGAGGGGGTGGTCACATCCACACCACGGTAAATCCCCCCGTCGATGTTGAACGCGCGGTAAAAGGGGTACTTTTTAGCGAGCTCCCGCACCTTGCTGTACTCCACCTCAACCAGCTGAACACGGATGGTCTGAGCAGCCTGGCTGATGACCGAGGCCCCCAGACCGCCCGTGAAGAAGAATGCATCGGCCCGGCCGTCTTGCAACAGGGCCAGCGCGTTGTTGGGGTTGACCCTGATGGCTTCGCGCAGATCATTGAGACTCAGACCATAGGCCTCGAGCACCTGACGGGCGTTTTGCTCAGTTCCCGAACCCACATCGCCAATCACGACGCGCTTTCCGCGCAGGTCGGCAATGGTGTTGATGCCCGCGCCAGCACGGGCAACCACATGCACCACTTCCGGGTAGAGGATGCCCACAGCACGGATATTTCTGACCGGCCTGCCGTCAAAAGCAGCAATCCCCGTACCGTTGAAAGCATAAAAAGCAATGTCGTTCTGGGCCAGGCCCATCTGGAGCTCACCCGAGGCGATGGCGTTGATGTTAAACACCGACCCGCCCGTCGAGCGCGCATTGGCCCGTACGCCAATGTTGGCGTCGTTGACCAACTTGGCAATCCCGGTAGCGACGGGGAAATAAACCCCAGTGGTGCCTCCCGAGCCAATAGTGATGAAGGTTTGTGCAAAGGCGGAACCCGCCAGTGCAAATGAGGCCAGCAGCAACAGCGTCTTTTTCATTTCGTGTCTCCTCCTTGTATCAACCGGGGTTGATTATTCCTCAGCGTCAAGACCGCGTCAACCTCCGGAAACAAGATTTTAGACAAGGCAATCATACCAGGACGACCGGCACTGCACCCAGACGCTCGTATGGGCCAAGCGTGATCTGGTATAAGGTGAAAGGTGACGAGGCTGCGCATCGAGAAGTTGGTCGCAGGGGGTCTGGGACTGGCCCGGACGCCTTCGGGAACTGCCCTGGTGCGCGGAGGTATGCCAGGCGAGATCGTCGAAGCGCGTCTCACCGAGCGTAAAAACCACCTCGAGGGCTACGTTACCCGGATTCTCGAGGCTCATCCGGCACGTTACCTGGATTCCCTGCCCCCCTCAGCGGATCTGCCCCTGGAGTACCCAGCCCAACTCCCCATCAAGCAGGGTTTTGTACAAGAATCACTCGAGCGAATTGCCAAAATAAGCTTCGAGGTCTCCCCCATCCAGCCCTCGCCCGACCCCTTGGCCTACCGCACCGCCGCCCAGTACGCCCTGCACCCGCTGGGTGGCCTGGCTTACCGGCAACCCCAGTCCAACCGGCTCACCGGCATCGCACACGACCCGCTCATTGCCCCGCCTTTGCAACCGGCTTTCGAGCTTCTGTCGAGCTGGCCGCTGGCCAACCTGAAGGAAATCGTCCTGCGGGGCTCGCTGTACCAGCAGCAGGTTATGGTGGGCTTTATTGGCGCTCAGGCTCGCTTCTTCAAGAAAACCGCGCAGGCCATGGTGCAGGAAGGCATTGCCGGGGTGGTTTGGGGTGAACCCAGCTCCAAAGGACGCTTCCGCGGAAATCTACAACACCTAGCCGGTCAAACCGCACTGCTCGAGGAGTTTGGTGGAGTGCTTTCGACCGTGAATGTTCAAAGCTTTGCCCAAGTCAACCCAAAGGCCGCCGGTCTTTTGTACCAGAAGGCCACTAGAATGGTCGGCTCGGGCCAGAAAGCAGTTGAGCTCTACGCGGGCAGCGGGGTATTGAGTCTGCATCTAGCAGCTTTTTTTGACAGAATTGTGGCCATTGAGATCAGCCGTCACGCAGTGAGGCGCGGTGAGGCCGACCGGGATCGCCTGGGAGCACACAACCTGATTTTCGAACAGGACGACGCACGGATGCTGGCGAAACACCTGCCTGCCGACCTGGTGATGGTCAACCCACCCCGAGCCGGTCTTTCTTCCGAGGTGCTAAACGGCCTTGTGGAAGGCAGGCCAGCACAGCTCCTGTACATAGCCTGCGACCCAGCTACCTGGGCCCGCGATGTGGCCAGGCTGGCCCAGACAGGCTACCAGCTTCGTTTTGTGCAGCCGTACGATTTTTATCCATTCACCCATCACGTAGAAATTCTCAGCTTGCTGGCTTTGTAGGGGCCCCATCTGGGAGGGCTGGGTCAAGCAAATTAGATTCGGTCGGCATCAAATGGTTGCGAGCGAACCCGACCGAAATCATCTGAGCAGCGGAGGGCGATACCGCTTTGCTACCTCAAAGGATCGCGCTACCGCCTCTGGGAAGGGGGTCGTTCTCCTCGCCGACCACCAGGTTGGAGTGTGCTCTTGGATTCGGGTTGTGCAGCGGACCGCGCAACCGATCCCCTGAAGGTATTAGGTTTGATTGCTTTCGACCCCGGTATTACACCCCAGGAACCGGTTCATGGCTGCTTGACTTGCCCTTCTGAGCAGTCGAGCCGTTGGTAGCCGCGTCCCGGTCCTGGACACCCTTGCTGTTGCGCACATAAGAGATTGGCAGACTATTTGCAACGCTTATCGGTTGGCACAAAGAATTCAGCCCCCCGGCATCCACCCTTGCGCTTTAGCCCCAAATCTCCGAGAATCAACACGGTGTTGACGAAACGCATCATCCCCTGCCTCGATGTCCACGCAGGACGGGTTGTCAAGGGCATCAACTTTGTAAACCTCCGTGACGCAGGTGACCCGGTGGAGTCGGCCAAAGCCTACAACCAGGCCGGGGCCGACGAACTGGTTTTTCTTGACATTACCGCCACCCATGAGGATCGCGCTATCATGATCGACATTGCTACCCAGGTGGCCGAGCAAGTGTTCATCCCCTTTACCGTCGGGGGCGGAATTCGCAGCCTCGAGGATGCCAGAGCCCTTTTGCTGGCGGGAGCCGACAAGGTCTCGGTGAATTCGGCTGCGGTAAAGCGACCTGAGCTTATTCGTGAACTTTCCGATCACTTTGGAAACCAGGCGGTGGTTCTAGCCATTGATGCCAAAAGAATTGGCAACGCTTGGGAAGTCTACGTCTCCGGAGGCCGCACCCCCACCGGCCTGGATGCGCTCCGTTGGGCTGAGGAAGGGGCCCGGCAGGGAGCTGGTGAGATTCTGCTGACCAGCATGGATGCAGATGGAACCAAAGCTGGCTTCGACATAGATTTGTGCAGGGCAGTCTCGGCAGCAGTGGAGATACCGGTCATTGCTTCTGGGGGCGCAGGACGCAAAGAAGATTTTGCCGCGGTGCTAAAAGACGGCACTGCCGACGCGGCCTTGGCCGCCAGCGTGTTTCACTTCGGTGAAATCTCCATTCCGCAACTCAAGGCCTTTCTTGCCCAGCACGGTATACCGGTGCGGATTGAGCAAGGCATTGATCGAAGTAGCCCGTAACCGCTCTTTCAGGCTAATCTCACTTGAGGACATTGGAGTCTGAGGCCTGGTGCTATAAGGTGAGGACATGGATCTAGCCGAAGTTCAGTTTGATGCCGATGGCCTGGTTCCGGTGGTGGTACAAGATGCCCGGTCGGGACAGGTGCTCACCCTGGCCTATGCCAACCGCGAGGCTCTGGAAAAAACCCTGCAAACCCGCCAAAGCACCTTCTGGAGCCGCAGCCGCAACGAGCTTTGGGTTAAAGGACTCACCTCGGGCCACACCCAGGAAGTGCTCGAGGTCGTACTCGACTGTGACCAGGATGCAGTGCTGTACAAAGTAGTCCCTCACGGGCCGGCCTGCCATACCGGGGCCGAAAGTTGCTTTCACCATCGGCTTACGGCCTCCTACGATCCTCCAGCGTTGGGTGAGGTGCTGGAGAAGATCTATGCCACCATCCAGCAGCGAATCGGGTCCCTACCCGAAGGCTCGTATGTCGCCAAAATGCACCTGGCAGGCCTGGATCGCATTCTCAAGAAAATCGGCGAAGAGGCCAGTGAAGTGATTATTGCAGCGAAGAACCCCGACCTCAGCGAACTAAAGTGGGAGGCTGCCGACCTGGTTTTTCACCTGCTCCTTGCCCTGGCTGAGCGGGGTATTGCTCCCAACGACCTGGCCCAGACCCTATGGAGCCGCCATAAGCCAGAGTAGCCCAAAGTGGAAGCACTACCAAACTGGGCCATCCGCAAAACACTGATAAGCTCTGTACATGGAAATGGATATTGAGCGATTGCTGGTTCTCGAGGTGGCCCGTGTGACCGAACACGCTGCCCTGGCGGCCAGCCGGCTGGCCGGAATGGGCCAGAAGGATGCAGTGGACGCAGCCGGAACCGAGGCCATGCGGGAGGTACTTTCCGAACTTCCCATCCAGGGGCGGGTGGTCATTGGCGAGGGGGAGATGGACGAGGCCCCCATGCTCTACATCGGGGAAGTTCTGGGCCGCGGTGGGCCTGAAGTGGATATTGCCGTAGACCCTGTCGAGGGCACCAACATCACGGCCAAGGGGCTCCCGAATGCCATCACGGTAATTGCCATCAGCGAGAAGGGTGGCCTGGTAGGAGCACCCGACATGTACATGCAAAAGCTGGTGGTGGGGCCACCGGCCGCCGGAAAGGTCAGCCTGGATTTTCCGGTAGAGGCCAACCTGCGCATCATTGCCGACTCTCTGCAGCGCAAGGTTGAGGATCTTGTGGTGGTCATCCTGGATCGACCCCGGCACGAAAAGCTGATTCGGGAGGTGCGCCAGGCCGGGGCCAGAGTCAAGCTCATCACCGATGGCGATGTGGTCGCTGCGGTAGCGGTAGCGGTCCGGGGCACCGGGGTACATGCCATGATGGGCAGCGGCGGTGCCCCCGAAGGAGTGCTGGCCGCGGCAGCCCTCAAGTGCATGGGCGGTGAAATTCAAGGACGGTTTCTACCCGACGGCAATGAGCAGCTCGAGCGTCTGCGGTCCATGGGAGCCGATGAAAAAAAGATTTACCGAACCAACGACCTAGCCCCTGGCCAGCAAATTGTGTTTTCGGCAACCGGCATAACCCACGGCGAACTGCTCGAGGGGGTGCGCTATTTCGGCGGCGGGGCTCGCACCCACTCGATTGTTATGGGCTACAGAACCAAGGTGGTGCGTTTCATAGACTCAATACACCTATTTGAAAGTGGGGCTCGAGTCAATATTCGGGTTTAATACCCGATTC
>DAIUDO010000031.1:0-7115 GCA_036845585.1 Meiothermus sp. | reverse complement strand
TTTTCGAAGCTCAGTTGAGGCCGGCAATGTCGTCGCGGATGCATGCCTTGAAGTGCCCGGGCGCAACCTCCTTGAGCTCTGGCACTGTGGTTGTGCACTCGGCGATCGCATAGCGACAACGGGTACGGAATACACAACCCGAGGGCGGGTTGATGGGGCTTGGAATATCGCCCTGCAGAACAATACGCTCACGCTTGATGGTGGGGTCGGGGGTGGGGATGGCCGAGAGCAACGCTTCGGTGTAGGGGTGGCGCGGACGCAGGTAAAGGTCACGAGACGGAGCCAACTCCATGATCTTGCCCAGATACATGACCGCTACCCGGTCGGAGATGTACTCCACGACCGCCAGGTCGTGAGCGATAAAGAGAATGGTCAGCCCGAGCTGTTCCTTCAGGTCTTGCAACAGGTTAACGACCTGGGCCTGAATCGAAACGTCCAGCGCCGAGACCGGTTCATCGGCCACAATGAACTCGGGCCGAACCGCTAGAGCCCGGGCAATGCCGATGCGCTGGCGCTGACCTCCGGAAAACTCGTGGGGATAGCGGCGCACATGGTCGGGGTTGAGTCCCACCAGTTGCAGCAGCTCAGCCACCCGATCATTCCGGGCCTGCGCCGAACCTTCCAGGTTGTGGATCACCAGCGGCTCGGCAATGATGTCTCCCACGGTCATACGGGGGTTGAGAGAGGCGAAAGGGTCCTGGAAGATGATCTGCATCTTGCGCCGGTAAGCCCGCAACTGGTTCTTGGGGATGTGGGTGATGTCCGCGCCATCAAAGGTGATGGTACCCTCTGTGGGCTCTATCAAGCGCAGGATGGTGCGACCCACGGTGGTTTTGCCCGAGCCCGACTCACCCACCAGGCCCAGCACCTCCCCTTTCTTTACAGCAAAGCTCACATCGTTGACAGCCTTAACGTTGCCCACCACCCTCGAGAGGATTCCGCCACGAATTGGGAACCACTTCTTCAGGTTGCTCACTTCAACCAGGTTGGCCGTGGTGGTTTCGGAAGTTGCCACGCTCATGCTCCCACCGCCTCACCTTTCTGGATCTCCGCCCAACGCACGCAGCGGACCATATGCCCATTTCCTGCGTCTTGCAGGGTGGGGATATCGGCATCGCACAACCCGGGCTTGAAGAACTTGCAGCGTGGGTGGAAGGCGCATCCACTGGGCAGGTTGAGCGGGTTGGGTACGTTGCCCGGAATGGCCTCCAGGCGCTGCTGGTGGGTGGCGGCTAGGTCAAGGCGGGGCACCGAGTTTAGAAGGCCCATAGTATACGGATGCAGCGGCTTCTTGAAGGCGGGCACCACATCGGCTTCCTCAACGGCACGACCAGCGTACATCACCACCACCCGGTCGGCCATCTCGGCCACTACGCCTAGGTTGTGGGTGATGAACAGGATGCTCATGCCAATCTCTTCTCTTAACTTGTTCATGAGTTCCAGAATCTGGGCCTGAATGGTTACGTCGAGGGCTGTGGTAGGCTCGTCAGCTATCAAGAGCGAGGGATTGCAGGAAAGCGCCATGGCGATCATGACCCGCTGGCGCATACCACCCGACATCTGGTGGGGGTAGTTGCCTAGACGCTTGCGGGGTTCGGGAATACCCACCAGGTCGAGCATCTCGGCAGCCTGATCCAGGGCCTCTTTCTTGCTCTTGCCCTGGTGAAGTACGATGGCTTCGGAGATCTGGTCGCCCACGGTATACACCGGGTTGAGGCTGGTCATGGGTTCCTGGAAGATCATGGCGATGTCGTTGCCTCGAATCTTGCGCATCGAGGCTTCATCTTCCTTGGCCAGGTCTTTGATCTTGCCGTCCTTGCCCCTGAAGAGCATGGTTCCACCCACAATTTTGCCTGGGGGGCTTGGAATCAGGCGCATCATGGCCAGGCTCGTGACCGATTTACCCGAGCCCGACTCGCCGACCACTGCCAGCGTTTCACCCTTGTCGATGTGGAAAGACACTCCATCTACGGCCTTGACCACACCATCGTCAGTGAAAAAGTGAACCTTGAGGTCTTTAACATCCACCAAGCGTTTTTCGTCCATTCCCACTCCTAGCTACTGCAACAGCAGGTTGCGCTATTATATGCCCGTCTGAGCCACATTCAGAAGAACCCGCCCTCTACACCTTGGTGCGGGGGTCGAGCGCGTCGCGAAGGCCATCGCCCAGGAAGTTGTAAGCCAGCACCGCCAGCAATATAAAAACACCGGGAATTAGAAGCCAGGGCCGCTCGGTGAAAGCTGTAATACCGGTGGCCTGGGCCTTGGAAAGCATGAGCCCCCAGGAGGTAGCCGGCTCCTGGATACCCAGACCAAGGAAGGAAAGCCCCGACTCTCCCAGGATAAAGCCCGGAATGGCCAGCGTCACAGCCACAATCAAGTAGGTGTAGGTGCCCGGAAGCACGTGACGGATGACGATCCGGGCATCCCCTGCTCCCAGGGCCTGGGCGGCCTGGGCGAACTCCATCTCGCGCAATTGCAAAACCTGGCTGCGAATAATACGGGCCAGCCCCCCCCAGTTGACGAAGGAAAGGATGGTCACCACCAGGACAAAGCGTACCGCCGGAGGTACCTCCATAGGAATCAAGACCGAAAGGATAATCAGCAAGAAAAGGTCGGGGATCGCTGCCAAGACCTCCACCGAACGCATGATGATGGTGTCCAGGTCGAGTTCGATCTGCGGCCACAGCAGGGCGTAGCCGATGGCCCCCAGCAACACCGCCCCGATGAGCGCTGCCACAACGGCCTCGAGCCCGCGGCTACTCTGCCAGAAGCCCCAGACCGTAATCCAGACCAGCCAGGCCACACCCACCCAGGCCGACAACCACAACAGAGCCCGAATCAGGTGGCTCCGCCAGACCAGGTAATACAGCAAAAGTCCCAGAAGAACTGAGCTCAGCGCAAGTCCGGCCATGCCCAGAGCCAGGGTGCTGACCCGCTGCAGGTCTGGGCGGATGTAGCGCTCGTAGCCCTGACCGATCCCCCAGAACAGCACCCCGATCAACGCCAGTCCTAAAAAGGCCACCAGGTGGTCCGTAAGGCGACTACCGCGCACAAAAGTCCAGAAACGCGGGTTGAGCAAACCGATGCTAAAGGTAACCGGGCGGCCCGCGTAGTAGCCGGAGATGCTCCCCATGAAGATACCGATGACCAGGGCCAGTGCCACTGCAAAAATGCCAATGGTCAGGCTGATGCGAGCCCCAAACCAGATACGGCCCCAGATGTCACGACCAAAGTCGTCGGTGCCCCACAGGAATAGCTTGGCTTGGTCTTCAAGTAGCCAAGGCCCACCCATCAGGCGTATATTGGCCGGTATCAGGCCCAAAAAGCGGTAGGGCTCACCTTGGGTGAAGAAATAAATCGGATAGCGGCCCTTTTCGCAGTCGGTAATCACTTCGACCTTGAAGGTCTCGGGGTTACGCCGCCGCTCTGAGGCACAAACGTAAGGCCGGGTCAGCCGCCCGTTCTCGTCACGCCAGAAAATCTGAGTAGGGGTCGCAAAGGAAAAGTCGCGGAAGCTCTTATCCTCCGGATACGGCGCCAAGAAATCGGCAAACAAGGCCCCGAGATAAAACACCAGCAACACCGCGCCCCCCAGACGGGCCAGCGGGTGGCGCTTAAAACGCAGCCAGGCTTGCTGAAAAAAACTCCGATTGGCCGCGGGGGTCGAACGCAATTGCAGTCTTCGTATCATGTCTAACCCCCTAGCTGTACCGGATGCGCGGATCAACCCAGGCCAGCAGCAGATCCGAGATAACGTTACCTATCATCAGCAACACGGTGGTTATGGTGATCAGGCCCATAATTACGTAGATATCGATAGCCGAGATGGCCTCCAGTAGGGCCGGGGTTATGCCCGGCCAGGCCATGGTCACCTCCACCAGTCCCGCTCCGCCAATCAGCCCAGGCAGCAGCCCTCCAATACCGGCAATGAAGGGAATCACGGCGTTGCGCAGGGCGTGCTTGTAGATCACCACCCGCTCCCCCAGGCCCTTGGCCCGGGCGGTACGTATGTAGTCCTGCGACAGGACATCCAGCATCTGCCCCCGCATCACCCGCATGAGTCCAGCCAGGCCCGAGGTGCCTACCACAATCACCACCGGAAAGGCGTGCCAGAGCACATTGGTTATGCGGGCCCAGAGGGGCGATTCACTGTAAGGCAGCCGCTCGGGTAGTCCAGGCCCTTGCAGTAGGGGCCACAGCATCAGCAGGGCGCTGACGCCAAACAAGACCAGCCCTGTCCAGATGCCAAAGGTGGCGGCCTGCTTCCTCTGGGCACGCCGCCAGAACAACACAGCAAAAACTAAGGTACCCAGCAACGCCAGGGGGAACAACCACTGCGCTGCACGGGTCATATTGCCAAGCTGCAAAAACTCGTTGGTCATACCGCCAATGGGCAGCAGGCGCATATCGGTAAGGTCGTAAAGCCAGACTGCCAGAAATAGCATAATGAGTCCGAAAAAGAAGTTGGGGATGGCCAGGCCCAAAAAAGCCAGCACCGTGAAGGTGCGGTCGGGCCAGGTGTACTTGTAGATGGCAGAATAGACCCCAATCGGGATGGCGATCAGATAGATCATCAGCGTGGCCAGCACCACCAGCACCATGGAGTTAAGGATACGCTGACCGATCACGTTCCAGACATCGGTTTTATACGAAAGCGAGAGGCCCAGGTAACCCTGCAAAATACCCGAGAGCCACTTGGCATACTGCACGGGCAAGGGCTGGTCGAGGCCGAGTTGTTGACGCAAGTTGGCAATAGACTCACGGTCCTGGGTCGGATCAAGCTCGAGGCGGGTGACAAAATCGCCCGGCGCAAGCTGGATTACCAGGAAGGCCAACAAGGTTGCCCCAAAAAAGGTGGGGATGAGTTGTAGCAAACGCCGTACGACGTAACCAAACATAAATCCTCACGGCAAGGCAAGGGGTGGCTGTTCCACCCCTTGCCCGCCCAAGCTACTTACTCTTTGGCGAAGATGGTCTCGATGTAGGGGGCCTGGCCGGTAATGGAGTTGATCTGATCCTTGGGGAACATACCACCCAAACGGGTCAGGCGCGCCGGGTTGTAAGCCGGGGCTACGGTGTAGATGAGTGGCAGATTCTCGGCCACCACCTTCTGGAATTGCACATAAATCTGGCGGCGCTGGGCCTGGTCGAGGGTAGTGGCCCCACGCTTCATCAAGGTATCGATCAGCACTTCAAAGGCTTCCACCTTGGCGGGGTTCTTACCGCCGGTGCCCAGGTTCCAGGCATGCAGCGAGCCGTTGAGCTCCCAGACGTTGCGGCTGAAGGCTGGCTCTATGCCACCGGTCAGGCCGATCAGGATGGCATCGAACTCCCGGGTGCCATCGGCGGCAGGGCTGGTCAGCTGGCGCACCAGTTCGTTGAAGTCAATCGGGCGGTATTCGACCTTGACCCCGACCTTGCGGGCCTCGTCGCGGAAAATCTGGGCAATGCGCTCGCGTACGTTATTGCCCTGGTTGGTGACCAGGTTGAACTCGAGCACCTTGCCCTCAGCATTGACCAACCAGCCATCGCGGTTCTTGTTGCGGAAGCCCAGCTCGGCCAGGAGCTGCACGGCTCGTTGCGGATTGAACTCAAACTTGGCCACATCGTCGGTGAAGAAGGCCTTGTTGGGGATGGAAATGGGGCTCCACTGCGGTTGCCCCAGACCGCCCAAGGCCACCTCGATCATGGACTTCTTGTCCATCAGGTGGGCCATAGCCCGGCGGAACTTGACCTGACGGAAGAGGCTTTCCTTGAAGGGGTCCTTGTGGTTCCAGTTGAAGACGATAAAGTTGGTGCCCAGGGTCACATCCACGTTGGGGAAGATCTCGGCCCGCAGGCGGTTACCCCGTATGCGCTCCAACACCTGGGCAACCTGATCGGCGTTGGCAGCCGAGAAGGTGTCTGTATCTCCCGCCAGGAAGCGAGCCAACGAGGCATTCAGGTCGGGCACGACCTGCACGGTGTAGCGCTCGAGGTAGGCCACCGGGCTGTTCCGGTCATCCACACCCCAGTAGTTGGGGTTGCGCACCAAGACCACCCGCTCACCCTTGACGTAGCTGTCCAGCTTGAATGGCCCGCCCGAAACCACCTGGGCCGGAGGGGTATCCAGGTTCCACATAGCCTGTAGCTGCTGCACACCCGCGCGGTAGGCCGGAGCGAATATGTGCTCGGGCACAATGTACCAGCTCTGGATCAGGGCCGGCGCGTAGGGCTTGGGGAAGTCGGCCCGCACCCGGAACTGGTCGACCTTGGTCCAGCGGATGGGCTGTCCGTCCAGAATAAAGCTGGTACGGGCGTTGGAATTGACCCTCTGGTCGGCGTGGACGGTCGCACTGAAGACGACATCGTCCGCGGTGATGGGCCGGCCATCGGACCACCGGGCGCCTTCACGCAGCTGGAAAATCACGGTCAGGCCGTTGTTGCGCACCTCCCAGGACTTGGCCAGGTTCCCCTCGGGGGCCTGGGTGTAGGGGCTGTAACCGGTGAGGTTGGGCAGGAACAGACTGATGATGTCGGTGGAGGAGGTTTCTCGAGCCACGAAGGGGTTCCAGGTGCGAGGGTCAGAGATGGCGGAGATTCGGTACGTTCCGCCAGTACGTCCCGGCTCAGTGCCCTTGAAGACCTTGGGCTGCGCCAGGGCAACCCCGGCTAGGGCCAGCATGCCTAAAACCAACAGTTTCTTCATTTCAAGCCTCCTGATTTGGAACAGCTCACCACCTTCGCTGCTTTGGGAAGCGCTGCAACGAGGTGGACTTGGTACAAAGCTATAAAGCCTTCATGCGACTGTCAAGGGCTTGCGCGTGAATTTAGACCTGGAATACATCCACCGAACGGTGGATTGGCTTAGGCCGATACTCCAGCAGCCAATACGTAAACACCCTCCGGTACGGGTAGAGGGTGTGCTTGGGCGAGGACCTTAATCAAAGATCAGACGTCTCTGTTTGGGGGTTGAGTACGTCTCGACTTTCTTTGTAAGTGCAGGGCCGGAGGTTGTCCCCCTCTTGGTCGACAGCGCCGCGTACAGCAGAGGCATACCAGGTCAGGAGCTGCCGGGCGAGCCTACCGCTCGAAAAAGCGGAAAGAAAATGCCAACAGAACAAAGAGGGTAC
>DAIUDO010000030.1:0-17459 GCA_036845585.1 Meiothermus sp. | reverse complement strand
CAAATCTCGACAAGGTCGCGGCGCATCGGGAATACGATACCGCAAGGACCCCCGCCGTGGGCCGCAAGGCCGAAAAATCACTGTCGCGGGTCCGTAGTGTGGCAAGGATAGGTATAGCAGGGTTGGATACCGTAGAATTGCATGCGACTGCGCAGTATACCCTTGAAACCGGATTCAAAAAGATAGTCTTTCATGCCAAATGCGTTCAGAGGCCATCTTTTTGTTAGAGCACACCCCACCCCTCGCTATCGGTCGGCGAAACAAGCGACTCCCTTCCAAGGAGCGGTATCGCGTCCCATTGAGCTAAAGGCACGGTATCGCGTTCCATATGATGCAATCTAACGGTATCGCCCACCGCTACGCGGATAACTTCGGTCGGGTTAGTTCGCCGGCATCCTATGCCGAACCGACCGAATCCGGTATGATCCCACCAAAACAGCAGCTTGTGGCCGCCTTTTCCCTAAGGAAGCATGGCCATGCCGCAGATTTCGGCCCAAGACCCAGCCTCAGGGTAGGCTGAACTCGAGCCTAGCCCTGGCCCGCACCATCTCCGGGGTCAGGCCCTGGCCAAAATACCGGTCTTTGTCGGGCTCTCCGTCCCAAAGCTCAAACAACAGTCGAGCCCCTTCCCCACCACCCCGCAACGCAGCCTCAGTACCGCTGTTGCCTACCGATCCAATCCACTGGCCTTTCCACACCCTAAGGCCTGGCTTCAAACCAGGCGCGACCCCGGACAGATGGGCATACACGGTGGTAAAGCCGCCAGAGTGGCGGATCCAGATCTCGCGTCCACGCAGCCTGTCCATTTGCGCAGGGGTCGCCCCGTTGGCCACTGCCCGAATCAGGGCATCAAACTCTGGACGGGTCATCTCCTTGTAGTGGGTCTCCACCTTGACCACCTCGCCCCCGGCAGCCGCCACTACCCCCATCCCAAAACGCACCGGCACACAGGCATCATCCAAGGTAAACACAAAGCCAGGGTTGGTGCCCTTGCGGTACTCCCGCCGGGCACCCGGCAGGTTATCATCGGTTTTGGGCAGACAAGCCCCCGGCAAGGGCAAGGTAAAGCCGCCGGAGCCTTTTTGCAGGTCTTGCTTGAGTCTGGTAATTTCAGACTGCAGTTCCAGTACTTGTCGACGGGCGCCCGAAAGCTGAACAGCCTGCCAAAAGGCTAGCAACGTTACCAAGGCCAGCACAATCCAGCCGGGCTTGATCGGCATGCTTTTATTGTATGCCAAATGCAAAAAGGAACACAGCGAACTGTGTCCCCCAAACCACCCTGCCCGCTACAGCAGGCTCAAAAGGCGGGCCTTAATCTGCTTGGCGTTGAGGCCATCCAGTTTCATGCCCTTGGAACGCTCGACCAGTTCATACACCTTGTGGGCATGGCTGTTGGCCACGCGGAAGGTGATGGACTTGCCGGCTACCGTCACGGTCACTTTGCGCAGGTTGGGTTCTTGCCAGTGCTTGGTGTAGCCGGTAATCTTTGTGCCCACCCCACCCTCGCGCTTGGCCTTACCGCGGGTGATGATGCTATAGGCCACCTTGGGGCGTTTGCCGCTAATTTCGCAAATCTTCGACATCGCAGGACTCCTAACTGCCAACACAAGGGAAGAGCCCCTTGTTTCAGGGCAACATCGCCAAGTATAGCACACTCCGATGCCAGCGTGCTAGACTTCCTGCGGTTATGAACATTGCCACTTGGCTGGTTCCCACACTCCTGGTTGCCGATCAGGCCATCAAGCTTGCGGTGCTGTGGGCCGTGGGGCCGCGTGTCTTCGACCCTGGGGTGGGCAGCATCTTCCTAACCCATTTGTTCTGGATCGTAGATGCCACCTTCATCAAAAATACCGGGGCAGCTTTTGGCATCTTCCAGGGTGGCGCCCGCACCCTGGTCTGGGTGAGCCTCGCGGTGGGTGTTGGTCTTCTCTTCTACCTGAGCGTGAACCACCGTCGGGTCTCGCTGCTGGGCCAGGTGGCCCTCTCCCTCGTCGCTGCAGGGGCACTAGGCAACGCCGTGGACCGACTGGGCCATGGCTGGGTGGTGGATTACATAGACATCAACCGCACTGGGCTGGCCCTTCTGGACAACTTCCCCATCTGGAACCTGGCCGATGCCTGCGTGGTGATGGGGGTTGCTTTGTTGCTTTTGCCGCAACGCAGGCGGCGCTACTGAAGGATAGCGGCGATGCGCCCCAGGGCCTTGCGGATGTTTTCCTCGCTGGTCGCGTAGCTGAAGCGCACGTGGTGGGGCGCGGCAAAGTCGGTGCCTGGAACCACCGCCACCCTGGCCTCATTAAGCAGTTTGAGGGCGGCCTGGTTCTCGTCCGGGCCAATTTTGGACACATCCGAGAGGACGTAAAAGGCCCCACTGACTTTGGGAGTAGGCAGACCTAGGGCGTTGAGCCCCTCTACGATTATTTCGCGTCGAGCTCGGTAAGCCTCACGAGCCATGGTGATGAACTTCTGTGCTTCCTGCACGTTGTTGAGCGCTTCCACCATGGCCCACTGGGCGATGGTGTCGGGGCTGGTGGTGGACTGGCTAGAAACATCGATAATGCCCTTTATTACGTCCTTGGGCCCACCCGCATAACCAATACGCCAGCCGGTCATGGCAAAGGCCTTAGCTGCTCCGTTGACGGTGATGGTCCGGTCGGGGGCCACGTGGGCCGGTGAGAAGTGTTCACCCTCGTAGATTAGGTGCTCGTAAATCTCGTCGGAAACTATATACAGATCGTATTTATTGGCCAGTTCGGCAATCGCCACCAGAACCTCTTTGGGGTAGACCGCGCCGGTGGGGTTACCTGGTGAGTTGACCACAATGGCCTTGGTGCGGGTGGAAATTTTACGCTCAATTTCGGCAGGGTCGGGGATAAAGCCCGATTCGGGGCCGGTATTCACCTCCACCGGCACCCCCTCGGCAAAGCGGGCCATCTCGGGGTAGCTAACCCAGTAAGGGCCTATGACGATGACCTCGTCCCCAGGGTCGAGAATGGCCTGGAACAGGTTGAATAGGCATTGTTTGCCGCCCACCGTGACCACGGTCTGGTCGGCGGGGATCTCGAGGCCATTTTCGCGCTTGAACTTGGCGCTGATGGCTTCGCGCAGCTCGGGGATCCCGGCGGGCGGGGCATACTTGGTTTTGCCTGCCAGCATGGCCCTGGTGGCCGCGTCTTTGATGAACTGTGGGGTATCGAAATCGGGTTCGCCCGCTGTCATGGCAACCAGGTCGATACCCTGACGACGCAGCTCGAGGGCCTTGGCATTTACCGCCACGGTCGAGGATGGCTTCATGGTCATGACGCGCTTGGAGAGGCCTCGCATACCAGTAGATTGTCCAGGCTAGAGGGTCTGGGGTCAAGGGCAGTGGAGAAAGGCCGGCCGGACCTTTGGGACATCGGTGGAGGACCCGCCGAATCCTCGAACCGGAGGACGCCAGCCTAGCCAGCACCACTTCCCAAGTGCGAGATAGCCGGTGCAGTAGTACTGCGGCCCCGCAGTGCCGTGCAGACAGAAAAAGATGGATCAGAATTTGCGAAGCAGCACTGCTGACACCGCGGCAAGGTTCATATCCGATCCAACCAGGATCGCCCCAGGCCCGGTAGCAACACCGGCCATTCTTGCTGCTTCACGTGCTGCTCAACCTGCCGCACTGCACGGGCAGCTTGCTGTACCCATTCGGTTGGGTAGTGTGGGGCTTTGGCTTCGAACTCCTCTACATCGAAGATCTCACAGCTATGGTCTGCCCTGCACTTGATGTCAATTTCCAGGTCGTACTGCCAGATGCGCCCAGACTCGAAGCGCGGGGGGGTCTGGATGTTCCAGTAGTACTCCAGCACCCTCCCTTCGGCATCCAAATCGGGCCCACCCGAGTACCAGCGCCCTGCGAAAAAGGCCACATAGGCTTGATGATCGACCCGCAGCCGCCGGTTCTTGCTCACGTGGTGAAACTCGAAACCAAGCGGCATGTGAACCAGCAACCCCTCATCACGCAGCTCGCATATGCGGGCTTCCCACCAGTAGTGCAGCGCATGGGCCGGATATTTCCAGAACTCAATGCGCAGCTTTTGACCCACGGAGTAGTTGAGCTCTGCCCAAATTCGATTCATCGACGGTGCTCGAGCATAAACTGTACCCGTCCTAAGGGTCAAAAGGTTGTGCGGCTGTTTCCAGTGAGCGAGTCTGGAAGCTCTATTACGGTCAGTGGTTTTCTCACTACACAGAAGAGTACGTATTTCCACCTCAGAAATCTACGTTGCGATCCAGAGCTGGGTCATAAGATGCGCCACTGCAAGTCTCAAATGTAGATTTTGCTCAACCGAATACGCACCATTCTATCGCGGGCGCACTTAGCCCTGCACGTTTAGTTGTGGGGGCACGTCTAGCGCCTGAGCAATCGCCAGGCAGTAGGCAGCAGAGCAGCCGCCATAGCAGCCTTAACCAAGTCGCCAATCAGGAATTTGGTCATGCCGGCATATAGCAAAGCAGCAAGCCCTGTGTAACGCCCGACGCTGCTCAGCGCAAAGCCCAGCCAGGTCACGCCAATGGCGTAGATGATCAGGCTACCCAGCAGCATTGCGGCAAAAGTCTTTAGAACGCTGCGGTCGGTACCATAGCGTTCGACCAGCCAGCCCACAACAAAAGCAGCCAATGGATAGGAGATCAGGTAGCCCGCCGTAAACAGCTTGCCGGGGTCGAACCAAGTGGTTCCGCCAGCAAATACCGGCGCAACCAGGCCCTGCGCCAAATAAGCCAGCATAGCCAGAAAACCCAACCGGCTGCCGAGTGCTGCGCCCACCAACAACACCCCCAGGGTTTGCATGGTGATGGGAACGGGCTGGGTTGGGATGGCCACTTGAGCGAGCAGGGCCATGACCAGGCTGCCCCCCAGCACCAACAATCCATCGCGGGTCAGGCTGCGGGCTGGAAACAACGCCTTGGAAAGCGGCAGGTATGGTAAAGTTTGGGTTTGATTCATAGCCTAAACTCCTTTACAAAAGGCCCACCAACTGAACGTCTCCTGCACCCACACGGTGCATCTGGCCCGAGCTTGCAACCAGCAGCGAGCCGTCTGGGGCAACGTCGGTGGCCAGGCCCGCGATCTGACCTCGGGGCGTGCGCACGCTGACTTGTTGACCCAGCGTGTAGCTTTTGGCCTTGTACTCTCGCAGAATACCCTCGAGGTCGTAGTGAAGCTGAGCGTAGCGGGTCTCCAATCGTTGCAAAAAGCGGGCCAGTACATGAACTCTGGAGACAGCCACAAACTCGTCCAGGAAGGCTATTTCAGGCTTGCTATGGCCTGACCGATGAACATTTATCCCAACTCCCAAAATTACATAAGCGACCTCCTCGCCGCTGATCTGGGCCTCCAACAGAATCCCGCCCATCTTGCGATAGCCCATCTCTGCTTTTGGGTCCGCCACCAGCAGATCGTTAGGCCATTTGAGCCCACCCACGCCGCAAGCCTCGCACAAGGCTAAGCCCGCAACCAGCGGCAGCAGTGCCAGGCTGGAGAGTGGCAGCTGGGGGCGCAACAGCACCGAGAAGGTCAGGCTGTTTCCGGGCTCACTGGCCCAGGAGCGTCCACGCCGCCCTCGACCCCTTACCTGGCGTTCCGCGACCACCACCGAGCCTTCTTCGGCACCATCCAGCGCCCATTTTTTGAGGATATCCTGGGTACTGCTCACCGTTCCCAAATAGGCGTACATCTGGCCGAAGCGACCGCTGCGCAAGGTTTCCAGTGCTAACGGTGTGGGAGCTCCTGGCATTAACCGATAGCCCTTGCCCTTCTGCGTCTGAACCGGATACCCAGCCCGCCGTAGGGCAGCTACCTGCTTCCATACGGCTACCCGGCTTATGCCAAGTCGCTGGGCCAGGGCTTCGCCGCTCTGGTACTGGTCGTGCAGGCAGGCCAGCAGCTCAAGCACGTTAACCAAAATACCCTCTCGAGGTTAACAAGTGCAAGAACCTGCCTACAGATAAGCGGTACCGGATTCAAAATGCGTTCAGAGGCTGGGTTGGGTGTAACCAGAATCCTGGAGCCCACCCCGCCCAACGATCGGCGAAGTCAGCGTCTACCAGTCGGTCGGCAAAGTAACCGGCTCCCTTCCACACCTTATTCAATACGGCAGTGGCCATGTCCGGAAGTAGTCGCGGATGCGGCCCCACAAGCCTACCAACCCTCTGGGCTCTAGAATCAGGAAGAGCAGAATCAGCACACCAAAGGCCACGCTACGCCAGGCCGAGAGCTGGGCCACGTACTGCGGACCAAAAGCCCCAGCAATCACACTCAGTACCTCGGGAATCAGCACGATAAAGAAAGCTCCCAACACCGCCCCCAGAACGGTTCCGGCCCCACCCACAATCACAATCGCCAGATACTGGATGCTAAACGACAAGACAAAGTTTTCTGGCGTGACCGCACCGATCAGGTGCATCAGGATGCCTCCGGCAATCCCCCCGTAAAACGCCGATAGTGCAAACGCCGTGAGTTTGGAGCGCACCAGGTCTACACCGGAGAGCTGGGCCGAGAGGTCGTTATCGCGCACGGCAAACCAGGCCCGGCCGGCACGGGTGGAAAGCAGGCGCTTGGCATAGAAGAACATCGGAACGGCGAAGGCCAGACCCATGTAGAAGACCACCCGGTCGTCGGCCAGGGGGAGCCCCAAAAATGTGCCGTCTGCGGCCAGTTTGCGACCGGCCACACCTCCGGTAAAGTCGGTCCAGCGCTTGAAAATGTAGTCAGCCAGGAACTGGAAGGCCAGTGTGGCAATGGCCAGGTAGACCCCCTTGATGCGCAACGAGGGTATGCCCAGTACCACCCCGATGACCGCCGCCACCAGCCCACCCAGCAAGATACCCAGGGGAGCCAGGTCACCCGAAAGGTGGCTAGAGACATACGCCCCTACCCCTACAAAAGCCGCCTGACCCAGCGAGATCTGGCCCGCCCCCCCCACCAGCAGGTGCAGCCCCAGCCCGGCCAATGCCGCAATCAAAATTTGGGTGGCTACAAACATCGGATACTGCGGCAGCAGCAGCGGAAGCAGCACCAGCCCTACCAGGGCCAGCGCCAGCCACAAACGCCCTTGCGGGGTACTGGCATAGGCTTCATCCTGGCGATAATCCTCGCGAACGGTACGAGAAAAACGCCGGCTAAAGGCATCCGTAAGGGACTGGCTCAAACGGTACACAGGCTACCTCCGAAAACCCGTCTGTGGTCAGAGGCTTCGCACCCCCGGCTCCACAGAAGGTGCCACGCCACTGGGCATGGGCGAAGCCAGTTGTTTTTTGTTCTTTTAAAGAACATACTCACGCCCCCACCTCTTGCCCCACGTGAACCGGTGTTCCTACATCGGCCACCCGAACCTCGGCCTCGAGGGTTCCCTCACCCTCCAAATAACGGATGGGCAGGCTGAGTTTGACCTGTTTGGAACCATCGTAGAGGGCCTGAAGTAGGCTGGCATAGCGGGACTCCACGGTGCCCCGCTTGACCTTGCGGGTGCGGGTAATCTCTTCGTCGTCGGCATGAAGTTCTTTAGGCAGAATAGCAAAGCGCCGCACGCGCAACTCTTCGGGCAGGCTTTCGCAGGCCATCCTAAGCTCCTGGGCAATAAGCTCGTAAACCTGGGGATTGGAGGTCAGGCTCTGGTAGGTCGAAAAGATGATGCCCCGCTTGCGGGCCCAGTTCTGGGTGTTCTCGGGGTCAAGTTCGATCAGGGCCGTCACGAAGGGCCTGCTATGACCAATAACCACCGCTTCGCGGATGTATGGCGAGTATTTGAGGCGATTTTCCAGAAACTGTGGGGCAAATCGGGTGCCGTCGGCCAGGGCCCCAACCTCCTTCAGGCGACCCAGCAAAACCAGATGACCGTTTTCGTTGAAGAAGCCCGCATCCCCGGTGCGGAACCAGCCATCCTTGGTAAAGGTTTCCTTGGTAGCAGCCTCGTTTTTGAAATACCCAGCGAAGACCTGTGCCCCCTTAACCTGAATTTCGCCATCCTCGGCAATACGCACCTGGGTGCCCCGCAGGGGTTTGCCCACCGTCTCGGGGGGGGTATCGCCAGGCAGGTGAGCGACGCTGGTGGCTGCGGTCTCGGACTGTCCGTAGACCTGGCGAATATCCACGCCTAAAGCCCGGAAAAAGGTGAAGACCTCGGGGCCGAGCGGAGCCCCCCCGGTTGCCGCAATACGGCAGGCAGCCAAACCCATGCGGGCCCGGATCGGGCGGGCTACCACGGGATAGGCTAGGGCCCTGGCCAAGGTAAGACCAAAGCCGACGGGCTCTTTGCGGAACTCACGCTGCGCACACTCCAGCAATACCCCCATACCCCAGCGATACACCGCCTTTTTGAAACCATCGGCATCTTCCATCCGGCTGCGCACAATGGCAGCTGCATCCTCCCAAAGCCGCGCAGGGGCCAGATAGAAGTCGGGTTGTACCTCTTTCACATCCTCACGCACGGTAATCATATCTTCGGGAAAGTGCATCACCGTACCATCGGTCAGGCCCCGCACCACCGTTAGCATCTGCTCGCCAATCCAGGGTAAGGGAAGATAGGAAAACACCCACTCCCCTCCCGTGATGGTGATGGAGTCTTTGCCTGCCTCAGCCCCCGCAATCAGTTGAGCATGGGTCAGCATGGCCAGCTTGCTGCGGGCCGTGGTACCGGAGGTAGGGGCAAGCAGGGCGATGGTATCGGGTCTAACCCTGGCCTTGGCGGCCTCGACTGCCTGGTGGCTTTGCGCCGATTGACCCAGTGCTAACGCAGTACTAAAGGGTCGAACCCGCTCGTTCCAGTACTTACTCAGGCCGGCCTCCTCCCAGACCAGCACGAACCTCAGTTTGTCCAGGTGAGGCAGCACTTTATCGAGCTGTTCCTCATCCGAGACCACAATACCGTGGCACTCCGAGAACTCGAGGAAGTAGGCTACCTCTTCCGGCATGGCATCGGCGTAGATGCCCATCGGCATGGCCCCTATGGTCTGGGCAGCTATTTCGGACATCACCCACTCCGGGGCGTTCTGACCCAGAATGGCCAGCACACCGTCGGGTTCCAAGCCCAGCTCGAGCAGCCCCCCCGCCAGGGCCTCGACTTTTTGCTTCAGCTGGGCCCATGTGGTCGTCTCCCACACCCCTAGCCGCTTGACCCGCAAAGCAGGGGCACCCGGCTTGGTCTGGGCATGGTGGGCCAGGAATTCAATTAGGGTCTGGCTCATGCGCTCCTCCCCAGATAGGCCTCGGCTACACGCGGGTTCTCCCGCACGCCCGCGGGGGCTCCCTGGTACAGGACCTCGCCATACGACATGACCAGCACACCCGTCGAGAGCTCCAGCACCGCCTTGAGGTCGTGTTCAACCAGCACCAGGGTGGTGTTCCACTCCCGCCTTGCATCCAGCAAAAAGCGGGCCAGGTCTTGTTTTTCCTCCAGCGAGAGCCCAGCCATCGGCTCGTCCAGGAGCAGCAGTTTGGGCCGCCCGGCCAGAGCCCGTGCCACCTCGACCCGCTTTTGCAGACCGTAAGGCAGGGCCCCGGCAGGCGCGTGGCGATACGGCGAGAGGTGCAGGTAGTCCAGAACCTCTTCAGCGTGGCGGCGGATTTTCCATTCGATCTGGGCTTTAGGGGCCAGGTCGGTGTATGCCCCCATGGCCAGCTCGGCGCCCAGTTTAACGTTATCCAGAACGGTCATGCCGCGAAAGAGCTCGAGGTTCTGGAAGGTCCGCCCCAGCCCCTTGCGCACCCGCTCTTGGGGACTCTGACCCGCCAGGTCTTCGCCCAAGAACAGCACCCGACCCTGCTGTGGTTTGTAAAGCCCCGACAGCACGTTGAGCAAGCTGGTTTTGCCGGCTCCGTTGGGGCCAATCACCGCGAAGAGGTCGCCCTCCGAGACGCTAAAACTCACCCCCACCAGGGCCTTGACCCCCCGGAACGAGAGATGCAGGTCCTGGGCTTCTAACAGCACCTTAGACATCGTAAACCCCACCGAAAGCGGGAACGCCCTGCGCCCCCCTGCCTGACACACTGCGCTTCGCAAAGCTACCGGCGGAAAATAACTGGAGACCGCTCAGACCCATCGCTTCCTCCTACGGTAACGCTTGGCTTCCGAGAACCCCCCGGCCACCGCCCCGCCCAGGTAAAACTCCATTACGTCGGCATCGGCCTGGGCCTCCTGCGCGGTACCCTCAAAAACCACCCGGCCCTGCTCCATCACGTAGACCCGCTCCACGATGGAAAAAGCTGCCCGGGCGTTCTGCTCAACCAGTACCAGGGTCAGGCCCTTTTCGCGGCGCAGCGCATCCAGCACCTGCATCACCTCCTCGGTGAGCTTAGGCGAAAGCCCCAGGCTGGGCTCGTCTACCACCAGAATCCTGGGCTCGGTTAGCAGGGCCATGCCCAGCAGGAGCATCTGTTGTTCGCCCCCCGAAAGGTAGCCCCCTTGCTCGAAGCGGCGCTCGTAGATGCGCGGGAAGCGGGTAAAGATCTCGTCGGTAATCTCTTTCTGGCGCTGAGGTGAGAGTTTGTGGGCAGCTGCCCGCAGGTTTTCCGTGACGGTCAGATAGCGAAAGATGGGGCGGCCCTCGAGGATAGCCGTCAGGCCCAGGGAGGCTACCTTGAGGGCCGGCAGATGGCTGGTGTCCTGGCCGTTAATCACAACCTTACCGTCCAGCACCCGCCCGTCGTACTGTGGTAGCAAACCCGACATAGCCCGCACCAAGGTGCTCTTCCCTGCTCCGTTGGGGCCCAGGAGCGCGATGGCCTCTCCACTACCCGCCCGCAGGCTCACCCCTTGCAAGGCCAGAATAACCCCCCGATAGACCACCTTCAGGTTCTCGACGTTGATTTCAGCCATTCAAACTCCTTGGGTTGGCGATTCAGTAAACCTCCCCTTACCGCTGCTGACCCGCCGGTCAGACCCGCTCTATTCGATGCTGCCCTAGCAAGCCGTACGGACGGAACATTAGCACCAGCAGGACGATCAGGAAGGGAATGGCCTGGGTGATGCCGGGGAGAAGGGACTCGAGGTATAGCTGTGAAAATGCCTCGATAAGACCAATGATTAACCCGGCTACCACCGCTCCCGGCACCGAATCGAACCCACCCAGGATCGCTACCGGAAAAACAATCAGGCCCAGCAGCACCAGATGGTGCCCAGGGCCCCCACCCCCGGCAGCCCCTGCCAGGAACGCTCCACCAATAGCGGCCATCATGGCGGAAATACCCCAGGCAACAGCCACCACCCGGGGCGCATTGATCCCCATGGCCAGCGCTGCGGTCTCGCTTTCCGAAACCGCCCGCAGCAAAACCCCGTAGCGGCTGTACTTGAGCAAGGCCACCAACAAAAGGGCCAACGGCAATGCCAGAATCAAGCTCCACACAGCTTTGGAGGAAAGAAATACTCCCCCCACACTGAAAGCCAAATTGGGCACCTCCTTGGGCAGTTGCGAGATATCCGCCGCCCCCATGGCTTTCTGGTCAGGTCCCCACAGAATCAGGGCGGCACCGTCCAGGGTTGCGGCCAGACCGATGGTAGCCATAATGACCGCGACCACATTGCGACCTAGCAGCGGTCGCACAAACCCTCGCTCTACCAACACCCCAAAGGCAAACGCTAGCGGCAGCGCTAGAAAGATGGCCACCAGCAAAGGGAAGAACAGCGAGAGGGTGTAGGTCAGGTAAGCCCCAATAAGCAAAAACTCTGCTATAGCAAAGTTGGTCACGCTGGTCGCCCTGTAGACCAGCACAAACCCGGCAGCTATGACCGCGTACAGAGCACCGTTGGCCAGACCATTCAAAACGGTTTGCAAAACCAGAGCAAAATCCATGTTTTCCCTTGTTGCAGTTCCTTCGTTTACCGCCGGTGTGGCAACAAACGAGCCCTGGGCGGTTTTCTGGAGGAGGCTGGGTTCTTTCCCAAAGGCGCTCCAGCGGATAGGGTCTGGGGTCGAGTGCGAGCTAGACCCGGTGGCGCTCGACGCTCGACCCCTGCGTTGGCTATAGTTTAGATCCGTCTACCCAGTCGGTAATGGCGTCAAACCGGCCATCGCGGACGTTGGCCCGCCAAAGCTTGGTAAAAGGTAGACGGCGTTCTACCCAGCGCATGTTGCGTACCTGTCCGCCCGCGTTGTAGTCGCCCAGGGTATCCAACGCCTGGATCATGCCGGGCCGGGTCAGGTTACCGGCTGCGCTAGCCCGGCGCATAGCCTCGGCGATTACGTCCATGGCCATCCAGGAGCCCATGTAGTAGGTGGTCCGGTAGGACAGGTCGCGCCCCTTGGAGCGACGCAACGCGCGAATTTGTTCCACCGCCGGAACCGTGGTGTCGTAGTAGTATGCGTTGTGGTAGGTCACGATGAAACCATCGGCAGCGGCCCCAGCCCGCTGCATGAGGGCTAGTTCGGCAGAGTAGTACGTGCCCATGAAGGTGGCCTGGATACCCTGCTCGCGAGCAGCTCTCACCAGAATGGGCTCCACGGTCAGCACGTAACCCTGCAAGATCACAAAGTCGGGCTGGGCCTGGCGCAGTTTGGTGACGATGGGGGTCGCGTCGGCGATAGCCAGGGGGGTTACTTCTTCCCCTACGATCTGGAAGCCTAGCCGGGCCGACTGTTCCTTGATGAAGGGGATGGGGTCGCGGCCAAACTCGGAGTTGGAGTAGCACAGGAAAATTTTAGCCCCACGCCCACGCTGGCGACGGATTTGCTGTAATAGCGCACCCGCCATGTCGTTGTAGGTAGGGCCAAATACGAAGATGGTAGGGTAGGTTTTGGGATCGGCCAGTTCGTTAGAGAAAGAAGTAGCGGTATAGGGAAGCTGAAGACGGGTGATCTCCGGGGCCAGGGCTTTGGAGAGCCCAGTGGAGTTGCCGTACACAAACACCAGCTCCTCGGGCCGTTCACGCTGCACAATGCGGTTGAAAGCCGCCGTACCACGGGCCACATCGTAGCCGTCGTCCTCAACCACCAGCTCGAAGCGACGTCCACCGATCCCGCCCGCGTCGTTTATCCGGTCGGCCGCATCACGAAAAGCATCCAGGGCCGCGTTCCCCGCAAAGGCAAAAGCACCGGTGAGGGGCAAAATGGCTGCGAGCTTGACCGGGCGGGCCTGCGCACGGGCGATCATCCACGGGCTGTATACCGTAGAAGCAGCTAGACCAGCCTTTAGAACCTGTCGACGCGTTAGTTTCATGTAACCCTCCTCTGCAACAATCTTGATTTTGTTGTGGCTTTAGAATACTAATGCCTCTGCAAATTTGGAAGAGCAGTACGGTGAGTTTGAACTCTCTGTCCAAGTTTTTTGCCCAAACCGGAGCCCTGTAGCTCGTATTATGGGCGTCCCGGAGGCACAGGCGGCCCTGCATGAGGCCTAACCCGACCCAGCCCGTCAACCTCGAGGGCAGACGGGTGCGCCTCGAGCCCCTCTCCCTTTTTCACCCGCCGGTGCTGCTGGAGCTGGCGCACCCAAAGGAATACCCCCACACCCTGGTGCCCAAAACCGAAGAGGGTATACACCGCTGCATCCAAGCCGCACTGAGAAAAAGGCCGAGCCGCAAGGGCTGTTAGCCGGTTGGGCCCCTACAGCCTCTCCGCCAAAGACTAGCCCGCCTCGACGTAGGCAGCGATGTACTCGAGTTCCTTCAGATGGCGCAGGTCGTGACCAGCCAGCATTTTTACGATAAAAGCGATGGTCTCGGGGCCGCGCTGGGGGTGGTAGGCTATCTTTTCCCATTCGGCAGGCTCGAGCCTTTGCAAAAGCTCGAGGTTCCAGTAGCGCAGGCCGCGGAAAGCCTCGAGGGCCAGCTTAGCCGAATAGCTCTCGTAGTTACGGTAGCGAATGCCCCAGCGATCGTGGTCAAAGGCCTGGGCCTTTTCTGCACCAGCTAGGGCCTGGCGAATGCGAAAACTGTAGCCAATCTCGATGTCGGCCAGGTGGCAGTAGATCTCTCCAGCCGTCCAATGGGTCAGCTCGCAACCCCGACGCATATCCAGGCGAGGAAAAAGCTCTTCCAAGGCTTCGGGCGTCTGCCGGAGTACCTCCAAGGGGTCGCGCTCACCCAGGGCCTCGAGGTTCTTCTGGACGTACTCGAGTTTTTCCATGTATCCATGGTAGACCCATCTTCCAGGTACAGAATTCCCCACGTCGAGCAGGGCTGGCACGGACCGCGCAGCAAGAGGTGATGCGGGTTTCGCCGACCGGAGGGGGGTGGGCCCTGGAATTCCAGGTGCGCCATGCGTGGGGCAACCTAGCCTCTTGAGTTGTTGGGTTTGGATGATGTTCGTTTTAAGGTGTCTGAGGCTTCATGCACCGGCAAACGAAAGCTCGTCCACTTCGACCATCGGCGTACCCACGATGCCCATCATGGGGTTCCACTCGAGCTCCGTCCCCAGCGCCGTGATATGGGTAAGGAGTTCCAGGAAATTCCCCGCGACCGTAAAGTTTTCCACCGGGTAAGCCATCTCGCCGCCCTCCACCCTGAGGCCCAGGGCTTGCAAGCTAAACTCGCCGGAGATGGGATTGGCCCCCGCGTGCAGCCCCATCAGGTCGGTGATAACAATGCCATCGTCTAGCTCTACACCCCGACCCGGCTCTACAAACAGGTTGGTAGGGGCAATCCCCAGCACCCCCTTGTAGCTGCGCGAGGCATGGCCGCTGTTCTCCACCCCCATTTTGCGGGCCGTCTCGGAGTTGTGGGCAAAGGTCCGGAGCACCCCCTTCTCGATGAGCACGGTGCGCCGGGCCGGGGTGCCCTCGGCATCGAAAGGCCTCGAGGCCAGTCCGCCCGGCAGGGTGGGGTCATCGACCAGGGTGAAGATGTCCGAAGCGATCTTCTGGCCGATCTTGTTGGCCAGCAGGCTCTTGCCCTCGAGCACGTTCTTGGCCGAGAGCATATACATACCCATCATGGCCAGCAGTGGACCAAAGGCTTTGGGCTCAAAGTAGGCCCTGTAGCGCCCGGTCTTGAGGGGCCGGGCCCCCAGCAGGCGGCCCGTTTTGCGGATGAACTCCTGAGCGGTGCGACCCGGATCTAAGGCGTGAAATTCTTTAGAAACGTCCAGCTCAAAAGACTGCTTGAGGCTCTGGCCCTGGCCCATCACCGCGTAGGCCATCAGGGCGCTGTAGCCGTTGCGATAAGCCCCCCAAACGCCCCTGGTCGAGCCGAGGGCAGCCTGGGTCTCGTTCTCGGAGTAGCGGGTCATCTGCACCTGGCGCATCCGGGGATCGGCCCGCAAGCCGGCCTCCACATCCAGCGCAGCCTGGCGTTTTTGCTCCAGAGGGGCCGAAAGCCCCTCACCCAGGAGGTCGTGCTGGCCCAGTTCACCCCCCTCGGGCAGGAAGCCACCCCCCTCTGACTGCAACAGGGCGTTCTCGTGGGCCTCGGCCAGCACCCAGTCCAGGGCCTCGAGGGTGCGTTCTTCGGTGTAGGCGTAGCCGGTCTTGCCCCCGACCACCACCCGCACCCCCACTCCACCCTGGGTGGCCTGGGTAATTTCTTCGACCCTGCCGCCGTGGGCCTGTACGGTGAGTTCGCGGGTATGGGTGGCCAGCACCTCGGCATCAACCCCCATGGCTCTGGCTTTTTGCAGCAGATAGTCTCTGGCTTGTTCAAAGGTCATGTGTACCTCGCAAAACCCACGGCCTTCAGGCCTGTCCTCCCACCACAATCTCCGAGATGAGCAGGTGGGGCTGCCCCACCTCCACCGGCAGGCTACCCGACAACGAGCCGCACATACCGGCCCCGGTCTCGAGGTCGTCGGAAACGGCCACAATCCTCATGATGCTCTCGGGGCCCTTGCCCACCAGCATGGCCCCCCGCACCGGCTCCTCGATGCGCCCATGGCGGATGATGTAGCCCTCCTTGACTCCAAAGTTGTACTCGCCCGAGCCCGGGCGCACCTGCCCTCCGCCCATATCGGCGGCGTAAAGGCCGTACTCGATGCCCTCGAAGAGCTTCTCCTTGGGCGTGGTACCGGGGGCGATAAAGGTGTTGCGCATCCGGCTGGTCGGAGCAAAGGTGTAGTCCTGGCGGCGGCCCGAGCCGGTGGGACGGTAGCCGGTCAGCAGGCTGCCTAGCCGGTCCACCATGTAGCTCTTCAGCACCCCGTTCTCAATCAGCACGGTACGCTCGGTGGGCTGTCCCTCGTCGTCGAACTCCTGCGAGCCCCAGCCGTGGGAGGTGGTGCCATCGTCGATGTAGGTGACGCATTCCGAGGCCACTTTTTGACCCAGCTTGTCGGAGAGCACACTGGCTTTTTTGGCAACCGAGGTGGTCTCCAGGAGGTGCCCCAGCGCCTCGTGGAAGATCACCCCGCCAAAGCCGTTGCCGATCACCACCGGCATGGTACCGGCGGGCGCGGGCTTGGCCCGCAGGTTGGTCAGGGCTTGCAGCCCAGCTTTGCGCCCTACCTCGGCAGGAGGGTAGCGGTCGAAGAGCTCGAGGCCCATACTAAGCCCCGGCCCCACCACCCCGGTCTGCATCCCGCTCTCGTCCTGGGCGATGGCCGTGACATAGAGGCGGGTGCGCACCCGCCGGTCCTCGGCCCAGGTGCCTGCGCTGGTGGCCACCAGCACTTCCTGGTCCCACTCCATGAGGTTGGTCTGCACCTGTTTGATCTGAGGCCCTACCTGGGCTCCGGCCTCGGCCTCGCGGATCCGCTCGAGGCGGTAGCGCTTGTCTTTGGCGGTAAAAGGGATCTGCGGTGCGTGTAAGCCCTGGGCTACGGCTTTGCGGAAATCGAGCCCACCCTGACCACCAGCATCCACCTGGCCGGCACTACCCTTGAGTTTGACCAGGGTCTCGGTCACCTCGAGCAGGCTCTCTGGGCTCAGGTCGTTGGTGTAGGCGTAGACGACCTCTGTACCGTAAAACAAGCGCAGCCCGGCGCCGTACTCGATGCCGCTGGTGGCCTCCTTGACCTCGCCGGAAAGCACCCGCAAGGCCCGCCGTCGCCAGCGCTCCACATAAAGCTCGGCGTAATCGGCCCCACCCATGCGGGCACGTTGCAATACCTCTTCTACCAGTGCCTCTGCTAGCACATGACCTCCTTTAGGCCAGACCAGCCTAGCAGGATTTGGCCTGCTCCACACCCGACCCAGGTCTCATTTTGGTTCTGGCCGTTGCGTTCATGAAGCCAGGGGGGCCAAAAACTCACGTCTGGCTCCCGGCCTGCCTTAAACTAGAGCTGTTTTGAAGACGACCCCTGCCCATCTCCTGCTCCTGGCGGTTCTGCTTGGCAATGGGGCCAGCAGCCAGACCCTGCCGCCTCTGCGCATTGGCGATCAGCCGGGCTTCACGCGGGTGGTCTGGGACCTTCCCAGGGAAGCCGTCTACCAGATCGAACCGCTGGGGGCCGCCCTGCGGGTCACGCTGCCGGGCCAGACCGTCCGGCCTGGCCTGCATTTCCTGAGCCTGCCGGAGCTGGCCGGGTATGTGCTGGAGCAGTTCGAAGACCGGGCGGTGTTGATT
>DAIUDO010000029.1:4353-18060 GCA_036845585.1 Meiothermus sp. | reverse complement strand
AACATTGCCCGCCTGTTTGGCTTGCCCGACCGCTACCTCAAAAACGCCACCCGCCACCTGGTCTCGGTGCGAAACCATGCCGCCCACCATGCCCGCCTGTGGGACAGGGTTTTCAGCGTGTACCCCCTGCCTAGGCTGCACAAGAACCCGGGCAACCTCGCCGAGAGCCTTGAGCCCTCCCCCCAGCCGCAAAAGATTTACCGCAGCCTCACCCTGTTGCGCTACCTGATGGTTCGGCTGGATCCACACAACGACTGGCCGGCCCGGCTGACGGCGTTGCTCCACGCCAATGCCGCCTATCTTGACCGCATGGGCTTTCCCGCCGACTATGCCCGGCGCCCCCTCTGGTAAGCCCGCGGCTTTGTCATCTTCATTCACAATTTTTTCGCCCGCCCCCTATAATCAACCTATGAGCTGGCTCAACGCACTCGGCACCGGGAAAAAAGCATTCCACGATACTCTGCGCGAAGTGGCCGCCGAGGTGCCGGGTCTCAAGCTGCCCGAAGAGGTGCTCCAGCGAGCGCAAACCCTGCCCCCCGAGGACATCCTGGAAAAAGAGCGCATCCCCGAGGACGTGGCCGCCAGGGCGTATGCCAAGTTCCGCGGCCTGAAGTACGAGTCCCTCAGCGGGGTGGAGCCCGACCCCAGGGCCTTGCAAAAGATTTCCGATGCGGTCATCCGCACCTACGGCATCCTGCCCATCGCCATTGACGAGAAAGGCGTTTTGCAGATTGCCGTACCCTACATAAACTCCCAGATCAAGGACGCCATCTCCCAGCAGGTGCGCGAACGGGTGCAGTACCTGATCGCCCCCAGCAGCGCCATCCAGCGCATCATCGAAAGCGTCATCATCCGGCGGCAGAAAGCCGAGCAGATCGCCCTGGCCCAGCAGCAGATCGCCCAGGGCAGCGTCACCGAGGCCGACGAGGAAAACAACGACGTGTGGGAGTTTCTCAAGGGCCTGGTCAAGGAGGCCACCCTGGAACGGGCCTCGGACATCCACATCGAGCCGCAGCGGGAGGGCGGCCTGACCATCCGCTTCCGCGTGGACGGCCAGTTGCGGGTCAAGGAGACCATCCAGAAGGAGGCCGGGGCCAGCATCATCACCGGGATCAAGAACGCCGCCAACCTCAACATTGCCGAGCGGCGGCTGCCCCAGGACGGGCGGCTGGTGCTCAAGGAGCAGGGGGTCACCCTGCGGCTTTCCACCGGGCCCACCATCCACGGGGAGATGCTGGTGATGCGCTTGCTGCCACGGGAAAAGGACATCCCCTCTCTCGAGCAGCTCGGCTTCAGCGAGCGCAACCTGACCCTCTACGCCGACGTGATCCGCAAGCCCACCGGGATCGTGCTGGTCACCGGGCCCACCGGCTCGGGCAAGTCCACCACCCTGGCAGCCACCGTCAGCCGGGTGGCCACCAGTGCCCGCAAGGTGCTCTCGGTGGAAGACCCGGTGGAGTACCCCATTCCCGGGGTCATCCAGCACCAGGTCAACGAGGAGGCGGGCTACACCTTTGCCCGGGCCCTGCGGGCCTTCTTGCGCCAGGATCCGGATGTAATCTATGTGGGCGAGATCCGCGACAGCGAGACCGCCCATATCGCCACCCAGGCCGCCCTCACCGGCCACCTGGTCTTCGGCACCCTGCACACCAACGACGCGGCCTCCTCGGTGACCCGGCTGTTGCAGATGGGGATCGAGTCCTTCAACCTGGCCCCCAGCCTGCGCGGGGTGCTGGCCCAGCGGCTGGTGCGCCGGATCTGTCCCCGTTGCAGCACGGAGATGGAGCCTGGCTCCAGCGACCACCGCCTGCTGCTGGAGCTGGCAAAGCAGTACCGGTTCGACGGCAGCCAGATCCAGCCCAAAACCCCGGTCGGCTGCGAGTACTGTCACAAGACCGGCTACTACGGCCGCATCGCCATCCACGAGCTGATGGTGGTCACCCCGGAGATCGAGGCGGCCATCGCCGAACGCCGTTCGGCCCAGGAGATTGCCCAGATGGCCCGCAAGAGCGGCATGATCACCCTCTTCGAGGATGGACTGGAAAAAGTTTTGCAAGGCCACACCACCCTGGCCGAGGTGACCGGAGCAGCCGGCGACGGGGAAATTGAATAACTGAAAAGATTTCGGGTCTTGTGTTATCATAGGTCGCGTGAAAAACTTGCGGCCTAATTCAACCGCGAGAACCCAGTGGATCGTCCTGGAAATCACGGAAAGCCGTATCCGCGGATTCGTTGCCAGCGAAGACGGCACGATTACCAGGCGGGTCGCTGAGCCTCGCAAGCCCGGCAACCTGGCCAAGGTGGTGACCGCCCTCAAGCCGGCCCGAGGCGCCCCCCTGGGGGTGCTGATACACCCGCCGGTGGCGGTGGCGAAGACCATCCCGCTCAAAATCCAGCAGATCTCCCCCGAGGCCATCAAGCTCAACGTGGCGCCGGTGCTCAACATGGACGCAGCGGCCATCGAGGTGGGCTACGTGCGGGGCTCCAAGGGGCTATTGACCGTGGTCTATCCACGGGAGCTGCTGGCCGAGCTGGCCCGGGTGGTGGCCCGCTTCAGGCTGAGCCCGCGCACCCTGACCTACGCGCCGCTGGCCGGGGTCATCGCGGGCTTCCAGCAGATGGAGCACCTGCGGCAGTCCAACGCCATCTGGTTCATCCAGCAGGAGGAGCACCTGCACATCCTCATCACCGAGGAGGCGGAGCCGCGCAGCTACCACCTGGCCAGCATTGACCCCCACGAAAGCGGTCAGGTGGTGCGGGATGCCATTGACGACGTGCCCCGGCCCCCGGGCAAACCCCTGTACGGGGTGCTGCTGGGGGATCGCCCCGAGCTGCTGGAGCTGGGCGATGGCCTCAAAGACCGCGGCTTCAACGTCATCGGGGAGATTGACCCTATTGCCGACGAGTCCCAGCTCATTGCCGGTGCGATGGGCGACCTGTCCATCCTGGAGGGGCTGGTCAACCGCGCCGACACCCTGACCCTGCTGGCCCCCCCCAGCCTGAGTCCCCAGACCAAGGGGGTGCTGGTGGGGGGTTTGGCCGTCCTCCTGGGGATGGCCGTCTACGGGGAGAGCACTGTTGCCCAGGTCAAACAGCGCCTCGCTCTGGTCAACGCCGAGATCCGCCAGATAGACCGGGAACTGGGGGCCCTGGCGGGCATCCAGCAGCAGATCCAGCAGACCAAGAGCAACCTGGCCCGCTACGAGGAGATCAAGAAGGCGGTCTCGCTCCAGACCCACACCCTGCTCCCGGAGGTAGCCCGGGCGCTGCAAAGCGGCCAGGCCGGGGTGGAGTCCTTCAACCTGCAAGCCCAGACCTCGGAGATCCGCCTGTCCATGCTGGCCCCCAACGCCGAGGCCCTGGAAGCGGCCCTCCAGCCGCTGAAAAAAGTTGGCCAGGTCGAGCTCGGCAACGTCTCCTTCAGCGGCAAGAACACCCTGACGGTGGACGTGCAGGTGACCCGGCGGTGAGACCATGAATGCCCAGACCATTGCCCTGATCAACCGCTACGCCATCCACGCCGTGTTGCTACTGGGGGTGTTGGGATACGTGCTGTATTTCAGCCCCAAGCTCCAGGAGATCAACACCCTCAACCTGGAGTACCAGGCCCGCACCCGCACCCTCAGCCAGCGCAAGGCCGAGCTGGCCTCCAGCCAGCAGTACCAGGTCGAGCTGGATCGGCTCCAGGCGGAGGAACAGCACCTTTCCGGCCTGCTGCGTCCCCTGGCGCGGGAGAGCCTGGTGCGCTACATGGAAAACAGCGCCGCCCAGGAGAAGCTCAGCCTCAGCAGCATCAACTTCACCACCCCCAAGAAACAACAGGGCTACAGCGAGATGGAGATAATGCTGAGCGGCAAGGGCCGCTATCCGCAAATCCTGCGCCTGCTCAGCCGCATCGAGCAAAACGCCCCCGTGGCCCTGGGGGTGCGCACCCTGCAAATGACCCAGTCCGGCCCCGAGGTGGCCTTCAGCCTGACCCTGGGGGCCTTTTACAAGGAGGAGCCATGAAGCGCCTTCCCATCAGACCCCCCATCCTGGCGGTTCTGCTGCTCGGGGGCCTGGCGGCAGGCTACCTGATCCTGGCGCCCAGCGGGCCCCGGCCCGCGCCCGGCCCCAGCACCACGATGGCCTCGAGCACGCCCCCCGGCCCGGTGGAAACCCCCCCACCCCCCAGCAGCGCAGAGACCCCCGCGCCCCCGGTCACCATCGAGCCCCTGCCGCCGCAGGATCTGGAGACCCCGGCGGAGGCGCAAGGCCCACAGACCACTGAGGCGGTGGCCACCGACGCCCCTCCTGCGGCCGTCGCCGAGGCCTCCCCCAAGCCGGTGGTGGTTCCACCCCCGGTAGACAGCTACGACCCCTTCCAGCGCGCCGTGCAGCTCAAGGAAAGCGAGCGTCCCAAGCCCCCGGCCCGCAAGGCGGCCCCGGCCCCCCTGCCCCCGGCCCCCCTGCCCCCGCTGGCCTCGGCCCCTGCACTGCCCCCGCTGCCCCTCCCCACCGTGGCAGCCCCGGAAAAGCCCGCCCCTTCCGTGCGCCTGATTGCCCACAGCGACCGGCGCGCCATCGTGGAGATCGGCAGCAGCGCGGTGGAGCTGCAAATCGGGCAGAGCCAGAAGGTCGGCGACTCCACGGTTCGCCTTACCCGTATACGCCCCAAAGTTCAGCTTGTCGTAGACGGCAAAGCCTACGAGGTTCACCCATGAGATTGCTTTTTCCCCTACTGTTTGCGCTCGCCATCGCCGTTGCCCAACCCCTGTCCAACCTGCAACCCGTCCTGGGTCGCATTCCCGAGAGCGCCCAGGCCAGCCGCCCGGTCACCCTGCAAACCGGCCTGGAAGGCACCGAGGTGCTGACCCTGATGCGGCTGGCTGCTCAGGAAGCCGGCTTTGGGTTCATCCACCTCAAGGACACCCCCAACCCCAAGGTGCGGCTGGTGGTGGATCGGCGGCCCTTCCGCCAGGTCTGGCCCACCCTGGTCTACGGCACCTTAGGCCCCTCCTTTGACTTCGCCGCCGCGGGCAACATCCTGATCGTGGGCCCCGCCGACCAGATAGCGGCCCTGGTGCGCCGCCCCCTCGCGGCCCCGACCCAGCCCCCGGCCCAGGCCCCGGTGCTGGAGGTGCTGCCTACCGGCAAGCCCACCGAGCTACTGCCGCTGATCAAGCCGTTGTTCGACCTCGAGGCCTACACCCTGGGCGGCGCTTTGGTGGTGCGGGGGCTGCCGGAACAGATTGCCCGGGCCAAGACCTTCGTCAGCCAGGTGGAAGCCCTGGCCCCCAAAGCCAGCGACCCCACCCCCCCGGCGGTGCGCTACTTCCCCACTCGGGAGAACGGCGAGCGCTACCTGGAGGCGCTGCGCATCCTCAGCGTGGAGACCCGGGTGGTTCCCGGCGGCCTCATCGCCCTGGGCAGCGAGGACGCGCTCAAGCGGGTGGGCCAGCTTTTAGGGGAGATTGACGCCCGCAACGCCCCGCCCGCCCCCCAGGGCGCCCCGCAGACCAGCCTCAAGATCTACACCCTGGGCACCGGCGGCGGGGCGCAGATCGCCTTCGACTCGCTGCGCCGGATCTACGGGGATGCCATCAGCTTCTCCGGGGACAACGGGCTGGTCTACGCCCAGCTAACCGAGGAGCGCCACAAGGCCTTCGAGGAGGATCTGCAACGGGTGCGCACCGCGCTCTCCCAGACCCAGACCTCCACCCTGCCCTCGGTGGTGGGGGACACCGTGCTCAACTACCAGTTGCAGCAGGTGCCCTCGGTTTTTGCCAAGGTGCTGCAACCGCTCTTCCCCGGCGCCACCCTGCTGCCGATGGACGAGAGCAAGACCCTGGTGGTCAAGGCCGATCCCGAGCTGCACGTGCAGATCGCCCAGGCCATCAAGCGGCTGGATCGGCCCACCCAGGCCGACCTGGACAAGGAGGCCCAGGCCAAGGCCAGCGCCGAGCAGGAGCAGGTGACCGAGCTCTACGTGGCCCGCTACGTGGCGGCCAAGGAACTGGCCAGCGCCTTCAACGAGCTGCGCAACGCCAACCAGGGCCAGGCTGCCCAGGGCCAGGCCGCCCCCTCCGGCAACGCCCGCGCCGAGGCCGCTTCCAAGGTGCAGGCCGCCACCGTGGCCCGGCAGAACGCGGTGGTGCTCACCGGCAGCAAGAGCGAGGTGGCCCGGGCTCTCAAGCTGCTCGAGGCCCTCGACCAGCCCCCGGTGCAGGCCCAGCTGCGGGTGGCCATCTACCAGCTCAAGACCACCGACACCTTCAACCTGGGTTTTGACTGGCGCCTGTCCGATACCCCGGTCAGCCTCAACGGGGGCTTCGGCGGGGGCGGGCTGACCGTGGGCACCTCCATCGGCCTGCCGGTGGTGGGCTCCCTGGTCACCCGGCTGGACACCCTGGCCGCCCAGGGCCAGGCCCGCAAGGTGCTGGACTCGGTAATCGTGGCAACCAACGGCTCGCCGGTGGAACTGCTCTCAGGCGGCAAGCTGGTGGTGCAGACCACCGCCAGCAGCAGCAGCGGCACCACCGCCACCAGCTCCACCGAGTACGAGTACGGCCTGGTGGCCCGCGCCACCCCGGTCATCCTGGGCGATGAAAGCGTGATGGTGGAGCTGGATCTGCAACTGGGCGACCTGCCCAGCAGCGGCCCCATCCAGAACAGCATCCTGCTGAACAAGTCGCAGACCAAGACCACCCTTCGCATCGGTTCTGGCCAGACCGCCATCCTGGGCGGCACCCTGGGGGTGGAAAAGCAGCGCACCGAAAGCGGGGTGCCGGTACTCAAGGACATCCCCATCCTGGGAGCTTTGTTCAAAAGCGAGCAGGTCAGCGAGACCTCGCAATCCCTGGTGATCCTGGTCTCCCCCGTGGTCATCCCCGGCAACACCGTGCAAAAGCAGAACGTCACCCCCAGCTTCACCGCCCCTGCCCTGCCCAACTGGAACGGCATCCAGCGCTTTGATCTCAACGGAGGAAAATAATGCCCGTGCCGTATAAAAACCCCCTAACCCTCACCGTCACCGTCCTTGGCGCCCTGGCCCTGGCCGCCCCCCAGGTCACCGGCACGCTCACCCTGGAGGAGCGCACCCTGCCGATATCGGTGGGTAGCAAGACCTGCCTGGAGTTCCCCCAGGCCCCCGAGGGCATCCAGTTCTACGGCGGCATCGCCCCCCTCAGCGTGGAGGCCCGGCGCCTCTGCCTCCAGGGCGACCCCTCCCTGTGGGGCCGCTCGATGGAGGTAGGAGTGCGCCTGGGCCGGGAGTTCCGCCTGCCCATCCGCTTCAACCAGGACACCCCGGAAACCCAGCTCACGGTCTTCCTGCCCCAGGCCCCGGCCCAGCCTGCTCAAGCCCAGGCCCCGGCCCCAACCCCGACCACCGCGCCCGCCAATCCCGCCCCCGCCCCCGCCTCCAGCGCCAACGAGGGGCTGTGGCAGGCCCTGAGCGAGCTCAGCAAGACCGTGGCATTGCTCAGCCAGCGCCTGGCGATGGGAGCCGGCCCCATTCCCCAGCCCCCGGCCCCGACCCCGGCGGCCACCCCACCGGCCCCGCCCGCACCCGCCCCCACCCCCGCCCAACCCCCCGCGCCGGTGGCCCGGCCCAGCGGCTCGAGCGTCAACGTCGTCGCCAAGGAGGAGGCCAGCCGGGGCCTGATCGGCACCCTCACCGTGCGCAACGGCAAGCTGTGGGTCGGTTTCACCCTCAACAACGGCGAGGAGCACCCCTATGTGCTGGAGCCGCAGGGCCTGCGGGTGCTGCTGAACGGCAAGCCCCTCAAGGGCAACGCCAACCTGCGCTTCACCAGCGGCCGCAGCGGCTGGATCCCCCCGCGCTCCTCGGCGGTGGGCGGCATCGAACTGGACGTGCAGCCCGAGCCCGGCAAGGTGCAGCTGGAGATCGAGGCCCTCCGGCTGGATCCCACCCTGAGCAGCGTGCGCTGGGTGCAGGAGTGGAGCCTGGAGTTCATGCCCGTGGTGAAGTAAGGTATGGCCACCTTCAGCTACAAAGCCCTCCCGGAAGGCTCGGCCAAGGAGATCAGCGGGGAGATCGAGGCGGCCAGCTACAACGAGGCCCTGGCCGCCCTGAGCGCCCGGCGGCTGGTGGTGCTCTCGGTGCAGGAGCTGAGCCGCAGCGCCCGCCCCAGCCTGAAGGTCAAGGACGTCCACATCGCGCAGCTCTTCCGCACCCTGGGCACCCTGCTCAACGCCGGGGTCACCCTCTCGGTGGCGCTGGAGTCGCTCTCGCAGCACAAGGTGCTGGGCCCGCTGGCCAAGCGCTGGATCGCCTACAACAACGCCGGTCTCTCGCTCTCGCAGTCCATGGAGCAGCTGGGATTTGCCCCCGCCCATGTGGCGGCGGCGCGGGCCAGCGAGGAGGGGGGCAGTCTCGGCAAGGTCTTCCTGCGCCTGGCCGGGGAGCTCGACGAGAGCATCCGCATCCGCGACGAGATCCGCGGGGCTCTGACCTACCCGGTGGCCATCCTGGGCTTCATCGGCCTGGCGGTGTACTTCCTGCTCACCGGCTTTGTGCCCCGCTTCATGCAGGTGCTCTCCGGCATGGGCCTCAAGCCCAGCGACTACCCCATCTATACCCAGGTGGTCATCGCCATATCCGACTTCCTGCGCGGCAACGGCTTCATCTTCTTTGTGGGGGTGGCCGCCCTCGTGGCCGCCACCGTGCTGTGGGCCCGCACCCCCGGCGGCAGCGAGACCATTGACCGGACGCTCTACAAGCTGCCCCTGATCGGGGCCATGCGGCGCACCCTCAACGTGGGGGTCTTCCTCTCCAACCTGTCCTTTTTGCTGGCGGCGGCGGTCAACATGCCCCGGGCCCTGGAGATCAGCGGCGCCACCACCGGCTCGGTGGTCTACAGGGAGGTGGCCCGCAACCTCAAGAAACGGGTGGAGGCCGGGCAGCTGCTATCCCAGGCCATGAAGGCCGAGCCGGAGTGGATCCCCTCGGAGATCCCCCCCCTGGTGGCCGCCGGGGAGCAGGGCAACGCCATCCCCGACCTCACCGAGAAGTACGCCCAGTACCTCAAGGAGCAGGTGCGCCGGGGCGTGCAGCAGAACTCCAAGCTGATTGAGCCGGCCCTCATCGTGGTCATGGCGGTGGTGGTGGGGGGGCTGATCCTCTCCTTGATGGTGCCCTTCTACGACGCCATCAACAAGATCCAGCAGATTCGCTAGGGGTGCGCATGAACCAACGTGGCTTTACCCTTGTGGAACTGGCGGCCATCATCGGCATCATCCTGATCCTGGCGCTGGCGCTGGTGCCGCGCATCACCGCCAACCGGGCCAGCACCTACTACGCCGAGGCCCAGACCCTGGGGGTGGCCGTGGCCCAGTCGGTGTCCAACTACCTGGTGCAGGATCCGGAGCGCACCCCGGCCGACCTGGCCGGCCAGCTCGGCCTGGCCCCCATCACCCCCCCTACCGGGGCCCCCGGCGGCTATACCTACTACGACTGCTCCGGCGGGGCCGATCTCAACCCGGCGGTGCGCTGGGCGGCCCGCTCGAGCGCGGAAATCATGTGCGCCCTGGGGGTTCTCCCCGGCGGCGCCAGCTACCGGGTGGTTACCTGGTGGACGCAGAACCCCGATCAAATGTACCTGGCGCCGTGACCCGCCGCCTCCCCCGCCCGCACCCAAAGGTGCGGGATTTTTCAACGTGAAATTTTTTCACTGTTATAATGCTCTTATGTTTTCGCGTGGAATCACCCTAGTCGAGCTGCTGGCCACGGTCAGCATCCTGTTGATCGTGCTGCTGGCCTTTCGCCCGGGGCGGGCAGGTAGCGAGGAACTGCCCATGGTAATGTCCGCCGTCCGGGTGGTCTATGCCGAGGCCATCGCCAAGAGCCGCAACGAACCGGAGCGGAGCATCGGGGTGGAGAGCCGCCTGGCCAATGGCCAGCTCCAGCTCAGGGTTCTCGATCTGAACAGCGGGGAGACCCTGGAAAGCCGCAGCCTCAAGCTCAACACCATCCGCCCCATCAACAACGGCCCCGGCCTGTACCGGGTCACCCGCAACGGCCAGCTTCAAGCCCAGGACGCCGACAGCTGCGAGGCCTTCGCCTTTCGCGGGCCCCAGGGGCAGGTGCTCTTCCACAACCCCTTCACCCTGGCCCAGCAGCAGGTGGCCCTCGAGGACTTCTCCTGCGCCCGGGTGTTCACCGCCCCTGCCAGCAACGCCCCGCGGCTGCCCCAGGGCCAGAACACGGGTTCGCCCACAAGCCCCGAGCCCCCCAGTCCCCCGCCGGTGGCCAGCCCGCCACCCGGCGGCGACACCGGCAACGCCCCGGCAGAGAACGCCCAGGGCCGCCTGTACATCAGCGCCCGCGGCCTGCCCGCAGGCGCGCCCCGCCCCCAGGCCAGCCTCAGCGCCGGGGGCGCCGCCCTGCGCACCGAAACCCTCCCGGCCAACCTCAGCCTGAACGAAGGGGAGTACAGCATCGAGGCCCTCAGCGTGCGCCACGAGGGCTGCCAGTATAGCGGCACCCCCACCCCGCCCTCGGTGCGCATTGCCGGGGGGCGCCTAGCCGCAGTGGAGGTGCAGTACCGCCTACAAAGCGCCCTGCTGTCCCAGGTAACGCTGTCATCCAGCAACATCTCCCAGGAAGGGGCGACCCTGGAGGCCCGCTTCCAGACCCGGGGGGTGGATCAGGTGGAGTCCAGCCTGACCCCCGGCGACACCGGGAGCGCCCCGGCGCCCATCTCGGTGGCCGATGGCGAACACGCCCTGCGCTTTAGCGTGGGCCGCAACCCCGACCCCTGGAAGCGCCAGTACACCTTGCTGCTGACCGGCATCGGCTGTGCCGAGGCGGGCCGCGTCCAGACCCAGGTGCAGTTCGGCCAGGAGGCAGGAACCGGACGGCTCAGCCTCAACCTGAGCGGCCTGCCCAACGGGGTCAGAACCAACGCCCGGCTCAGCGGCACCTGGAAAGGCCAGGCCTGCCCCAGCAAGACGGTGGAGGTGCAGAACGGCAGCAACACCGTTGAGGTCTTCGCCGGCTGCAACTACAACGTGGATCTGGACAACTACACCTCGGCGGGAATGCCCGATCCCAGGGAGTGGCGGGTCAGCTCCCAGAGCGTCCAGGTATTGAGCGGCCAGAGCGCCAGCGTGACGGTCTCCTACAACCGCCACCACGCGGAGATCAGCCTGAGCATCCCGAGCATCCCCAGCGAGCTGCGGGGCCGCTGGGCCGATGTGATGCTGGGGGGGAAGAAGCTCGAGACGGTGCAGCTGGTGGACGGCCTGCCGGCCCGCTTCTACACGGTCAGCCCCCTGGGCAATGCCAGCCTCTCCCTGGTATTGCACAACCCCCACCCCGGCTATGCCAGCCAGTTCTCCCCCGGCAGCCTCAACGTTACGGCGGGCTCCAGCCACAGCGCCACCCTCAGCTTCACCGAGCTGCGCGGCACCGTGCGGGTCAATTTCAGCCACTGGTTTGTCCCCTACGGAGGCCAGGGCAACTACCGCGTGGGGCTTTACGCCGACGGGGGCTGCAACACCCCGGCTGCCGGCCAAAGCCCCTCCAGCATCTTCACCAACCAGAGCAGCCATGCCTGGCAGACCAGCGTGCGGGCCGGTAGCTATTACCTGGGGATCGGTCGCATAGGCTGGGAAGGGCAGACCGTCGGTACCCCCCGCTGTGAGCCGGTCACCATCAACGCCAACCAGACCACCACCGTCAACCACAGCTACGGGGACAACATGGGCCTTCTGCGCCTGAGCATAGACCGGTTCTATGCTCAAATCACCAACAATGGAACAAGCATGTGGCTAGGTCCAGGCTGGTTGGAGGATGCTGACTTCGCCACCTACAACCGCCTGCTGCCTGCCAATACCTCGGTCAATATCTATGCCGGTATTCGGGATGACTGGTGGTATCCCTTCAACACACACCCGGCGCCCAACCCGGCTACCTCCAGCGACCTGAACCAGACCCTGGGGGTCACAGCTCGAGGGGTCATCCAGTTCACGGTCAATTATGCTCGCTACTACGAGGCTTGCACACAAATGATAGAAACCCCTGATCACGAAATCTGCATACAGTGGAGCAAGCTCAAAGCGGAGGAATAAATGCGCCGCGGCTTTACCCTCCTCGAAGTCGTCGCGGCCCTGGCCATCCTGGGGGCGGTGCTGCTCTTCACCTTCAGCGTCCTGGGGGCGACCGGGGCCAGCAGCGTCAACGCCCGCAATGCCGTCTTGCTGGAGCAGGCCCAGCGCTACCTGGAGGCCGAGCTCCGCCGGGGCAATCCCGCCCTGGCACCCGTGGCCGGCCAGGCCCTGAACGTGGACTACAACCAGGATCTGCAAAACCTGATCCCCTTGCGGCTGCCCCCGGGGGCCCTGCGCCTGCGGGTGGAGAACCAGGGGGGCCAGACCCTCAACGATGTGGAGTTCATGCGCTACCGGGCGGAGATCTGCATCCGCAACAGCGGCCAGGAGTTCTGCCGACAGAAGGGCTACCTGCTGCCCCCGCTCACCCAGGCCATCAATAACCTCAGCATGGGCCAGCCCTTTGAGGTCGAGGTCACCTGCCCGGTGGCCATGACCCCGCAGGTCACCCTGCAAGAAAGCGAGGGCGGCCAGATCGCCATCTCGAGCTGCGGCAGCACCCAGGTTCCCAGCGGCAACTACACCCTGAACGCCCGCAAGGTGGTGCTGGACGGCATCGGCTACGAGCCCCTGGTGCGTACCCAGCCCAACAAGGTGCTGGTGCGCTACCTGGCCACCAGCGGGGCCCTGGAGATCAACATCGAGTACCCCACCAGCCTGCCCAACGGTGAACGTAAAGGAGCGGTGCGCTTCAACGGCCAGACCTACACCCTGGCCAACAACACCGTGGAGGAGGTTCTGCCGGGGCGTTACAGCCTGACCTCCGTTCCCTTCACCGCCACCGTAGATGGGTTGGAGTATGCCTACCAGGCCCCCTCCCCCATCGTGGTGGACATAGAGCCTGGACAAAAATCCAGCATCACCGTTTCCTACCAGACCCAGGACGCTTACTTTGCCCTGATCCCGGCCGGCGGAGCCAGCGCCACGCAGTACACCTTTCGTCTGGAGAAGAACAGCGTCCTCCACAGAAACATCACGCCAGCAAACAACCCGGTGGAAAAGTTCCTGATCAGCGACCAGCTTACCCTGACCCCGCTGGATGGCCCGGCTGAGCTGGGCATTCGTCTGGCCAACGGCACCCCCCGCCGGGTTCGGGTAGCTCGAGGGCAGCCCGGCCAGACCCCCGACTGCAACAGCGTCCTGAGTACCGGCATGGTGGGCCCGCAAACCCTGCCCCTGACAGGAGGACAGGTCAACCGCTTTTACTGGTGCGACTATCCCAGCTACGCCCGATTGAACCATAGCATCGCCAGCAATATGCAGGCCGAGTTATTGGGCCCGGCCATCCCACCCGAGTCCAACGATTTCCGGCGGAGTCTCACCGGCAGCAACACCGTATGGTTGCCTGCCGTCCAGGGCCGCCGCCAGCAGTACAGCGCCCTGGCCCTGACCAGCCAGCCCGGTGTGTACCCCCGTACCACCCCCAATCCGCCCAACCTGGAGGTCGAACCCGAACAGACCTATAACCTGAGCATCAGCGGCACCAGCGGGGAACCCGGCAAATACCTGTGGTACTTTCAATCAAGGTGGGGCACGGTTGGTGAAGAGATTACCGATTACTTCCCGCCCCCCTATCCCACCGACGCCATGCAG
>DAIUDO010000029.1:0-4253 GCA_036845585.1 Meiothermus sp. | reverse complement strand
TGGTGAAGAGATTACCGATTACTTCCCGCCCCCCTATCCCACCGACGCCATGCAGATCAGGGCCAACGGCTCTAACGTGCAGGGCCCCGGCACCCATGAATCTGCTCTACCTAACCTCAACCTGCTGTCCCTAACTTATACGGGCTCGAGCGGGGTGCGTTACCAGAGCAGAGGGGTTGAAAGCGAGGCTATCTTGGCCGCTGGACAGGTGGTCAATGTCCCGGTGGTTGCTAAGGTTCTGAGCGTACCCTACCGGGTAGACCTCTATGGCATCCACAAGACCGCCGAGGGTGCGGCGGCGCTGGGGCGTACCCGGGTGCAGATCGGCGTGGGTTCATGGATTGTCAATAACCAGACCCTCGATAGCCTCTTGCAAAACCCCACCACCCAGGGGGATGGGAGTGTGCAGAAAAGCCGCACCCTGACCGGCAACCTGGACTGCAACACGACCTCCTACTGTGGAACACAACTTACTGTCAACGTAAACTTCGCCAGCGCCAACGACGCTTTGCTCTGCGGTGCGCCCCAGCTCTCCTGGAGCGCCACCTTTCCCAGCGCCACCGCAACCGGCAGTGGCTGGCCTCGCCTCGGCCAGGCCGCCGGAAGCACAGTGCTGGCCACCAACCGTTACAACGACACCATCCGGGATGGGCAGTACCCCCCTTACTATGCCCTGCCCCACCTGATCCTTTCTCTGAGGTGCGAATGAACCGCCGTGGATTCACCCTGATTGAAATTGCGGTAGCCACCGCCCTCCTGCTGGTGGTGGGCCTCATTGCCATCACCGTGACCCGTGCCGCCAGCCAGACCGTGGTCACGGCCCAGGATGGCGCGGCCCTCGAGACCGAGCTCTCCATTGCCCGCCAGACCTTGCAAAGCGAGCTAACCAGCGCCCCTCTGCTGGGCATCCGCAACGCCAGCGCCGACTATATCCAGGTCGTCTATGCGCGGGAAAGCAGCGATCTGAAAATAGATCCCAGGGATGTGCTGGCCCTGCCTGGGACTGCTAGAGTAGAACTTTACACCCTCCCCGTCCAAAACGGTCTGGGTGCCTTCTCTAACGGAATGGGGCATATTAACCTGGTGCCCTATACCGTCGGTTCTGGGAGAATCAACCTCTCCAACAACTGTGTGGCCGGGGTTGAGTACACCCCCAACACCCGTTTCTTCGGCGCGGGCACCCTGGAAATCGCGACCGGCAGCGCCATCCAGCGCTACTACCCCAACACCCCGGTAGAGCCCGCCGTACTCTACATCCGCCGAGATAGCCAGCCCTGGCGTCCCCTGCTCAGCGGGGCCACCCAGACCACCGTCGGAATCACCTACAGCAACCAGCGGGGTGAGGCCCTGCGTACCCCCAACCAGAGCCAGGCCCCCTGGCAGGTAGAGCCGGAAGACCTGCCGGGCATCATCTACCCCAAACCAGCTTTTGTGCAGAACAACCAGCTCTACCGCCAGCAAAGCCTGGTGCTCTACGCCGAAGCGCGGCAGGGCGAGAGCGTGCGCCGCTACGACCTGGCCTTTCCCCTGACCTTCTACCCCGGCCACGCCCCCACCCAGCTCACCGAGTGCGGTCCGGAAAAACCGGCCATCGGGGATCTGATTTTAGACATCCAGGCCCCTCCCGGCTTCAACCGCCCGCTGGTAGAGATAAGGGGTTCAGACCCTTTGTTAGATGGCAAAAGATTCGGCCCTGGTCGCTACGAGTTCAAAGTGCGGGCCGGGGGGTATCAGCTGCGGCATTTGCATGAAAGTTTCGTCGCCAACAACATCGGCGTCTACGTCAACCCCGACGGCAGCAAGGCCGCCACCCTGCTCAACCCTGCCCGCCCCGCAGACGGCTACCAGACCTACCAGGCAAACAGCGGCTTCACCGTAGCCTCCTTTACCCCCACCCAGGTCGAGGTCAAGGTGGAGCCTGCTCCGGCCATACTGCGCCTCCTCAGCCGCAACTTTTACGTAGCTTTCCCACTTCAAATGCAAATCGTTCCATTTACAAGCGCTCCTGCCACCCCCCCACCGGCCTTCTTCACCCCGCAGGGGGAGCGGGTAGTAATGGGCCATGAGATGCTCTCCCACTTGATCGCGGCAGCCACCCCCAGTGCCCAGCAAGGGGCTGCCTCCAGCTGGCTCATCACCAACAACATTCTCCCCACCAGCAACGATGAGCGAGCTAAAAAGCTGGTCGGCAATGAAGATCAGGTCAAAGCCACCTCCACCGGCGTCGGCTGGCCGCCCTACAACGCTGCGTTCGGCACGGTGGGTTATCCCGCTGGTGAATACTACGGTGCTTTGTTGGTCCGGCCCGGTACCTACAAAAAGGACTATTCCTACTGGTTCGGGGCCAAGCTGGGCTTGCAGTTTGCTTTTTTCATCCCCATAGTCATAGTCAGCCCCTGTGTTACCGTCCCGGTGGACTGGGGTCGGGATTTCACCTTGAATCCTGCTGAAAGCACCTTGCTACGGTGGGAGGCTGTATGTATGCCCTGATCCCCAGCCTGGAGGCCCTGGCGGCCCCCTTACTGGGGGTGGGGCTTATCTACGCGACCTACCGCATCGCCCTCTGGATTGAGCGAACCTTCCAGACCAGTGTGTTCTACCTGCCCCTGTTGGTTGCAGGCCTTTACCTCCATCAGCAGCTATGAGAAATCAAGGATACGCCCTTTTGATGGCTCTCGGCATCAGCTTTTTTCTGATGATGCTGGGTACCCTGTCCCTGCAAGCGGCCCATACCCAAAGCCTCACCCTGCAAGCAGAGAATCGCGTTCTGAGTGAGCAGGCGCAGGCCCTGGGAGCCCTGGAAGTGGCCCGCAAACTATTCTCGACAGCGGAAATGGCGCAGATTCTGGCCCAGGAAGGTCGCTTTGCCAACCTGGCCAGCAACCACATCACCGGGGTTCTGCCCATGCCGGACTACCTGATTGCCGCGCTGGAAGGACGCATCTGTGCGCTGAGCCTGCCCGACTATCCCAATGTGCGCTTTTACCTGGGCTGGACAAACACCAGCTGCAATCAGGAACTGCCCACCGGCCTCCTCGCCAACACCGGACTGTATCCGCCACGCCTCGAGGGCACCTATACCCAGGGGCAGGGTTATACCTATCAGCTACGCCTGGCCCTGCTGGCCCGTTCACCCAAAGGCCGCTGGAGCTATGCCCCCTGGCAGCTCAGCGTATTCGTACCCCAGCAGACTGGCGGGGCTCTGGGCCTATCCCACGCAGCCGTCATTGAGCGGGGAAGTGTTGAACTTGGCAGCATCCAGTCCATCGTAGGTCCGGCCATTTTCGCCGGTGGCCTGGCCATCCAGGGCCGCCCTGGGCTGGTAGGGCCCGTGACCATCCACGGCAACAACGTTTCCATGGGAGCGGCCACCGTACCGGTTAATCGCCTTCAACCCGAACCTGCCGCCCCCTGCTACCAGGACGCCTGCCCCAACCCCTCCCCTGGTCTTAGCTGGCGCAGCAACGGACTCAGCGCCAGCGAGCGGGGGCTTTTACGGGGTAGCAGCCTGGCTTTTCGCTCACGAATCCTGGGCACGCCGCCCGCCAGCCTGAACCGGGCCTGGCCCCGCCTATCGGACGGCAGCGAAGTTGCTGAGGATGCCGAGTCGCTCCGCCTGGAAGCCCTGGCCCCCAATAACCAGCGGCTCACCTTCACCTTTCCTACCTCCAGCGTAACCCTGCGCTATAACCCCACCACCCAAAAGGTACGGGTGGAAAGCTGCCAGAACTGTGCGGGTTACACCGTGGAGTATGACGGAGCATACATCGGGCATCCCGACTACGCTATCAAGGCCATCGTAGGCGGCAGCGCCCCGGCGATTAGCGGGCCCCTGTTCATTTACACGCGGGGCAATGCCCACATAACCGGCCCCCTGAGACCGCTTATCGCCGATTGCGCCAAATACCAGACCACCCCCCTTGGCGCCCCCAGCGTAGTTTGCAGAGCCCAGATCCCCGCCCAGCTGTTGCGGATTGAAGCCGGTCCCACCGGCAGCCTCAGTGTGGAAAACACCCCGATTTTCGCCTACCTGAGCGCTCAAAAGGTCACCACGAGCGGAAACTTTACCGAGATTATCGGAGGCGTTTACGCCGAAGAGCTGGAGGGGCAGGTTTCGATTTACCATAACCCCAACTACCGCACCTTCTCCACAGGGCTCGGCGGGGCCGTAGGTCCTTACTCGTCCACAATCCGCAGCGAAAAGGCCAGCCCCCTCTAAGGTGCGGTCATCTGCATAGTAGAAAACAAAATTT
>DAIUDO010000028.1:0-18354 GCA_036845585.1 Meiothermus sp. | reverse complement strand
CCCGGGCCATGGCCATCTGGTAGTCCACCCACACGAATCCTGAGCCGGCGGCAGTCCATCCAGACCACCCCCAACGACCTCGAGGGCGGTTGAAACCGGTGGCCCGGCCAGGAAAAAGAAAAATCCTCCCGACGGGGGACCCTAACGGAGGGTTGCTCAAGCCCTGACCAGGGCCGACCTGGCCCGGTCAGCCATCTGGAAGAGTTTTTCTTTGGTAAGCGGGAACTGGCCTTCCAGGGTCAAGCCTTTACCATCCTCCCAGTGCGCGTGGTAGTGTATGTGCCCGCCCGGCACCCGGAAGGCCACGTGCTTGAGCCTGGCATGGCGCGGCGACACCGAGGCGAAGAAAAAAGGTTCTCCACGCTCATCCGAGAGCGAGACCGCCATCATGGTGGTCGGAACCTCGTAGGGGCGCTCCATACGGTAAATGAAGTCGGGGAAGTCGGACTCTTTGGTGAACTGCACCCCCTTTTCGGCGGCGTATTCCTTCATCCATTCGATTACCTGCACCCAGGACTGGTACAGCATCTGGTCGTGGTGGTCGTGAGCGGAACCCATAGCCCTCAGTTTATCGGGTCGGTGCGAGAAAGTCTAAAAGCCCGCACAAAGCCTGGGGCCTTACCACGGCACTCACCCTCACGCGCTACGATATGGTTTGCATGCACCTGGACGACCTACCCCCGCTGCCCGAAGCCCCTGGGGTCTACCTGTGGAAGGTGGGCGAGACAATTATCTATGTAGGCAAGGCCAAAAACCTCAAAGCCCGCGTGACCAGCTACTTTCATAGCGAGGGCAAAAGCCTACGCGTTTGTAAGGATGCCACCCACCTCGATTTTATCGTGGTGCGCGACGAGGTGGAGGCCCTGCTCCTGGAAGCCAATCTGATTAAGCACCACCGCCCCCACCACAACGTCCTCATGAAGGACGACAAGCACTACCCCTTCCTCAAGCTGACCTCCGAGGAGTGGCCCATGCTGATGGTGGTTCGGCGCATACAAGACGATGGCGCTCGCTACTGGGGGCCCTTTCCGGACAGCGGCGCAATCCGGCGAATCAAGCGCCTCGTGGACCGGGTCTTTCCGCTGCGCAAGAACTCGGGCTTCCCTTTTAGGAAAAGGCGCTATCCCTGCCTCAACCACTCGATGGGGCGCTGTCTGGCCCCCTGCGTGGGTAAGGCTGAGCCAATCCACTACCGGTCTGTGGTCAAGCAGGTTGAGCACCTGCTCGATGGCAAGGTAGAGGCCCTCCTCGAGAGCCTGGAAAAGCAGATGCGCCAGGCCGCCCAAAACCAGGACTTCGAACGGGCCGCCGAGATACGCGACCAGATCCAGGCCGTGCGCAACTTTTTTGGCACGGGCCAGCAAGCCTATGACCCCGAGCTGGGCGACCTGGACTTTTTGGGCTTTGCCCGCGCGGGCGATAACGCCATGCTGCAGCACTACCAGGTGCGCGGGGGACAGATGCTGGGCCGGATTAGCCGGTTCGTAGAGGGGGTGCAGGAGGCCAGCGACGCCGAACTGTTGGAGGCTTTTTTGCGGGACTACTACCTCGAGGCCACCCCCCTGCCCCCTTTGGTTCTGCTGCCCTTCGCGCTGGAGTCCCAGGAAGCTTTGGCGGCCTTACTAAGCGCTAAGGGGCGCAGGGTGGAGGTACGGGTGCCCCAGCGGGGGGAGAAGACCCGGCTCATTGAGCTGGCCCAGCGCAACGCCCAGACCGCCCTCGAGGCCGAACTCAAGCTGATGGAGCGTAAAGGCGACCACCCTGGACTCAAAGGGCTAGTGGAGGTGCTGGGGCTTTCCCGCCGACCGTACCGCATCGAAGGGTACGACATCTCCAACCTGCTGGGGGAGAGCGTAGTGGGCTCCATCGCGGTCTTCGAGGGCGGGCGGCCCAAAAAAGCCGAGTACCGCCGCATCAAGATTAGAGGCCTGAATGGCCAGCCCGACGACTTTTTCTCGATGGAACAGACCATTGCCCGTCGGTTTAGTGGAAGCCTGGCCGATAACCTTCCGATGCCGGACTTGCTGCTGATCGACGGCGGGCTGGGCCAGGTGCGGGCCGCCCAGAAAGGGCTGCAAAAAGCAGGCCTGGAGATTCCGCTGGTGGGGCTGGCTAAACGCGAGGAAACCCTGGTGCTGCCTGATGGCCGAACCATCGCACTGCCGCTAAGCCATCCCGGGCTGCAACTTCTGATTTACCTGCGCGACGAGGCCCACCGCAACGGGGTGGCCTTCCACCGCAAGCTGCGCAACCAGAGGACCCTCAAGAGCATCTTTGACGGCATACCCGGCATCGGCCCGGCCCGTAAGCTGGCCCTGCTAAACCACTTTTCGACTCTGGAGGAGCTCAGAGCCATGAGCATCGACGAGCTGGCCAAGCTGCCGGGGCTGGACAAACGCAGCGCCCAGGCGGTGTGGAAAGCGCTCAATCCGCCCGCACCCTGAGCTTGGCATTCCAAGCAGCCACAGTGTAGCCTTACGCTCATGAGAACCGTTCGTGTGGCTCTTATGGGCGCCGGGACCGTCGGTGGTGCCCTGGCCGAACTGCTGCCCACCCACCAGGCCCGATTTCGGTCGCTGGGCCTCGAGGTCGAACTGACCCGCATCCTGGTACGCGACCGGAGCAAGCCCCGGCCCGGCGTGCCGGCAGCGCTGCTCACCGACGAATCCCAGGGCTTTCTGGAGGGGGCCGACCTGCTGGTAGAGGTAGCAGGCGGCACCGATGCAGCCGGTGAGGTGGTTTTGCAAGCATTGCAGCGCGGCCTCCCGGTAGTCACAGCCAACAAGGCCCTGCTGGCCGAACGCTGGCACGATCTGCGTAGCTACGCCGAAGCCGGCAGGCTGTACTACGAGGCCAGCGTGATGGCCGGTACCCCCATCATGGGGGCATTGCAAAGCCTGTGGGGCAACCAGACCCTGGAGCTGCACGGCATTGTCAACGGCACCTGTAGCTACCTTATCCGCCGGATGGAGGAGGGGGCTACTTATGAGGAAGCCTTTGCTGAGGCCGGTAGGCTGGGCTACCTCGAGGCCGACCCCACCCTGGACGTGGGCGGCATCGACGCGGCGCACAAGATCTGCGTGCTGGGGCGGCTTACGGTGGACCCCGGCCTGGCCTGGAGCGAGGTGCGCAGGCGCACCCGGGGCATTGAGCACCTTACCCCCAAGATGCTACACCAGGCCCGCGCCGAGGGCCACGCCATCAAGCTGGTGGCCAGCCTGTACCCGGAGGAGGGCCGGTGGGTGGCGGCGGTGCGCCCGGTGCGCCTGCCCCAGGAGCACCCCCTGGTTGCTCTGGGCAGCGGGCGCAACGCCCTGGTCTACAAAGGCGACCCGGTGGGACAGCTGGTCTTTGCTGGCGCTGGGGCGGGCGGAGCCGTGACGGCCAGCGCGGTGCTGGGCGATCTGTACCGTGCGGCCTTGGGCTCGCCGGGGCATCTACCCATCCCGGCTCCGGTGCCCCTGCCCGCTGATGGGGTCGAAGCCTTTGAGGAAGTCTAGGGGCTCATACCGCTTTTGTATGATGAGAACGATTTTATGGTTCGTTACTACAGCACCCGCGACCCCCAAAAAAAGCCGGTGAGCTTCGAGGAGGCCCTGCTCAAGGGGCTGGCCCCCGACGGGGGGCTGTATGTGCCGGACCGTATTCCCCAGGTGGAAGCCCGCAGCTGGCTCGAGGCCCACTCCATCGCCGAGCTGGGGGTGCAGGTACTGGGAGCGTGGCTGGCAGGTGAGATTCCCCCGGCTGAACTCGAGCGCATCCTGCACGAAGCGCTGGACTTCCCCTGTCCGCTGGTGCAGCTTTCGGACGACCTGTTCGTACTCGAGCTCTTCCACGGCCCCACCCTTTCCTTCAAAGACTTCGGCGCGCGCACCATGGCCCGGCTGATGCAGTACTTCCTGCAAAAGCGCGGCGAGCGGCGGATCATCCTGGTGGCCACCTCGGGCGATACCGGCAGCGCGGTGGCCGATGGCTTCGCGGGTCAGGACAACATCGAGGTGGTTCTTCTGTATCCCAAGGGCAAGGTGAGCCACGTGCAGGAGCGCCAGCTCATCGTTGAGCGGCCGGGTGTGCGCAGTTTTGCAGTGGAGGGTAGCTTCGACGACTGCCAGCGCATGGTCAAACAGGCATTTGTGGATCCTGGGCTTGCGCACCTACCCCTCAGCAGTGCCAATTCCATCAACATCGGGCGGCTCCTGCCGCAAGCCTTGTACTACCTGTGGGCTGTGCGGCAGCTACCCCAGGCGACAGGTGCTCCCAACTTTTGCGTTCCCAGCGGGAATTTGGGCAACCTCAGTGCTGGAATCCTGGCTTCTATGATGGGCCAGCCGGTCGGTCGCTTCATCGCCGCACACAACCAGAACCACTTCTTCCCCGATTTTTTGAGCGGCAAGGCCGAGGCCTACCGTTTTTACCCCACCATCGCCACCCTTTCCAATGCCATGGATGTGGGCGCTCCAAGCAACTTCGAGCGCCTGTACACTCTTTTGGGCCCCGAACAGCTGCGCGCATGGGTCTGGGGCACCTGCGTAAGCGACCCGGCCACCATAGCCTGCATGAAGCAGACCCAGGAAACCTACGGCTATGTGGCCTGTCCGCACACCGCGGTGGGCCTCGAGGCCCTGGCCCGTTACCGCCAGGCCACCAACGACCCTACCCCCTTCATTAGCCTGGCCTGCGCCCACCCTGCCAAGTTTCCCGAGGCGGTTCGACAAGCCCTGGGGAAGGAACCCCCCAGAGAAGCAGCGCTGGAGGTACTCTGGAACCGCCCCACCCAGGTCAGCACCATCCCTCCTACCCTGGAAGCCCTCAAGGCCCACCTGCTGTAAATCTGCGAAAAAGCGGTAAGCTAGTTAGAGCATGGCAGAAAAAGCAAAAGAAAAACCCAACAAAGAACCTTTTCCAGGCGCCTACTTTCTGGGCCTGGCGATCACCCTGGCCCTGCTGGTGATAGTGGTTGCGGTGGGGGCTGGCCTGGATCCGGCTGTCTCGGGCTTTCTGGTGGCCTTGCTGCTGGGCCTGACGGTCAATCCCAAGTATGCCCTGGGCTTCCTCTGTGCCGGTGTCCTGGCTGCCGTACTGGGCTTTGCCGGCAATGAACCTCAGGTGGCCTGGGGCGGTTTGGGGCTCATCCTCTCGAGCCTAGCGGTCTGGCGCTTCATCAAAAGCTGAGCTGGGGGCGGATTTGAGCTGGCTTGGCGCCCTCCTGGCCCCCGACCGCCTGGCCCGCACCCTGGTCTATGCGGGTATTGCCGGTTTTATCTGGTTCTTCTTCCTGCAACCCAGCCCTTTCGGTTCCACCCTGGCTGTAACCACCCTGGTCGGGGCGGGAATGGTGCAGTACAGCAGCGACAGGCCCTTTGTAATTCCCCTTTACATCTACCTTCTGGCAGCTTTGCTCCTGCTGCAAGGGGTTGGGCTGGTGCTGGGAGTGGGCGGGCAGCCGGGGGCCGCCCTCCTGGGCAGCGCCCTGGGGCTGGGGCTACCCTACCTGGCTTACCGGCTACGGAGGAGCGCATGAAACTGGCCTTGGTTCACCTGGCCACCCGCGAGACCCCCCAGGCAACCCTAGGAAAAGCCCTGCAGCTTCTGCAACAAGCCCACCAAGCCGGGGCCAGCCTTGCACTGCTGCCCGAGCTGTTTTCCAGCGGCTACCGCTACGAGGATGCCGCCCATACCCCCAGCATTCTGGCGCAACTCCAGGGCTTTTGCACCGACACCGGCATGACCCTGGTGGCGGGGGTGCTGGAGGTCGCCGGTGAACGCTACGCCAACCGGGCCAAGGTTTTGGGGCCGGATGGGGTGCTGGCCAGCTATACCAAAACCCATCTGATTCCTGCCTTTGGCGAGCCCCAGACCATGGTGCCCGGACAGGAGCTGGTCACGCTCGAGCTGGGTGGCTTTAGGGTCGGTCTGGCCATCTGTTTTGACCTGCGTTTCCCAGAGATCTTTCGGGCCTACGCCCTGGAGGGGGTCGATTTGTTTCTGGTTCCCTCGGCCTGGCCCAATAGCCGCAGCTACGCCTGGGAGCTGTTTTGCAAGGCCAGAGCCGCCGAAAACCAGGCCTACCTGGTTGCGGTCAATCACGCCGAGGAGCCCTTTGGGGCGGCCAGCCTGGTGGTAGACCCGATGGGCATGCAGCTCCTACGTCAAGAGACCGAGGGCATCGGGGTGGTGACCCTCGAGCCCACCCTTCCCTCCCGCCTCCGACAAGAGTTTCTAGTGCTGCCCCAGCGCCGCCCAGAGCTGTATCAGGGCCTTTTGAAAAGCCCCACCAGCAGATAGGTCACCGCGCCCCCCATCAGGCCCTGCCCCCAGGCTGGAAGGTAGGGCCAGAGCATCTGGACCTCAAAACGCCCCGCCAACAGCAGCGGCCAGGGCAGCAGCGCCCAGGCCAAACCGTACTGCCGGAAACCCGCTGCCAGCACGAAAGCCAGGCCCACCCCTCGTAGATACAACAGCCAGCCCTGCCCCAGCTCGCTCTGGTAGATGAACCACAGCAGGTTTAGCCAGACGCCTACCGCCCCCCAGGCCCAGCCCCAGCGGAGCACCCCCCATAGGGCCAGCAAAAAAAGCCCCAGTCCCACCCACAGATCCAGTACCATGGCGGCTATTCCCATGCCTGACTCAGCCCCTTTATACCAGATTCGGTCAGTTTGGCACCCTACGGTGGCCTCGCTCCGCTTGCGCCACTCGCGGTGCAACCAAGCCTTTTGATTTGGATCACTATCCTTTCGAATCCGGTATGATTTTCGCGCCCATTTTTTTGTGGATAGGACGGCTGAAGTTTGCTCGAGCATCGTGTTAAACACGTAATGCTAGTAACAACTTTTTGAACGTACCATCATCTGGCTTTGCGTATTCGTAACCTACAACAAATTCTACTCTGACACCAGGCTGACAATAAACAGCAAACAATCTCCATCAGGAACAGATCTACCCCTGGAGGTTTCATGCGAAATCTTGCTCTGGTTTCTTTTGTAGCTTTTGGTCTGGCCCTGGCGCAGCAGCAATCCCTCACCCTCTACACCTCGGAGGTCCTGACCAACGTCAATCCCATGATTGAGTTGTTCAAGCGGGCCAACCCCAGCGTGAACGTGCAGGTCTTCCGCAGCGGCACCGGCGAGGTAATTACCCGTCTGCGGGCCGAGCTGGAAGCGGGCAACCCCCAGGCCGACCTGCTCTGGGTCGCCGACGAAACCTTTTTCCGCGAACTGGCTGCCGCGGGCCGCCTGCGCCCCCTGCGGGCCACCACCCCCGGCTTCCCGGTCAAATTTGCCTACCAGGGGGGCCGCTACTACGAAGTGCGCCTGCTCTACAACGGCATCGCGGTGAATACCCGCAAGCTGGGCAACCTTCCCGAGCCCAGCGTCTGGCGCGATCTGCTCAAGCCCGAGTACCGCGACCTGTTGGGAATGCCCAACCCCAACTTCTCGGGCGCAGCCCTTTCTACCCTGGGTACTTTTAGCCAGCGCTTCGGCTTTGGCTTCTTCGAGCAGCTCCAGCGCAACGGCCTCAAGGTTGAGCAGTCCAACCCCATCCTGCAGCAGAAGCTGGCCGAGGGCCAGTACGGCATCGCCATCATCACCGATTTTGGTATCCGCGACCTGATTCGCCAGGGCGCCCCGCTCAAGGTGATCTACCCCCGCGATGGTGCCATCCTGGTGCCCACCCCCATCGGCATCCTGAGCAGCAGCCGCAACCCCGCCCTGGCCGAGCGCTTTGTGCGCTTCTTGTTGTCTCCCGAAGCCCAGGCCCTGTTTGCCCAGCAAGGCTATGTGCCGGTCATCTCTTCGGCCCCTCGCCCTGCCGGGGTGAGCGGCGAGGTGCTCTCGGTGCCTTCGGCCGCCGACTATATCCAGGCCAACCGCCAGAACCTGCTGACCCAGTTCAACACCCTGTTTAACCTGCGCTGAATGCCGGGTGGTGCGAACCCTTACCAAGCGGTGGGTTTTGACGGCCCATGGTCTGTTGACGATGGTCGTGGATAGGCGTTGCAAATCGCTCGCTCCAGCGCTTGCAGTAATCCCAGTAACGTGCGATAGCTGAGGTGCCCTTAGCCTGTAACAAGGGAACCCGCTAGCTTCCCTGTCGCAAACGCTGGCTCGGCCAACGGTTTACGACAGGTCCTGCCGGGAACTGCTGAAAATCCCCGCCTGGTGAAAAACGGTACTATACCCTGCAGATGAGTTTCCATCGCCCTGCTACTGCTGCATTCTGGCTGCTCCTGTCGGCAGGGGTGGCGCTGCCGCTGCTGGTGCTGGCCTGGCGGGGTTTGGGGGACGTGGCAATTCTGCCCAGCGTGCTCGACCTAGCCGGGGTCTCGTTGCTGCTGGCATTGGTAGGAAGTTTGCTTTGCTTGGGGGTGGGTGGCGGGCTGGCCTGGCTGGCCTTCCGGGCACGGCTGCATCCTGGGTGGGACGCGCTGCTGCTGCCGGCCTATCTGGTGCCGCCCTTCGTGGGGGCGCTGGGCTTTTTGTACGCTTTGCAGCTGGTGGGCCTGCAGCCCTACGGCGTGGGGGGCATCCTGCTGGCCTGGACCGCCCACTACACCCCCGTGGCTTACCTGCTGCTACGCCCAGCTCTGGAATCGAAGTTGGCCCCGCTGCTCCTGGCCAGCGAGGTACATGGCGTGACGGGCTGGAAGCGGGTGCGGGCCCTGGTTCCGCCGCTGTTCCCAGCCTTGATCGCGGCTTTGGGGGCGCTGTACCTGACCCTATTGGGCAACTTTGGGGTCCCGGCGGTGCTGGGGCTGCCCGCCCAGGTCTACACCCTGCCCACCCTGGCCTATGCCCGGCTCTTCTCCCCCGCCAGCCCCGACCCCCTGGGCGAGGCGGCGGCCATCGGGCTGTTACTGGGGTTGCTGGCGGTTCCGGCCCTGCTGCTCTCGAGCCAGGCCACCGGCGAGCCCGCCCCCCGGCCTTTGCGACCCAAGCTGGTATGGGCGGCTCGAGCGGGCTTTGTGCTGTTCGCGCTGGTGGCAGTGGTCTTCCCGCTCCTGGGCTTGCTCCGCCGGGCCTTGTTCAACACCTTTACCGGCGCTTTCCAACCCGCCTTTATAACGGCCTGGGAATTGCCGCTGGTGCGGCAAGGACTCTTCAACTCGGTGCTGCTGGCCCTGCTGGCAACCGGGTTGCTGCTGCTGTTGGGGCTGCTCATGGCCCCCCAGCGAGGGGCCATGAGGCGCCTGCGACAGGTTCTGGACGTGCACTACCTGCTGCCCGGAACCCTGCTGGCCGTGGGGCTGATTCTGCTGCTGGCCCCCACCCCGCTCTATGCGACACCCTGGATTCTGCTGCTGGCCTACCTGCTCAACTTTGCCGCGCTGATGCTACGCTCGATAGAGGCCGGGCTCGAGGGGGGCATCGAGCGGCTGGTGGGAGTGGGCAAGCTGTTTGGCCTGCGGCACGGGTGGGCCTGGTGGAAAATTGGCCTCCCCCTGCTGCGGCCCTACCTGGCCGCCGGGGTGTTTTTGATTCTGCCGCTGTGCCTGGCCGAACTCACCCTCTCGGCCATGCTCTACGCCCCCGGCAGCGAGACCCTGGGGGTGGCGGTGCTCTCGGCCTTGAACGGCGGGCTATTCCGCGAGGCCGCCGCCATCGGGCTCATGCTGATGGCCCTTTCGCTGCTGCTGTTGTTTGTACCGCGCCGAGGCGTAGCATGAGCCCTGCAAGCATCAACCTCGGGTGGGTCTGGAGTCGTGCGATGGGATGTCTGGAACAGGGGGTGGCGGGATGAGATGTCCGAAACTGGGGGCTGCGGGATGCTGCGCCTCGAGCACGTAACCAAAAACTTCGGCAAAGCCGGGGTGTTTGATACCAATCTGCACCTGGAACCCGGCGAGATTGTGGCGGTGCTGGGGGCCTCTGGCTCGGGCAAGACCACCCTGCTGAACCTGGTGGCGGGGCTGCTAGAGCCCGACGCAGGGCGCATCTTTCTGGGCGGCGAGGACGTGACCCGCCAACCCCCGGAAAAGCGCGGGCTGGCCTATGTGTTCCAGGACCACGCGCTATGGCCCCACCTCAGCGCCCTGGATCACCTGCTCCTGGTGATGAAAAGCCCCAACCAGGAGGTGGCCCACCAGCTGCTGGGCCGGGTGGGGCTGGCCGGGTTGGATGTCCGTAAACCACACCAGCTTTCCGGCGGGCAGAAGCAGCGGGTGGCCCTGGCCCGGGCCCTGGCCGCCAGGCCGCGCCTCTTGCTCTTAGACGAGCCCTACTCGGCCCTCGACCCGGTGTTGCGCGAGGAGTTGCGCCTCGAGGTGGCCTCGATTCTGCGGGCCGAGCACGTGAGTGCCCTCCACGTCACCCACGACCCCGACGAGGCCCTGGCGGTGGCCGATCGGGTAGCGGTGATGGAGGCCGGGCGAATCGTGCAAACCGGCACCCCCGCAGAGGTCTACGCCCAACCGCAAACCCTCTCGGCAGCCAGGGCTTTTGGCCGGTTGAACGTGCTACGGGTGCAGGTGCAGGGTGGACAGGTGCAGCTCGACGGCCAGGCCTGGCCCGTGCAGGGGGTGCAAAACGGCGCGGGCCTGCTGGCCTTCCGCTACGAGGACCTGGAGCCCAGCCCCCTGGGGCTTCCCGCCAGGGTGCTGGCGGTGTATGGCGGGCGGGGCGAGCGGCTGTGCCGGGTGGATCTGGGGGTGGGGGAAGCGGTGGTGAAGCTGCAAGCCGAGCCAGGGGAAGAGGTTCGGCTGGCCCCGGCCAGGGGTTTGAGGGTGTTTGATGTTCAGGCCTGAACGGTCAAGCTCGTATATTAGATGCAGCCAGAGACCTTACTAGCCCTTTTCTAAAGCTATACGGTTAGGCTGTCGCCATCTTCTTCGTACAGCACCCTGGCATGGCACATAGAGGAGACGGCGCAGCACAAGGGAAGACTTGGTTTTTGCAACCGCTGGCCTTAAGATGGCCTGAACATGCCCCGAGCAACTATTACCTCCAGCCTCAAGGACAACCATTCCAGAGGCTCAGTCGGTGCGTTTTTGCAAGAGAAGATTCGAGCAAAGTCGGAGATGTCGGTAGTGTCGGCTTTTTTTACCATTTACGCCTATGAGGCACTCAAAACCCAACTCGACAGCATATCCGCCATGCGGTTTTTATTCGGCGAGCCGAACTTCATCGGCACCCTCGACCCCAGGAAGGCTCCTGCGCCTGGAATGCGCATTGAGCAGGATTCCCTCGAGTTGCAGCACCAGCTTCGGCAAAGCCGGGTAGCGCGGCTCTGTGCGGACTGGATCAGAGACAAAGTCGAAATCCGTTCGGTGAAAAAACCAGGTTTCCTGCACGGCAAGGTCTACCAAATTACTCAGGGGGATTATCAGGAAACTATTCTGGGTAGCAGCAATTTCACTGTGCAGGGACTGGGCTTGGGAAAGCACTGCAACATCGAGCTCAACATCGAAGTAACCGACCGCCGAGACCGCGACGACATTCGGGCCTGGTTCGACGAGCTGTGGCACGATGGCTCGCTGGTAGAGGATGTGAAGCAGCAGGTTCTGGCTTACCTCGAGCGGCTTTACTCTCCCAAATCACCCCAGTTTGTGTATTACAAAACCCTTTACCATCTCTTCGCACACCAACAGGCCGACAAAGGTACAGAACTAAAACAGCAGCAAAGGCTAAACCAGAGCACCATCTGGCAGACCCTTTTCGAGTTCCAGCGGCACGGGGCTGAGGCGGCAATCCGCAAACTCATCGCCTACCAGGGCTGCATCCTGGCCGACAGCGTAGGGCTGGGCAAGACCTACACCGCGCTGGCGGTCATCAAGTATTTCGAGAACCTCAACGAACGGGTACTGGTGCTTGCCCCCAAGAAACTGCGTGAGAACTGGACCATCTACCAGGCCCAGAACAATAGTCCACTCAACCCTTTTGTGGCCGACCGCTTCTCCTATACCGTGCTCTCACACACCGACTTATCGAGGGATAGTGGACTGGTGGGGGACATCAACCTGGCAACCCTGAACTGGAGCGCCTATGACCTGGTGGTCATCGATGAAAGCCACAACTTTCGCAACAACAACAAGGGAAGACGGGATGCCGAAGGGCAGGTCATCCACAAGAGCCGCTACGAACGGCTGATGGAGGACATCATACGCTCGGGGGTACGCACCAAGGTACTGTTGCTTTCGGCTACCCCGGTCAATACCGATCTGGCCGACCTGCGGAACCAGTTGATGCTCATTTCGGGCAATGAAGACAACGCTTTTGCCGAAAAACTGGGGATCCCTAGCCTCAAGGACGTACTGGCCGTAGCCCAACGGGAATTCAACCAGTGGGCTGCCAAGGAACCTCGCAGCGCCTCCGCGCTGCTTGAGCGTCTGAACGCAGCCTTCTTCTCGCTCCTGGACAGCCTAACCCTGGCCCGCTCACGCAAGCACATAGAGACTTACTATGCCCACGAAATGGCCCGCCTGGGCGGCTTCCCAGAACGCCAAAAGCCTCTTGCGATTTATGCCAAGGTGGACAACGAGGATATCTTCCCCGATTACGAGGCTGTACACAACGATATAGAACAGTACCGCCTAGCTCTGTTTAACCCATTCAACTACGTGCGGGAGCCGTTCCGCGAGCAGTACGACCGCGATGGGGTGAAGAACTTTACCCAGGCCAATCGCGAACGCTATCTGATCGGAATGATGAAAGTCAACTTCCTCAAGCGCCTGGAAAGCAGCGTGCATTCTTTTGCCTTGACCCTCGAGCGTACCTGCAACAAAATCGACCTGCTTATAGGCAGGCTCGAGGATTTCAAAGCGCTACAGCAGAACGGTGCCTTTGAACCCGAGAACCCGGATGCCGAGGACGACGAAGAGCTACAAGAGGCCCTCCAGATTGGCCAGCAGATTAAGTATGACCTGCGGCATCTGGATGTAGAGCGCTGGTTGGTCGATCTGCGATCCGATTACAAGCAGCTAAACGACCTCCTTGGCATTGCCCGCATGGTTGGCCCCGAGCGGGATGCCAAGCTGGCCAGGCTGCGCAAGCTACTCCAGGACAAAATTCAGCAGCCCACCCAGAACAAGCTGGGAGAGCCCAACCGCAAAGCGCTGGTCTTTACCGCCTTTGCCGATACCGCTAAATACCTCTACCAGCAGCTCGAGCCCTGGGCACAAGCACAAGGGGTACACATTGGGCTGGTTGTCGGAACTGGCGAGAACCAGACCACTCTGGGCGCCAACGATTACAACGCCATCCTGACCAACTTCGCCCCCAGGGCCAAGGAACGCAGCCGACTGCAGCATTTTCCTCAGGATCAGGAAATAGACATCCTCATCGCCAGCGACTGCATCTCCGAGGGGCAGAACCTGCAAGACTGCGACTACTTGATCAACTACGACATCCACTGGAACCCGGTACGGCTGATTCAGCGATTCGGGCGCATTGACCGCATCGGAAGCCCCAATACCCATGTCCAGATGGTCAACTTCTGGCCTACAGACGATCTCAACACCTACCTGAACCTCAAGAACCGGGTCGAGGCTCGGATGGCCCTGGTAGACCTCACCGCTAGCGCACAGGACAACCCCCTGAACCCCGAGCTGGTTCACCGCGAGCTTACCTACCGTGACCAGCAGCTTTTGCGTTTGAAAGACGAGGTTCTAGACCTCGAGGACCTCGAGGGCGGTGTTACCCTGGCCGACTTCAGCCTGGACGACTTTCGCATGGATCTGAACAACTTCCTGGATCAGCACCGCGAAGCCCTCGAGAATGCCCCCCTGGGGCTTTTTGCCCTGGTTTCCGAGGAGGGGCCGGCCAGGGCGGGTATTGTGTTCTGCCTGCGGCAGAAGGGTTCGGGAGTAGACTCCGGCCAGAACCCCCTCGCCCCTTACTTTTTGCTCTATGTACAGGACAATGGCCAAGTGCGCTATACCTACGCTCAGGCCAAGCAGACCCTCGAGCTCTACCGGGCTCTCTGCGCCAACAAAGCTGAGGCACAGCAGGCTCTGCATGACCACTTCGATCGGCTTACAGGGAACCTGGAAAACCTCGAGAAGGAGACTACCCTCCTCCGTGCCGCCCTCGACAGCATCCGCTCAACCTTCCAACGCAAACTAGCTCACAACCTGTTCAGCGGGCGTGGGGCCACCCTTCCCAAGCGCGAGGACCAGGTGACCGAAGACACCCAGTTCGAACTGGTCACGTGGCTCGTCATCCTGGAAAAACCCGATAACCATATGGTATAATCGAATTGCCAAATGGAGGCAATGATGCTGCCCCCTCGCACTGATCCCTCGCTCGAGCCGCTGGCCCTCTTCGGGCTGAAGACCCGAAGTGCCGAGGAAGGAATCCGCCAGCTCAAGGATGGCCTTCCGTCGAAGGGTTGGGCGACTTTGGTGACCACGCTCGATACCAGCGAGAAGGATCTTGCCGAGGTGGTGCAGATCCCCCCCACTACCCTGGCCCGGCGCAAAAAATCCGGACGCTTCACCCTGGAGGAGAGCGAACGTCTCTTCCGGCTGGCTCGTTTGGTCACGCAGGCCAGGGCGGTCTTCCGTAGCGAGGAGGGTGTGGCCCGGTGGTTCAAAAAGCCTAACCGCGCCTTGGGAGGGAAGACCCCCCTCGAGTACGCCAGCACCCCAATTGGTGCGGAGGAGGTCGAGCGGGTGCTGGATCGCATCCTCGACGGAGGCCCCGCCTAGATGGCCCTGGAAGCCTGGCGACTGGTGAGCGTCCAGCGAGCAGACACCGCCTTCGACGGGGAGGGCAGCTACAAGTACGGCAACCGCTGGAACCACGTGGGCACGCGGGTGGTGTATCTGGCCGCGACCACCAGCCTGGCGGTTCTGGAGGTGCTGGTACACGCTGAGAGCTACGACGAGCTGCCGGAGTACCGGGCCATCCCGGTACGCTTCGACGAAAGCCTGATAGCGGAGCTACCCGAGCTGCCCCCCGATTGGCAGCAAAGCCCTGCCCCTCAGAGCACCAAAGACTTAGGAAGTGCCTGGGCACACAGCAACCAAAGCCTTATGCTCAGGGTGCCGAGCGCGGTGGTGGCGTGGGAGCATAACTACGTGCTCAACGTACTGCATCCGGATTTCTCCAGGTTGCAAATCGGGATCCCCAGAGCGTTTATTTTTGACCCCCGGCTCCGCAAATAGACCGGTATATTGAAGGCCGAAAGCCATGAGCCAGGATTTGCTCGAGACCCTCAAGATTGCCTTACAGGACTTTACCCATTTACCCCTCGAGGACGCCGCAGTCGCTCTGTGGAAGTCGCTGGGCTATAGCAGCAGCCGCACCCTGAATATCTCCCTGGACGAGATTCCCGACCCAGACGAGCGTTTAGCTGATCTCAAAAAAAAGACCCAGCGCTTCCGCGTCTTGTTCCAGCTCACCTCGAACGAGATTCGGCTGGCCGGGCAGTCCATGCTGGGTACAGGGCGTTACGACAACCAAATCCTCGAGTCCTACCTGTTTACGGCGGTCGAGCTTTCCGATCAGGAATACACCCGTACCCAACTCGCGGATTTCACCCGTTCGCTTAATAAGGTTTTTCCCATGCCGGTGATGGTGCTCTTTAAGTATGGCCCCCATCTCACCATCGCAGCGGTACAACGGCGGGTTAACAAGCGGGACGAGAGTAAAGACGTGATCGAGCGGAACAAGGTTACGCTGATTCGGGACATTCGCTATCGGGAACCGCACCGCGCCCACCTGGAAATTCTTTCTGACCTGTCCCTAGCCAGCCTAACTGCCAAAAAAGCTATCACCCACTTCGCAGAGCTAGACCGTGAATGGCGCAGGCAACTCGACACCAAAGAACTCAACGAGCGGTTTTACAAGGAACTGGCGAACTGGTTCTACTGGGCCTCCGAGCACAAGGGAGTAAGGTTTCCCGATGTACAGGCCGAGACTCAGCCCGCCGAGAAAAAACGTAAGCTACAGATGCAGCTTATCCGGCTCATCACCCGGCTGATCTTCGTGTGGTTCTTGAAAGAGAAGGGTCTGGTACCCGACGACCTGTTCGAGCCGGGCAAACTGGAACGTCTCCTCAAAGCGTTCAAAAAAGACGACCCTGAAGATAGCACCTACTACCAGGCCATCCTGCAAAACCTCTTCTTCGCCACGCTCAACCAGCCCATGCGCCGCGACGATCCCGAGGAGGCCAAAGCCAGAAGGTTCGTCGAGGACGGGAGCTTTTTAGAGAACCGCAATGAGTAAGGGGTAAACGGCTACCGCTATAAATCTGCTTTCGTCAAGCCGGATGAGGCCCTCGAGCTGTTCGACACCGTCCCGTTCCTAAACGGCGGGCTGTTCGAGTGTTTGGACGTTTACGCCGACAAGGATTTCGGGATCGAAGAGCGACGCGTGGACGGTTTCTCTAGGGCAGCCAAGAATCGTGCCCACGTGCCCAACCAACTCTTCTTCGCCGAAAAGGAACGGGTTGACCTTAACAGCGTTTACGGAACCAGGGGCCGCCGCTATGAGGTGCGTGGCCTGATCGAACTGCTGGGGCGCTATAAGTTCACCGTTACCGAGAACACCCCAATTGAGGAGGAGGTGGCCCTCGACCCCGAACTCTTGGGCAAGGTCTTCGAGAACCTGCTGGCTTCCTACAACCCCGAGACCGAGGAGACCGCTCGCAAGGAAACCGGCTCGTTCTACACCCCCCGTGACATCGTGGACTTCATGGTGGATGAGAGCCTGCTGGTCTACCTGCACGGTAAGCTCAGCGAGGGGCAGCCCGCCCAGGTGGCCGGGGGTGGCAGCCAGGCCCCGATCCTGTACCCACAGACGCCCGAAACCCTGCTGTCACCGAGCGGAAACCCCGGACAAGACGATGACCTGAAGGCCCGACTGCGCCGGCTGTTGGCCTTTCACAACGAGACCCCGCCCTTTAGCGACGAGGAGAAGCGGCGGATTATCGAGGCGATTGACGAGTGCAAGATCATTGACCCGGCCTGTGGCTCCGGGGCTTTCCCGCTGGGGGTGCTGCAAAAGCTGGTGCACATCCTCGAGCAGCTCGACCCCGGCAGCGTGCTTTGGCGTGCCAAGCAGGAAGAAAACCTCCGCCGGGACATCGAGAATGACCCGGTGCTCAAGGCACTTAACCTCGACCTCGAGACCATCGGCCAGATTCAGGTCGAAAGCCTGCGCACCAACGCCGAACGCGAGGCGCTGGCCCAAATCCAGGAGCGCAAGCGAACCCTCCAGGAAGCCTTCGACCCCTACCTCACCTACCCCGACTACGCCCGCAAGCTCTTCCTGATCGAGAACTGCATCTACGGCGTGGACATCCAGCCCATCGCAGTTCAGATTGCCAAGCTACGCTGCTTTATCGCGCTGGTGGTGGACCAGAAGCACGACGACAGCCGCCCTAACCGGGGCATTCTGGTGCTGCCCAACCTCGAGACCAAGTTCGTGGCGGCTAACTCCCTACTGCCCCTCGAGCAGCCCCCCATGCGGCCCACCGAAATTTACGAGAAGGAGCGCGAGCTTAGCCGAATTCGTCACGAGCACTTTCTGGCCCGCACTTTCCAGAAGAAAAAGGCCCTGCGCCGCCGCGACGCTCAGATTCGGAGCGAGATTGCCCGCATCCTGCAGGAAAGCGGCTTTGCCAGCGAAGAAGCCAAACGCATGGCCCAGTTTGACCCCTACAACCAAAACGACTGGGCTCGCTTCTTCGACCCCAACTGGATGTTCAGCCTCGAGCGCGGCTTCGACATCGTGATCGGCAACCCGCCCTACATCCGCCAGGAAAAGATTAAAGCCGACAAGCCCCTCTACCAGCGGGTTTACGCCGACGTGTACGCCGGAACCGCCGACATCTACGTTTACTTCTTCCGCCTGGGCCTGAAGCTCCTGCGCGAGGGCGGGGTGCTCTGCTACATCTGCTCGAACAAGTACTTCCGCTCGGGCTACGGGGCGGCCCTCCGCTTGTACCTCGCCAAGCAGACCCGTATCCGGTTGATCGTAGACTTCGGCGACGCCCCGGTGTTCAAGGCCATCGCCTACCCCAGCATCCTCCTCACCCAGAAAGCCAAGCCCAACGGCGAGCCCATGCGGGTGATGAGCTGGAACCCCGAAGACGACATCGAGGACTTCCGCGACCTCTTAGAGGGCACCTCCGGCCGCCCCCGCAAGAGCTTCGAGATGCCCCAGTCCGACCTCTCCTCCGACGGCTGGCGCATCGAAAGCAGCACCGTGCTGAAGCTGCTGCAAAAGCTGCGAAACGCCGGAACCCCGCTGGGCGAGTACGTGGGTGGGCGGTTCTACTACGGCATCAAAACCGGATTCAACGAAGCCTTCGTGATAGACCGGGCCAAACGCGACGAGCTAATTTCCCAGGACCCCAAGAGCGCCGAAATCATCAAGCCCTTCCTGCGCGGGCGGGATGTGAAGCGGTGGAGGA
>DAIUDO010000027.1:0-18672 GCA_036845585.1 Meiothermus sp. | reverse complement strand
TCAGGCTCTGGAAGAGGCCCAGCGCAAGGCCGAAGCGGCACGGTAAAAACGGTCTCGGCCCGCAGTAAGATACGCAGACGGCGTTCTGGGTCGGGTCGTGTACTTGGAGTCTAATCATCACCGCTGCGCGTGAGTGACGGTAAACACGTCACTTACTTACCATGGCACGTCCGAGGAACCTTACTTTTGAGTCATTGATCAGCAGAACTTGGTAAAACTGGACTTACGCAGCCTCCACCTGCGCCGATAACAGAGGGCCCAGATCCAGCCTCAACTTGCCTGCAATAAGTCTCCGTCGGCATCGGTAGAAACTCAACCTCAGCCCCTCCCGCCGATGCCCAATCAGCCCATAGGCCTGCAGCCTGCCCGTACGCCGGTGCCGATGTCCCCTCCATCCCCTGCCGCAACCGCTAGACCTCCTCCCACGCCACGGCAAAGTTCAGGCCCCGCAACCGCCCCGTCTTGACCCAACGGGTTCCCCCATGCCTCCTGAGCCTCCGGCACCCGGTTCGACCTGCACCTCGTGACAAAAGGCCAGCCGTGGGCATGGCACCAGTCCAGAACCTGCCTCGCCGCGTACCAGGCGTCAAACCGCACGCCCTCCGCCCAGTCCAGCAAAGCCAGGGCTAGGTCCAGCTTGCATCGGCAAAGTAGGGCAAGAAGGCCAGGGGGAACCGCCGCTTCCCGTCCGTCCACCCCAGCACCACCAGGGACAGCCCGAACACCCAGGCCCCCGCAGCGGTGTCCCGGGCCTTCTTCAGGCCCAGCCGGCCTGAGCGGTAGCGCTGGATGAGGCAACCTCGGTTCAGCCCGCCCATCTCTTTACAGAGCTTCAGGGAGGGTTCAAAGAACAAAGCCAGGGCGCGGTAGAGGGTGTCGTGGGCGAAGTCCTGGTGCTCGGCTATGGCCAGGGCGGAGGTATGGATGGGGCTTTGGGCTAAAGTTTCTGGATGGCGCAAAACCGGGCGTGGTATCCCATTTTCGGGCCTTCTCTGCCACATGAAGGCCCATTCTGACTGCTGGTCCTGAGGGTGCGTAAGTCCAGTAGATTAAACCGCACCCGGGTTTGATTCGCCAGCGGCTGTTGGGGGTTGCTGCTCTTCGGACACGATTTTCGAGTAGTACCGAATTTGGTTGGTTCGGCCTCGGGGTTGTTTGCACAGCGAAGGGCCGTACTGCCTCTTTACAGGCTAGACGGTACTGCTCCCTTGCATTAGTGGAGCACGATACCGCCTTTGGAAGGCAGAAGCATTGTTCCCGATACCTGTTCTACGCAGAGTCGCATGCCGGAGCTTGCGACAACGGAAATCAAGACCTAGCTGCGGGCGGCCATGCAGAGTTCCGCGGTGGGGTTGCCTATCGTGGGATTTGGAGCTTTTGACCAACTTTGATTAGGTCGGGGTTGGCAATGTTGTTGGCACGGGCAATCTTCATGTAGCTGTCCCTGGAGGCATCACCGTAGAACTTAAGGGCGATGCCCGACAGGGTATCGCCGGGCTGTACCGTGTACCATTCGTCGGGAATGTTCACACCACCCTGCTCTGCGGCAAATCTGGCCTTGGCCCCCTCGACCACTTGCAGCCCAGTGGCATCGACTTCGGTAGCCCCGGCTTGCTTAGCAAGCTGGACCGCCAGGTTGAACTCATGCTGGCTGTCGACCGCACCCTTGAGTACTACGCCGGTGCCTTTTTGCAACACAGCGATGGGATCGTCCTTCAGCTCGACGTTGGCTTCCAGGGTCGCCAGGACTTTTTTGGCCAGCTTGCTGGCCTCGGTAGCTTTGCGGACGGCTTCCTCCTCGGCGGCAATGGCTGCGTCGGAAACCTCTTGTTGGGCCACAACCACGCCGCTCAGATCTACCGACTTGACCCCCTTTACGCCCTCTATGGTGACTTGCAAAAGGGACAGGTGGGGTTGGCGAGGAACTGCCCCGGTAATGCGAATATGGCCCCCTTGCTCCTGGATATTGAGGCCCAGACCCTGCAAAGGAGGCCACTGGTTGATTGCGTCCTGAACTCGAGCAGACAATGACTTGCCAAACGGCCACATAATACACCTCCACATCCGAGTATACCCCGGCCATGTAAAGGGATTGTGCAAAGCCGGGAATTGTGTGTTGCTGCCCCAATAGCATGACCGACTGGGGCGCCGGTAGTATTGCACTTTGGAGCCATACCGATGATGCAATGGACGCACAGGGCAAAACAGCCCGACAAGGCCGGTGGTGCTTTCTCGCCTGCTGGTGATTGGAGTGTGGACACGGGGTGCTCTGCTGGTTTAGAAACCGGGTGTGGGTGCATGCATTAGGTGCCCGATAGGCAAACTCACCCGCGGTAACACCTTGGTAATGTTCTGGATACACTCTAGGTTCAGAAGAATTGGGTTGGATTTTAGGAGGTGCTTGTGTTTCGTCACATCTTGGTTCCGGTAGGGTTGGGTGCGGGTAGTCTGGTCGCTGTCCAGCACGCCCTTAATCTTTCTCGCTGGCTGGGCTGCAAGGTGACGCTACTGCATGTGCTCGAGGGTTCTGACAGCGCTCCTTCCGAAACGCTTGCCAGGATGACCCAGGGGGCCCGCCGTAAACCGACGGTCTTGCTGATAGAGCCTAAAGACCAGAGCATAGGTGAGGTGGTGGCCCACACGGCCCAGCAAACCCACGCCGATCTGATTGTGATTGGCTGTCACGATACCGCCCAGCAGCCCTCAGAGGTGCTGGGGGCTGCGGCCTTGAGCATTGTGGCCGGTTCCAAAGTGCCAGTTCAGGTGGTTCCAAATGCTGAGCCGATGCAGGGAAGACTCTGGCTCCAGCGCTTTGCGGCTAGGGAATTGTATGAGATTTGAGCCTGCGTGCCTTGGGCTCATGTGGCCGGATTCGACCAAACCCAGCACTTCAGAAATTATCTTTTGATGCAAGTATTACACGACAAAAAACGGATCCTGCATAGTTGGGTGGCTTTGTGGAAGAGCGGGGTTTTATAACGTTATGATACTAACGCCTAACTTGTATCGGGCGTGATTTGTTCGGGGTGGGGTTTATCGCTCCTGAGTTGGCTAATCAGGGTAGCAACTATAATCAGACCTGCGCCCAGCAAACCCTGAGCCCCCAGGCGTTCGTCCAGCAAAAAGAAAGCGAAGGCAGCGGCATAAACTGGTTCCAGGGTAAAGATCACAGCTGCCTGCGAGGCGGGAACCAATCGCTGGCCCAGCGCCTGCAACCAGATGCACAGTGCAGAGGCAATCAGACCCAGGTAGAGCAGCGATAAGTAAGGAAAGCTTGAGGTGTTCCAGGTAGGTTCCTCCCAAAACATCCAGGCCAGTGAACCCAGTGTGACGATGAGCATCTGGATACCCGTTAGAGGTAAGGCTGCAAAGCGATGGGCAAAGTGCTCCAACCGCCAGATATAAACCGCATATGAAAGGGCGGTGCCTAGCGTCCACAAATCACCCAGGCTGGGAGGTGCGCCATCGTAAGAAAGGAGCCCCACCCCACTGATTGCCAGTCCGGCGGCCAGCCAGACCGGCCAGCCCAGGCGGTGCCCCAGCATTCCCAGCCATACGGGCAATACAACCACATAGAGGGTGGTTATGAAGGCACTGCGACTGGCCGTCGTGTATTGCAGGCCCACGGTCTGGGTCAGGTAGGCCACGAAAAGCACCGTACCCAGCTCGAGGCCCGCCCGCCATAGCTGCAGGTTACGTTGGAGCACAAACGGCACGAAAACCAGGCTGGCGATGGCAAAGCGCGCAAAGTTGACTTGGGCAGGCTCTAGGGTTTGTAGGCTGTCCTTAACCAGCACAAAGGTGCTCCCCCAAAACAGGGTGGCCAGGTTGAGATAGAGAAGTCCAAGAAGCTGGCTCCGCCGCACAAAGAAGAGTGTATGCAGGGACCAGCAGCAAATCCAGAGAAGGCAGATGTTTCCCCATCAAGAAGTGCGGGGGACATGCTTCAAATTGCGCTGAGGATCTGCGCTTTGGCTTTTTCCGCCTCCAGTCACGTTCGCTGCTCCAACCCAGCTCCTGGCCCATCAGTTCGGCCACTCGGGGGGCTGCTGCCAGGGCAGCCAGCGTGTCCAGAAAGGCCAGCCGGGTGCGACGGGCCAGCACGTCCAGGGGGGTACAGGCCATCTCGTGGCGCACAGCATACACCACTTCAGCCTCGAGGATGGGCCACTCCACTGCCAGTCGGTTGGCGTAGCCCCCGGCAGCGATCTGGGCCACTGCGGTGGCACGAGCGCCGTAGGCGTGGTGCAGGTGCTCGGCCACATCGGATGAAAAACCCAACTGCTCGAGTTTCTTGGCACCGTCTGCTTCAAAGCCCTGCCCCCCCAGAAGTGGGATTTGCTCGGTGCGCGACTCGCCCGCCGGTAGCCCAAACCGCCTGACCGCGTAGTTCACCAGGTCCAGGGCCATTTTGCGGTAGGTGGTCCACTTGCCACCGGTCAGGGTGAGCAGGCCCGAGGCGCTTTCCTGGATCAGGTGGTCGCGGGCCAGTCTGGCGGTGTCGGCATCGGGGCGCGAGACCAGGGGGCGCAGGCCCGACCAGCTTGCGCGCACCGCTTCCCGGGGAATATCCCCCAGATAGGGCTTCACCTGCCGCAGCACGTAAGCTATTTCTTCTTCTGTTGCCCTAGGATGATCCACAATCGGAGCCGGGTCGTCGGTGGTTCCGACCAGGGTGCCCCCCAGCCAGGGCAGCACAAACACCACCCGCCCATCCTCGGTTTTGGGAATCAGCAATCCGGTGTCGGGTGGGCTGTATTTTTGGTCTAGCACGATGTGAATACCCGAGCTGGCCCTGAGCAGCGGCGGGGTGTGGGGGTCATCCATACGCCGGATGTTGTCCGAAAAGGGGCCGGTGGCATTGACGATCACCTTGGCCGAAACCTCGATTTCCTTCTCGGATAGGCGGTCTTTGACAGCTGCGCCCGATAGCCTGCCGTTTTGCTTTAGCAACCCAGTGACCTCCACGTTGTTCAGGACCGTTCCCCCATGCTGAAGGGCCGTGAGGGCCAGCTCTACGTTGAAGCGAGCATCGTCAAACTGCCCGTCCTGATAAGCCACGGCACCTTTGAGGCCGGTGGGGTTGACGGAGGGGAAACGCTCGAGGGTTCCCCTGGCACTGATGTACTGAGCGGGTTGCAGCCGGGCCTTGCCTGCCAGTAGGTCGTATATCTTGAGTCCGGTGTAGTAGTAAGGCGCTTCCCAGAACTTGTAGAGCGGGGTCAGCAGCCAAAGCGGACGTGAGAGGTGGGGTGCATTCCTGATCATGATGGATCGCTCGTGCAGGGCATCCCGCACCAGATTGAGCTGCACCCGGTCGAAGGTCTTAACTGCGATCTCTAGATAGCGGACCCCGCCATGAATCAGTTTGGTGCTACGGCTGGAAGTACCTTCGGAAAAATCGAAGCGCTCCACCAGGGCTGTCTTGAGCCCTCGACTGGCCGCTTCCAGGGCCACCCCGGCCCCGCTGGCTCCCCCTCCGATCACCAGGACATCGAAGGTTTCGGAGGCGAGTTTGTTGAGCAGATCGGTGCGCTCCATAGCTGTGTGTATAGCCTATCGCAGATGATTGATAGCGACCAAGGGCCGTTTGCCTGTTGGGCACGCAGTTCTGAAACCTTACGGTATCAGGGCCTTTCGGCAATCAGCGTGCTGTCGGCAAAAACCTGTCCGATGACCTCTTCGATGGCCGGTTCCCGCACTTCCAGATCGACGATGGGCAGTACCTCGAGCATCCGGCTGACCCCGCCGACCAAGTGCTCCCGCCGCACCAGCAACCGGGCCTCTCGTCCCTCCAGTTCCCGTACCTGGCCATACTGCTCGAGCCGGCCTTTTTCTACTGGTTTTCCAAGCTGGATGCGCACTTCGCGGTACGGGGCGAAGCGCTCGAGCAGCCCGCTGAGCTCACCATCGTAGACCAGGTTCCCCTGATGAATCATCAGTACCCGCTCACAGAGCGCCGTGATGTCGGCCATGTAGTGGCTGGTGAGGAGAATGGTGGCCCGGTAACGGCGGTTGTACTCGAGCAAAAACTCCCGCACCGCTAACTGTGCGTTCACATCCAGCCCCAGCGTGGGCTCGTCGAGGAACAGAACCTGGGGCTGGTGCAGCAGTGCAGCCAGCAACTCGGCCTTCATGCGCTCGCCCAGGCTTAGCTTGCGTACAGGCTGGTTGAGCTTGCCCTCCAGGGCCAGCATCTCGCTCAGCTCGCCCAGGCGTTTTTTGAATTCGTCGGGGGCAATTTCGTAGACGGCGGCATTCACACGAAAGCTATCGGCGGCTGGCAAGTCCCAGATAAGCTGCTGTTTGTTGCCCATCACCAGGGTTATTTTGCGCAGAAAGGCGTGCTCTCGCTTGAAGGGCTGGTGTCCGGCCACCTCGACCCGCCCCGCGCTGGGGTAGATCAGACCCGACAAAAGTTTGAGGGTGGTGGTTTTGCCGGCCCCATTGGGCCCCAGAAAGCCCACAATTTCACCGGGCTCGATCTGAAAGGAAACCTCCCTAACGGCCTCTACCTGCCGGTAGGCGCGCTGGAAGAAGTGCCGCACCGTGCCCATAAAACCCGGCTCTTTGAGGGCTACGGGATAGAACTTGGAGAGGTTCTCGGCCCAAATTTGGCTCACCCTGTCAAGTATAGCGGTCTCGGTAACTGCCCGGTAATGCGCCGGCCCTACACTGGGGCACGAAGCAGGGGGAACTGGGGGGTTCGGGCGTGCGTCAGTCTTGCTGTTGTGGTTTGGATGGGTACAGGTGGTGCGTTTGGCTGGTAGAACGAAAACCGGAATGCATACGGTGCAGGGGCTTGCATTATGGCCAAGAACCACAGTGAGAGGAGGGCCGTGAGACGTTTCAAAGACCGCAACCAGGCCGGACAACTTCTGGCCCAAAAGTTGATGGAACGGGGGTATGGTCAGCAGCCCAACCTGCGGATATTCGCTTTACCCAGGGGCGGGGTGCCGGTGGCCTATCCGGTGGCCCGTGAGCTGCGGGCCCCTTTGGATGTGTGGGTGGTGCGCAAGCTCGGCACCCCAGGACACGAAGAACTGGCGATGGGGGCCATCGCCTCGGGCGGGGGGCGGGTGCTCAACCGGGAAATTGTGGACAGCTTGCAGATTTCGGCCGAGGCCATTGCCGCCGTCGAAGACCAGCAGCGCACCGAACTTCAGCGCCGCGAACGGCTCTACAGGGGCGACAAGCCTTTTCCGAACCTCGAGGGCCGGACTGTTTTGCTGGTTGACGATGGCCTGGCCACGGGAGCAACCATGAAAGCCGCCATTGCCGCTGTGCGGGCCCAGCGTCCGGGGCGCCTGGTGGTGGCCGTGCCGGTGGCCCCACCCGACACGGTGGCGGAAATACAGGCCCTGGTCGACGAGGTGGTCTGCTTGGAGACCCCGGCCTTCTTCCAGGCGGTGGGTCTGTGGTACGAGCACTTCCCGCAAACCTCAGATGAGGAGGTGCTCGAGCTGCTGGCCCAAGCTCAGGCAACCTCCAGGGGCTGACGAACCAACAGCACCGCACAGGGAGCCCGGTGGGTCACCCGCTCGGCCACGCTGCCTAGCAGCCAATGGTCGAGGCCGGTGCGTCCGTGGGTGCCCATCACAATCAGGTCTGCCTGGTGTTCTTGGGCAACCCGGGCAATCACATCACCCACCCGTTCGGCCCCGGCTTCACGCCAGATGGCCTCGGCCTCGGGGAAGTCCTCCACGGCCTGCTCGAGCAGACGACGGGCTTGACGCAGGTATTTTTCCTGTTCTTCGGGGTACTCCTCGAGCGCTTCTAGCACCAGCCACAAAGCCCTGGGCTCCACGTGCAGCACCAGAAGCTTGGCCCCCAGGTAGCCGACCAGCTTCTTGGCCTGACCCAGGGCCAGGTTGCTCAGTTCGCTTCCATCAATCGGAACCAGGACCCGCCGAAAACCCAGCCCTTGTTCCCCAGGGGGCGCATGCCGCACCAGCAGCACCGGCATCGGGGCCAGCCGGGTCACCCGCTCGGCCACGCTGCCCAGCAACAGATGGGCCAGTCCTTCCCGGGCGTGGGTGCCCATCACGACCAGGTCGCAGCGCTCCTGCTTTGCCACTTCCACGATGCCTTCGGCGGGCCCGCTCAGCTCCCTCAGGTGAACGTCGGCCTCGAGGCCGCTCTGTTTGGCCTCGGTCTGCCAACGGGCCAGCAGTTGTTGGCCCTGTGCCTTGGCCTCCTCCCAGCCTAAGCGGGTCACCCTGGAATGAGCTGAGGGCCAGCCATCCAGCACGTATAGCAGAACCACCCTGGAGCCCAGTTGCCCCGCCAGTTGCAGCCCTACCCGCGCGGCCTCTTCACCGCAGGGGGAACCATCCACCGCAATCAGCATCCTCTGGAACATACACACCTCCAGCCCAGCCGGCGCAACACCCACCCTTTGGTCTACAGGGTAGGTTGTCTTCGTTACCAGAGGATTACCGAGTACCACCCTGGCCATAAGGTCTACTGGGCGCCCTCCCTCGTCCAGCCATACCCTGGTGCTGTCCGGTACGTTTGCGTGAAGGTGCGCGGGGTGCTGCCAGCTTCTTCCTGCGCTATGTTGCGGTGTGGGAATGAAAGAGGATGGTTGGGTCAATTTTGGGATAGTCCCACAGCTCGGTCAGGCGCTCGCGCAGGACCTGGCGGATGGGAATTTGTTCCAGGTAACCAAGGGTAAGCTGGCTCTGGGCCTCGATCCAGGCCTGGGCTCGGGGTCCTCGAGTGGGCGGTAGGGATCGGGAACCCGGATGCCATGCAAAACCTCTACTACCTGTGCGGTGGGGGCTTGCGGATATTTCAGTCTCACCAAGCCACTATACGCAAGATTGGCGGCAGGGTGGGTTACCTGATATGGTTTTGGCAGGCGTTCCCCAAACGAACGGCACACTGGGAGGAGACATTATGAAAGCACTGCAGGGTTTTTTGGTCTGGCTGGTTTTTGCAGCAGGCGCCGGAGTGCTGCCCTATGGCTGGGCGCAAACCAACGCCCCCACCCGGCCCCAGGTCCTCAACATCAATACTGCCAGCCAGGCCCAGCTCGAGGCCCTTCCCGGCATCGGCCCCAAAATCGCCCGCGAAATCATCCGCAACCGCCCCTACCGCGACGCTAAAGAACTCCAGGCCAAGGTCAAGGGGATTGGCCCCAAAACCTGGGAGGAAATCAGACGCTACGTGCGCTTCCGCTAAAGCGGTTCTGGCCTACCAGTACAGGCCCATTCCCAGCTCGTGTAGTGCCTGGTGACGAGCCCTGTAGTCGGGCATAATCTGTTCGACCAGGGCCCAGAAGCGCGGGCTGTGGTTGAGTACTTTGAGGTGGGCCATCTCGTGCACCACCACGTAGTCCAGTACCTGCAAGGGCAACATTACCAGCCGCCAGTTGAAGCGTAACTCGCCCTTGGCGTTGCAACTTCCCCAGCGCTTCTTTTGGTTACGAATCAGCACTTTGGGCATGCGCCAGCCCAGCAGGTCGGCATAATGCTGTACCCGGCGCACGATTACTTCTTCGGCACGGGTCTTGTACCAGTTCTCCAGAATCGCCCGCACCTCCTGGGTGCTCTGTAACGAGGAGACATCGGCCTGTACATGTAAAACATTGCCCTTGAGGGCTACTGCCGCTCTGGGTCGGGGCTTGGCGGGCGAAAAGTTGAAATCAAATAGCTCGGGCTGAATCGAGGAGGGGGACTTGCTGCGGTTACGTCCGCGGAGAGTAGGTGAGGACCTTTCAGACTGAACTTGGAGGCTCACCCGGCGGCCCAGATACAAAAACTCCTCTCCGCTCACAAAGCGCTTACGTGGCTCGAGGCGGCTCTTGAATTCAGTGTGTTTTTCGGCTATCCAGCGGGCTTTGGTGTTCACCAAAGCAATGACCTGCTCCAGGGGCATGCGTCTGGGCGCGGCCACCCGTACCCCCTGGGCATCAATGGTGATGCCCACCGTCCGGCGCCGGGTACTGCGGCGGATGGTATAGCGAATGGTTTTATTTTGGTAGTAGAGGGTGGCTTTTTCCGTGTCTGGCATCCGAACTTAATCCTATCCAGAACGCACAAATCAAATGGTGAGATGGGGGCTTGCAAAATTAATCGAAGAACTATTTATGAGAGCAATTTTCTTGTATTTGCGTAACATAACCCTTAATGTTGCGGCTTAGGGGGCCAGCCGTTCGATTCTCCAGCCGCCGTGCGGCTGCAGGTGGTAGACCAGCCGGTCGTGCAGCCGGCTGGGGCGGCCCTGCCAGAACTCAAAGGCGTCCGGCACCAGCCGGTAACCGCCCCAGTGGGCCGGACGGGGTACGGCCTCGGGAAAGCGGGCCTTTAGTTCGGCGATGCGTTGTTCCAGCACCTCGCGGCTGGCAATTACCTCGCTCTGCGGGCTGGCCGCTGAGCCAATCTGGCTGTCGTAGGGACGACTGGCAAAGTATTCGTCGGAAAGTTCGGGTTCGGCCTTCTCGACCCAACCCTCGATGCGCACCTGGCGCTCCAGGGGAGGCCACCAGAAGTTGAGACAGGCCCAGGGATGGGCCGCCAATTCCCGCCCCTTGCGGCTTTGGTAGTTGCTGAAAAAAACGAACCCCCTATCGTCCATCCCCCGCAACAGCACCACCCGGCTGCTGGGCCGACCGTTTGCGCCTACGGTGGAAAGGGTCATGCCGTGGGGTTCGTAAAGGTGGGTCTCGAGGGCCTCGGCCAGCCACCGCTCAAACTGGCGGAAGGGGTTGGGGTCGGCGTCCTGCTCAAGCAGGGTGCCGTAGGTGTAGTCGCTGCGAAGGTCACGGAGCATGGTTTCATTATGGGGCGGTTGCCCAAGGCCACACCACCGGGCCGGCTTACACTGGCGCTTTCGCCGAGCCTGGCCCTGGGTGGGGATGTTTTGGGCTGGTAATGTCCTGGTAATTGCTCTGGACTAGCTTGGTTCCGAAGGTTAGGAGGTTGCTATGGTCTGGGTGTGGGTTGCCTTGGCTGCTTTGAGCCTGTGGGCTGGCTGGAGGCTGCTGGCCCGTTCGTTTGTCCGGCAGTATTTCGCCAAGAACTACGCACCCATTCAGCTCAGTGAATCGCAACTGGGCGACTTCCCTCCCAGCCACCACCTGCAAGACGTACCCTGGTTCTCCACCCGCGAGACCTATTGCCAGGCCAACACCCTGCAGATGATCGCACACCAGCGGGGAAGAGCGGCCTCGAGGGATGAGATCAATTTTCTGATGGGTTTCACCTATGGGGCCAGTGCCCTACCAGGGCGGGGGCTTTTCTCCCCCTTCACCGACCCGGAGCCGGGTCATGCGGTGGCTGCGCCCTATCTGGGGTTGGTACGCCACTACTACGTGACCCACGACCCCCAGCTCTATCTGCAGGCATTGCGCTTCTACCTCTCCAGGGGTCATCCACTGCACATTCCACTCGATTACGCAGTGCTCTATGGCCTTAATGACTTCATTCCCCATAGTGACCTCTTGGTGGGGTACGATCCCGACGGGTTTTACTATTACGAAACCGTGGCCCTCGAGGGGACTCCCCTCGAGCCCGGTGAACGTGCTCCGGGTGAAAAGGGGCTGAAGGTATCGGAAGAGAAGCTGCTCGAGGCTGTGCTCAGCCAGTCCAGGCACTTTCAATTCCCCTGGCGTTATGCCTTCGCGCTGTTTGAGCCCTGTCCTGCCCAGTCCGACCTCAAACCCATCTGGCAGCGCAATGCCCGGCTGCTGATGGGGGGCGAAAAATACGGCCCCAAGCAGGGAGCTGATGCCATCGCTCGAGCGGCTACCCAGATTCAGCGATACTGGCGCCGGATCAAGCCTATCGCGGTGAGTCGATTTTTGCAGGCAGCCTACTACACCCGCCACGACAACGCCGACTTCTTGCGCTCGAGGTTCGCCCCAGAGGAGGGCATCCTGCGCTCGGCCCACCTGCTCGAGCAGGCAGCTCAAAATTATAGACTGGCTCAGCAAGCCATCGAAAAAGGCATTCGCTCGCGGGCCGAGGCCAGCCAGGTGGCGGCATGGCTCAACGAGGCCGCCAGCGAAGAGTGGGAGGTGGGCAGTATTTTTGCTCGCGTGGCCCACGCCACCGGGTGGCAGCCTGCTCCAGCCGACGAGGTTTCATGAGGCCCGTAGCCTTTTGCCAGTACGGCACAGGTTTGTGTATTGAACACTTGTGGAGGCCGCTCTTAGGGCGAAGGGGAGGTTTGTTGCTGCTTGGAGCAATCCGGCCTGTACTGCAGTTCCCTGTATTCTTACTGCCAATCCTGATGTCAAAAAACCAAGTTGCACACGACCTTTTTGCTTTCCCAGACTGCGGGTTTGTTTGCGAAGACCGCTCCAAAAAGCAAGTTGCTGCGGATTTGAGGTGATGGTATGGCGCATGTGATCTGCGAGCCTTGCGTAGGAGCCAAGCACCGCGACTGTATTGCGGTGTGCCCGGTAGATTGTATCCACCCCAAACTCGAGGAGGATAGGGGTGAGGTGATGCTCTTCATCCACCCCGACGAATGTATAGACTGTGGCGCTTGCGTGCCAGCCTGCCCGGTTGCGGCTATTTTTATCGAGCAGGATGTACCGACTCAGTGGCGAGGTTACATCGAAAAAAACCGCGACTACTTTGCCATGGATTGGGACGGTTTCCAGGCCAAATGGGGCATCCATGGTGCGCGTAGCCCCTGATGTGGAAAGGCAGAGGAATGTCACTCGCCTCGAGGATGCACGATGTAGCCCCCCGAGCGCTCGTCGCGCTCCAGGCGCACCAGCCCCCGGCGCTGGGCTTCCTCGAGGAGGCCGCTAAAGGAGCGAAAACCATAAGGGGCTTCCTTGAACCCCGGTTTGCGGCGCCGGAGGGCTTGTTTGACCAACGAGCCGAGTATCCGTTCCTCCTCGCCGCGCTCGGCTTGCAGGGCCAGGAGGGTCTCGAGTACCAGTTCGATGGCCTGTTGCTGCTTGTCCTGTTCGGGCTTCCGATCGGCAGTTTTGGCTTTGGCCTCCTGCTCACTGGGCTTGGCAGACTGTTTTTTGGTGGCTTCTTCCTGCACTAGGTCGTCGTAGAAGATGAACTCATCGCAAGCAGCGGTCAGCAAGTCGGAGGTGGATTTCTTGACCCCACCCCGATCACCAGCCGGTTGTTTTCCCGCAGTTTGGCGACCAACGGCGAGAAGTCGGAGTCACCGCTAATAACCACAAAAGTGTCCACATGGGACTTGGTGTAGCAGAGGTCGAGGGCGTCCACTACCAGCCGGATGTAGGCAGAGTTTTTGCCCGAGAGGCGGGTGTGGGGAATCTCGATCAGTTCAAAACTGCCCTCGTGCATGATGGTTTTGAGTTTTTTTATGGCGCTCCCAGTCACAGTAGGCTTTGCGTACCACGATGCAGCCCTTGGGCAAAAGTCGCTCGAGGATTCTTTGAATCTCGAACTGGGGATATTTGGCTTCCCGCACGCCCAGGGCAGTGTTCTCGAAATCGCAAAAGAGCGCCATGTCTTAAATTTCGGATCCTCCCGCCACAGCTTTACCACGCTTTGTGGGGGTTGACTTGGATTCAAGCCCTGATTCAAGTATTGAGCCTGGCGGGGTGTCATCTCGTGAGCGTTGTTGGAGGATGTTTGACAAAGCTCTGGTAACGCCTTGGTAATTCCCCTGCCCCAGACTGATCTTGGGGGTGGGGTGGTATGGAATGAGGTGAGCTATGCGCGAAGCCCAACAGATCCAGACCGAACCCATCCTTATCCCACTCAATTCCGAAGCGGTGCTTCAAGGCGATTTGAGTATTCCTCCAGGGGCAAGTGCGGTGGTGATTTTTGCGCATGGCAGCGGCAGCAGCCGACACAGTCCCCGCAACCGCTTCGTGGCTGGGGAGTTGCAACAGGCAGGGCTGGCGACCCTTTTGTTCGACCTGCTGACCCCAGAGGAAGAGCGGCTCGATGAGTACACCCGTCAGTATCGCTTCGATATTGGCTTGTTGGCTGAGCGCCTGGTAGCCACGACGGACTGGTTGGCCCTGAACCCCCAGACTAAACACCTAAACCAGGCCTATTTTGGGGCCAGTACTGGGGCTGCGGCGGCGTTGGTAGCAGCCAGCAAGCATCCTGAATGGATTCGGGCTGTGGTTTCTAGAGGGGGGCGCCCCGACCTGGCCGGGGATGCCCTGGAAAGAGTGGAGGCCCCAACCCTGCTCATTGTGGGAGAATGGGATGTGGAGGTGCGCAGGCTTAACCAGCAGGCCTTTGACCGTCTAGGGTGTGAAAAAAAGCTGGTGGTGCTTCCTGGTGCTGCGCATTTGTTTGAAGAGCCAGGGAAGCTGGAGGAAGTGGCTCGGCTGGCTTGTGACTGGTTTTCCTGTCATCTAAATGGCATCGCGAGGGGGGAGAGGCATGCTTGAGCCAGAGGCGTTACAAGCGAATTTGCTTCCGGTGGAGTTGCTCAGAAACCGTTGCGATGTGAGCCGTCTTAACTTTCGTACCACTGCCGAGCTCGAGCGCCTCGAGCAGCTACCGGGCCAGCAGCGGGCGACACGGGCGATCGAATTTGGTTTGAAGATTTTGCACGATGGCTACAATGTATTTGCCCTGGGGCCAGCAGGAATTGGCAAGCTCAGTCTGGTGCGCCACTTCACCCAGGCGCAGGCCCGGCAGGAAGCTGTAGCCCAGGACTGGATATACGTGCACAACTTCCTCGAGCCGCACAAACCGCTGGCCCTGGGGCTGCCCCCCGGACGAGGTGGACAGCTTAAGGAGGGCATGGAGCGGTTGGTAGAGGAGCTGCGGGTCGCCGTTCCGGCAGCTTTCGAAAATGAGGAGTACCGCACCCGGCGGCACATCATCGACGAGGAGTTCAAGCAAAGGCAGCAGGAGAGCTTCGATGCTCTACAGGCCGAGGCCAACCAGCAGGGCATCGCCATTTTGCGCACCCCTATGGGCATGGGTCTGGCGCCGGTGCGCGACCGGGAAATCATCACCCCAGAGGAGTTTGAAAAGCTGCCTGAGGCCGAGCAGCAACGCATCCAGGCCGCTATGGAGATGCTCCATCAGAAGTTGCAAGCCCTTCTGCAGCAAGCCCCGCAGTGGGAAAGCCAGCGCCGCGAGAAGATCCGTGAGCTCAACCGCGAGGTCACCCGCTTTGCCATCGCCCACCTGCTGGGCCGGGTGCGCGAACACTACCTCGACTTGCCGGAAGTGCTGTCCTACCTGGAGCTGGTCGAGCAGGATCTGATTGAAAATGCAGGGCAGTTCCTGGCGGGCCAGAGCGAGCCGGAGAACCCCCTCGAGGCGGCCCTAGGGCGGATGTTTTCGGATAGCCGGACCCTGGACCGCTACCGGGTTAACCTGCTGGTGGATCAGCGGGGTCAGCAGGGGGCGCCGGTGGTGGAGGAGGACCATCCTTCGCTGGCCAACCTGCTGGGTCGCATTGAGTACCGCGCTCAGCTTGGCAATCTGGTTACCGACTTCACCCTCATTCGTCCAGGGGCGCTGCACCGGGCCAACGGAGGCTACCTGATTCTGGATGCCCGGAGGGTGCTGTTGCAGCCGTATGCCTGGGAAGAGCTCAAGCGGGCCCTGCGGGCTCGAGAGATTCAGATTCGCTCGGTTGGGGATGTGTTGGGCCTGGCCAGCACCGTTACCCTGCAACCTCTGCCTATTCCGCTGCGGGTCAAGGTGGTTTTGCTGGGGGACCGGCTTCTGTACTACCTGCTCTCGGCCTACGACCCCGATTTCCCCGAGCTTTTCAAGGTAGCTGCCGATTTCGAAGACACCCTCGAGCGCACCCCAGAAGGGGAGCTGGCCTACGCCCGGCTGATTGGTTCGCTGGCCCAACAGGAGCGCCTGCGGCCTCTGGACGCTCCGGCGGTAGCACGGGTGATTGAGCATGGCTCGCGCCTGGCGGCCGATGCCCAGAGGGTTTCGGCGACCCTCGAGGCCCTGCTCGACCTGCTGCGCGAGGCCGACTACTGGGCAGCCCAGGCCAACCATGCGGTCATATCGGCCCAGGACATAGAGCAGGCCATCCAGCAGCAGGTCTACCGGGTCAGCCGTCTTAAGGAGCGCTTACAGGAGGAGGTGCGGCGAGGTACCCTACTGGTTGACACAACCGGGGCCAAGGTGGGGCAGATCAACGGCCTTTCGGTGCTGGGTCTGGGGGGCTATAGCTTCGGTCATCCCACCCGCATCACCGCGCGGGTGCGTCTGGGCAGGGGCGAGGTGGTGGATATCGAGCGCGAGGTGGAGCTCGGCGGCCCGCTGCACTCCAAGGGGGTGCTGATTTTGAGTGGGTTCCTAGGCGAGCGCTACGCCCGTGAGCGCCCGCTCTCGCTCTCGGCCAGCCTAGTCTTCGAGCAGTCTTATAGTGGGGTGGAGGGGGACAGCGCCTCGATGGCCGAGTTGTGTGCGATTCTCTCGGCCCTGGCGCGGGTGCCCATTCGGCAGGGCATCGCCATTACCGGCTCGGTCAACCAGCACGGCCAGGCACAGCCCATTGGCGGGGTCAACGAAAAAATCGAGGGTTTCTTCGAGGTCTGTCGGGATGCGGGCCTGAATGGGGAACAGGGGGTGATCATCCCCCGGCCCAACATCAAGCACCTGATGTTGCGGGAAGAGGTGCTGGCGGCGGTAGCCGCCGGTCGATTCAAGGTTTGGGCGGTAGACACGGTGGACGAGGCGCTGACCATCCTGACCGGCCTCGAGGCCGGTGAGCGGGGCCCAGACGGGCAGTTCCCCGAAGGCAGCCTGAATGCTAGAGTAGAGGCGCAACTGATTGCCTTTGCAGAGCAGGCCCGGAGCTTCACAGCCTCCTCTGCAGGAGGTGGGCCATGAGCCGCATCCGCCGGGTGATTCTAGCCCAGGATCTGGCCAGTCGCGACCCCCAGGCTACCCGGACGGCAGTAGCCCTGGCGGCCCGGCTGGGGGCTGGCGTGCTGGGCCTCTTTTTGGAAGACCCCCGACTGTTGCGCTGGGCCGATCTACCGGTAGCCCGGCAGGTCAGCGCCTGGGGGGTGGTTGCAGAGCAGGCCCAGCTCGAGGCCCAGCTAAGGGCTCTGGCAGCCCAGGCCCAGACCGAGCTGGAATCGGCTGCCCGGCGCCTGGGTGTTCCCTGGTCGGCACGGGTGCTACGCGGAGCGCTACAGGATCTGGCCGAGGCCGCCGCGGACGACCTGTGGGTGATTGGTACGGCAGGCCAGTTGATGGGTTTGGAGGTGCCTACCTTTGCCCTGCTACGCCCGACCCTGCCCCCAGCGGCCCGGCTAATCCTGCTGCGCCCACGGACCCAGGGCTTCCAGCGTCCTTTGGTGGTGCTACACGAATCCTCGAGCCGGGTCGAAGCCGTGCTGGATGCGGCCTGGGGCCTGATGGAGAGCCCTACTCAGCCCCTGAGCGTGCTGATGATTGGAGACCGGGCCGAGCTGGCGACCCAGGTGCAGGCCTGGCAGGCCCGACGAAATGCACTGCTGCGGCCGGTGCACCTGGGTCAGGCTGGCATCGCAGAACTGGCTCAGGTATGTGCCCAGGTGGGTTGCGATGGCCTGGTGGTGGCGGCCGACTGGTCCTGGCTCGAGGGAGAGGGTCTCGAGCGGCTTCTGGCCGTGGTGCGGACTCCAGTGCTGGTGGTGCAGTAGGGCTTTGCCAGGTTCTCCAGTACCGTTGCCCCAGGGTCCTATGCGAAACCAATGGGTTTGACCTATGCGTACCTGGCGCAACTCCCCACCGTTCTTCTGAGACTGTGTTATGGGAGACAAGTCATATCAGTTTCGGTCGGTTTGTCACCGGATGGTGGTCTCGCCGCGCCTTGGCGCGGCGCAGAGGCCACCGAACGAGGTTGTCCGCGTAGCGGAGGACATACGGATTTATTGCATCACGGGAACCCGATACCGCTTTATAGCACCTACAGAACGCGATACCACCCCTTAGAAAGGAGTCGTTTGCTTCGCTGACCGGAGGGAGGGGTGGGCTCTAGGATTCCAGGTGTACTGCGTACGGCGCAACCAAGCCCCTGAAGTTTTTGATTGGGAGATTGCCTTTTTGAATCCGGCATGAGTCGAGGGACATACCGCCCAATGTATTTAGCTATACTATGGTTGCCGGATACCGTAACACGAGATGTCTTCTTGGAGTCCGATTGAGCCGGGGTTTAGGAGCCCGGTCGTTTTGTCCCAACACGGTCGTTCGGGAAAGGAGGAGGCCATGTTCTACTGGAAGTTCAGCGATGGAACCACCGTGTACAGCCATGCACGGGTGGAAGGCGGGAGTCTTTTTGCTCAGCACTTGCGGCGGGAACTGGTCAGCCTGGTCTATGGTTGTGGCCCTTTGGTCTGGCTAATGCCAGGGATTCATGCCGTCGAACTCGACCCCGTTTCCGACGACCTGCTGGCCCTATGGCTCGAGCAAGAGGCCAAGGTCTATGGCCTTGGGATTACCGATACCGATTTCACCCCCACCCGCCAGGTCTCTCTCGGGCCCCCCGGAGGCAGTCATGGTCGAGTTGCATCCGAGTAAAGGAACAACCCGCCGGGTCGTCTTCACCCTGCCCGGCACGATCCAAGCCAGCAGCGCGGCGGTGGTGGGCGATTTCCTCGATGTGTCCTGGTATCCAGCCGGCCACCCCATGACACGCTGCGCGGATGGGCGTTGGCAGCTGACCCTCGAGCTCGAGGCGGGACAGGCCTACGAGTTTCGCTACTGGGTCAACGGATGTGAATGGCACAACGAC
>DAIUDO010000026.1:14624-20177 GCA_036845585.1 Meiothermus sp. | reverse complement strand
CGGAATCCATGAAGCAGTGGCAGCAGGACTGTTGCAGTGAACCTTAGAATAGACCCATCTGGCCCGCTCAAGCATGGGTCGTTCAGACCCACAGTATTGGTTGGAATTGGCCTCTTCGGAATTCGGCGGCAGTCAAGCATCCACCTCATCAGTGGCGCAGCTTGGCTGGGCGCAAACCCAATGCCTTCCGAGGCCGTTTCGAGGGGATGAACCAGTGAAAATAGTGCTGGAACTGCACCCAGTGCACCGCTATATCAAAAAGGCATCTGGTTCATGTAGCCTGAGCACAAAGGTGTCGCCAAGCCTTCTGAGACTACGCTGGGGTGCTGACCCTTAGGGAAATGTGGCCTAATTGAGGATACACGCAACGCGGTCTAGCATCAAACCCCAAGGCGCTCGAGTTCGTATGGAAGCATCTTTCGCCACCAGGGCCAGTCGTGGTCCACGTCGTGGCCCCAGTAGTCGAAGGTGGCATACACACCCTTCTGCTGCAGAAGAGCTTGCATCTCCCGGGTGTCTTGGATGCACTCTTCTTCCCACCGCCCCTGTCCAACAGCAAATACAATCTTGTTGCGGCGGTAAGCGTTGAGTAGGTTCTCGTCGGTAAGGTTGCGCAAGTACCAGAGCGGCGAGTTGTAGTAGGCATCCATGCCGCCCTCGCCACCCACAAACCCTCCAACCTGATACAGCCCCGACAAGGCAATCAGCCCATCAAAAACATCAGGATACTTGAAGAAGAAGTTGGCAGCATGCAATGCACCCATGCTGCACCCCGTGACCCACATGCTGGGCAGGCCCGTGTTCTTCCGAACAAAGGGCACCACTTCCTGCATGATGTAAGCATCGTAATCGTTGTGGCGACGGGCCCTCTGTGCAGGTGGGATGTCTCTGTTGGTCCAGCTCTGCCAGTCGATGCCATCCACGCAAAAAAACTTCACTCGCCCAGCCTCGATCATCGGTGCCAGGGCCTGGGCCATGCCAGCGTGGCCTTCCCAGTCGAACCAGCGGCCGTTTTGTGCCGGAAACACAACGACCGGCTGACCGTAGTGCCCGTACAGCTTGAGCTCCATATCGTGTCCTAGGGCCGGGCTGTACCATTTGTGATACTCCGTATACATGGCGAACTCCGTATAGCAGAGCCTATTGGCTGCTCTCTAGGCTCTTTCTTGAATGGCCTGAGCTACCTTAAGCAAGGTGTCGAGGTCGGGATGGCGCAGAATATACCCGTAATTACCGATGGCTGCTGCAAAAATGCCGTTAATTCGCTCGTGGTGAGCTATCAGTGGCCCCAGCTCAGCCATCACCTGATCGTGCGAGCGTTTGTAGTGGATATGGTCTTTGCGGCCCACATAGGTGCAGAAGTAGGGGTGCTTGGCCTTCTCCCCCACCGTGCCGTAGGTGAGCACGTTAACCCACTCTTTGAAGATATCGATGTCGTTGGCGTAGTTGAACATGTCAATCGAGAGCCCTCCCGGAGGCCGCATGTTCACCTCCAACGCAATCAGTGCACCATCCTCCAGACGGAAGAACTCGAAGTGGAAGAAGCGCTCGAGTACACCGAAGGTCTTGACCACCTTGCGTCCGGCTTCGCGCAAATCTTCGGGGATCTCCCGTACCATGTAGTAATAGATGTCGGTGTCCTCGTTGACCACATCCATGACGCCCTTGGAATACTCCAGGGAACTATCGAAAACCACGTTGCCTTGGATATCGGTCAGGCCGTCGTAGGTTACGATGCGACCCGGTATGAATTCCTCCACGATGTAGTCCACCGGAGGCTTGGTTGCTATGTAGTCCATCAATTCAGCATCGTTGCTAATCTTGTAGGTCTTGGCTGCGCCCACCCCAACGTCGGGCTTGGCCACCACCGGATAGCCCACCTCATCAACGAAATCCTGTACCTCCACCGATGTGCGGCAGACCTTGCCCCGGGCAACCTGCAAGCCTGCCCGCTGGAAGTACTGTTTCATAACCGACTTGCGCTTGACGTGACTCATGTCCTCGGGGCGCAGTCCGAAGATGTTGAAATCCTCGCGCAGCATGGCTTCGGTCTCGAGCCAGTACTCATTCATGGACTCGAGGCGATCAAGCTTGCCGTAGCGGTGGGTGAAATAGCCCAAAGCCCGCACCAGCTCATCGTAGTTGTGCATGTCGGTGACTTTGTAATACTCGGTCAAGGCGTTTCTGAGCTCAGGGCGGAGCTGATCGTATTCGGCATCGGCTAGGCCCAATACGGTGTGTCCAGCCTCGCGTAGGCGAACGCAAAAAGGCCAGAAGTTGGGGGGAAAATGTGGGGAGAGGAAGACCACGTTCATGCCGTACCTCCGGGCTGTCTTGTTGCTCCTCAGTATTCCCAACCTAATGCGACAAATCAAGCTTTGCCTCGCACTTGCCACGAGCATCTGAGCTTACCGGTCATAAGACATCGCGCGAGGTGGTGGCAACTGTGCAGCCAGGCCCTCCCAGATTCACCTCAGTCTTCAGCTCCTCGGGCCAGACCCCACCCAGGCGAACCCAAGCCTGCTGCAGGTCGGCAGGAATGGGAGCCACAAAGTGCAGATACTTGCCGCTGCGGGGGTGCTGAAGGCGCAGTTCATAGGCGTGCAAGGCCTGACGGGCAATCAGGTTGCTGGGTTTTCCGTAGACCTCATCGCCCAGTATGGGGGCGTGCAGATGCTTCAGATGAACGCGAATCTGGTGGGTACGACCGGTGTGCAGGATGGCTGCTACCAGCGCATGCTTTGACAGCGCAGCCAAGACCTCAAAATCGGTCTGAGCATACCTGGCCGCCACACCGCCCACATGCATGCGGGTGCGGTCTACCGGGTGACGCCCCACCGGGGCCGAAAGGATGCCTTCGGGCGGAATTCCCACGGTCAGTGCGATGTAGCGCTTGAAAACGTTACGCCCCGCAAAGGCTTCGGACAGGCGACGATGGGCCGCCTCGTGGCGTGCCACCACAATCACCCCACTCGTGTCCTTATCGAGACGGTGGACAATACCTGGACGTACCAGCTCGGGCTTCGTCATGCTCGAGAGCAACGGATCGTCCGTGTCCTGGCCCTCGCCGAGCGAGAGATTCAATCCGAAGCGCCCCAGAATGGCATTGACCAGGGTCCCAGAATAGACCCCCGGAGCTGGATGGGTCATCATGCCAGCTGGCTTGTTGATCGCAATAAGGTCTTCGTCCTCGTAGAGCACCTGCAGGGGAATGTCTTCTGCCCCCACCCAAGCAGGCTTCGGAGGGGGGGGATGAGCTTCGACGACCTCGCCCTTGAGCTTATAGGAGGCCTTGGTTACCACCTTGCCCCCGACCCAGACCCGTCCGGCTTCGATCCACTCTTGAGCCTTGGCCCTGGAGGTATTGGCCTCGAAGGCCAGGGCCTGGTCCAGGCGCACACCGCTGGCTGAAAATCGTACCATCCCAGGCTATTTTAGCCGACCGGTGCAAACTGGCCGGATAGCGTTCCGGCTGCAATCGAAGCAAAGGCCCGAACTCGCACGGCTCGAGTCAGCAAAACATCACGGCCTGGTAAGTGCCAGCTTATGCAGTCAACATAAAACACCGCTTCTTCGTATGATGGTAAATGTGGAATCCGATCTGACCCTGCGGCCCAAGAGCCTACACGACTACGTGGGGCAGGCCAAGCTTAAGAAAAAACTGCGGGTCTACCTCGAGGCCGCCAAGAACCGAGGGGAGGCGCTCGATCACCTGCTGTTGTTTGGCCCCCCTGGGCTAGGCAAGACCACCCTGGCTCATGTGGTCGCCTACGAGCTGGGGGTGAACATCCGGGTGACCAGCGGCCCAGCCATCGAGAAACCAGGCGACCTGGCCGCCATCCTGACCAATAGCCTGGAGGAAGGCGACATTTTGTTCATTGATGAGATTCACCGACTTTCCAAGGCCGCCGAGGAGCACCTGTACCCAGCCCTCGAGGACTTCAAGATCGACATCGTGATCGGTGCAGGTCCGGCAGCCCGCACCCTTCGGCTGGATCTGCCGCGCTTTACTCTAATTGGAGCAACCACCCGTCCAGGGCTCATCTCCGGGCCCCTGCGTAGCCGCTTTGGGATCATCGAGCACCTCGAGTTCTACACCGAAGCGGAGCTGGCCCAGGGCATACAGCGCGATGCGCAGCTGCTGGGACTGCACATCGAGCCTGAGGCCGCATTGGAAATTGGTCACCGCAGCCGGGGCACCATGCGCATCGCTAAGCGGCTTTTCCGTCGGGTACGCGACTTTAGCGAGGTGGCTGGCGAGACCACGGTACACCTCGACCGCACCCGGCAGGCCCTCGACGCCCTGGGCCTCGACGCCCTGGGCCTCGACGCCCGCGACCGTCTGATCGTGCAGACCATCATCGAGCGCTTTGCCGGGGGGCCGGTGGGTCTGGAAACCCTGGCCACGGCACTCTCCGAGGACCCCGAAACCCTCGAGGAGGTCCACGAACCCTTCCTGATCCAGCTGGGACTCCTCAAGCGCACCCCTAGGGGACGCCAGGTTACCGAAAGGGCCTACGCCCATATGGGCTACCCCCTACCCGAGCAGAGCCGCCTGCTGGAGTGAAAACCTCTCTCACGGCGGTTTCCTAAAGCCTCTCTTACAGATTTCCTCACCTATCTGAACGTTTCGGGCCGTTTCGAGGTGCCATACTTGAAACTGGATAGGCAACCGCCGTTCTGTGAGGGTACGGGCACCGTGATACGGGCGAGACTGGGTGAAATTGAGCTTGCCGACCTGTTGCGCACCCTCGAGGGGGGGCGCAAGAACGCCGTCATCCACCTGACCTTCCCCAAGCTTACAGGTCGGATTCATGTTCGCGAGGGCAAAATCGCCTATATCCAGACCCACCCAGGCCCCCACCTGGGTGAGTACCTGGTGCGTTTTGATTACCTAACCCTCGAGCAGGTACAGGACCTGGTCAAGTACCAGCAGCAGGAAAACCCCGGTACCCCACTGGGTTTTCTGGCCTTGCAGCAGAAAATGGTCACCGAGGACGAGCTAAACGATGTTCTGCACGCACAAATTCTGGAGGGTCTGGCCACCGTCCTCGGCCAGCAGGAGGGCGAGCTGGTAGCCGAACCACCCCCTATAGACGCCTCACAGGTGCTCCTGCCCAGCGTGACCGATACCAGCGCCATTCTGATTGAAGCGCTGCGCCGTCTTGACGAGTGGATGCGCGGCAAGGTAGACCCCGAGACCGTGCTACAGCTCTCCGGCGACCCTACCCGCCAACCGCTCTCGCCCGATGCCTGGACTGTGCTCGAGGCCGTGGATGGCCTCAAGCGAGCCCGCTCGGTCGCACTGGAGTGTGACTTACCCGAAGAGCAGGTCTACCACCTTCTTTACGAGCTAAAGAGCCGGGGCCTGCTGATGGAGGCCGACGTGCGGCCTCAAGATCCCTTGCTGATGGTACTGGCCGACTCAAACCTGATCAGGCGGCTTTTGCTGGTCACCCTCGAGCGCTACCGCTACCGGGTCATGCTGCCCCCCGACCTGGAGAGCGCCAAACGCATGCTCGAGCACAACCGGGTGCAAGGGGTGTTGCTTGA
>DAIUDO010000026.1:0-14524 GCA_036845585.1 Meiothermus sp. | reverse complement strand
TGGAGAGCGCCAAACGCATGCTCGAGCACAACCGGGTGCAAGGGGTGTTGCTTGAAGGAGCCGATTTACCCGACCGGGTACGACAGTTGCGAGCCTTGCCCAATGGTCGCTTCCTGCCTATCTGGCTCATCAGTGAGCAACCCCCACGGGGGTTGTGGGTCAAAAGCACTCGAGTGGGTCACATTGCCAAGCCTTTTGGGGAAGAAGACCTGCTCGAGGCCCTTTCGGTGGTCAAACGCCCCATCTGAGCGGGATGTTGGATCCGTGAGGGTGGTTGGACGGTTATGACCGTGCAGGGTAGCTCATCGCCAGTCGAAGGCTGGCCTAGCTGCAGTGCTGACTTGAGGGCCATATGCTCAAACCAAGCATGTCCTGCCAGACTCGGTCTGCTAGCGAACAGCAGCTCGCCTATGTAACGCTGCACGTGGCGCAACCGAACCTCTGAAGGTTTTTTAGAAGATTCTGTTTGAACCTGGCATCATGCAATTACAGGCTCAATGAGCGTCGCACCGATGGAGCAGTCGTACACAAATAAGTATCTCCACCTCAGAAATCTACGTTGCGATCCAGAGCTGGTCCATAAGATGCGCCACTGCAATTCTCAAATGCAGATTCTGCTCAACCAAATACGCACCATCGCGGGCGCACCTAGACGGCTGGTCAACCATCATTTGGCCATGGTGCGGCGCAGCAGGTCCTGCACAATCTGCTCGATGCGAATACCTTCGAACTGGGCTTCCTCGGTGAGCAATAAGCGGTGTGAGAGGGCTGGCATGGCTGAGCCGCGAAGGTCGTCCCAGTCGAGATGGGCACGACCCGAGATATAAGCCAGAGCCTTGGCCAGGCCGAGCCAGGCCTTGGCTCCTCGAGGCGACAAGGCCATACGGAGGTGCTTCTCTTCGCTGGCCAACTGAGCGGTGTTGGCAATCGCTTCCAACGCAGGCTGACTGACCACGACCTGTTGTGATTCGGCGCGGGCTTTGAGCAAATCAAGTCCCTCAACAGTCTGCGGAACCGCTGGCTCCTCCGAAAGAATTCGGATCCAGGTCGCTCGAGGTGGGGCCTGGACGGTTATCTTTGACATGAAGCGATCGAGCTGGGCTTCCGGAAGTGGATAGGTACCCTCGAGCTCCAGAGGGTTCTGCGTGGCCAGCACCATGAAGGGTTCGGGCAAGGCGTAACGGGTTCCGCCCACGGTCACGCCGCGCTCCTGCATGGCTTCAAGCAGCGCCGACTGGGTCTTGGGGGTGGCCCGGTTGATCTCGTCGGCCAGCACCACCTGAGCAAAAATTGGCCCTCTTCGAAATACAAACTGCCCGTCTTCCAGTATCTCGGTTCCGGTCACGTCGGCTGGCAGCAGATCCGGCGTGAACTGAATACGGCGGTAGGATAGCCCACTGGACTCGGCAAACGCCCTGGCTAATAGGGTTTTCCCTAAACCCGGCAGCCCTTCCAGCAAGGCGTGTCCCCCCGCTACAGCCGTGGCCAGCAGCTGCCGAATTACCTGCTCCTGGCCAAATAACACAGCCTTCAGGGAATTTTCCAGGTCTTTGAGAGCACTGTGCACACTGCTGAGTATAGCCGCTATGCGAATTGCGAAAGTGCTACGCTGCTGGAAATTGACCTCTGCGGCCCGACAGGCCCGGTAGACCGGTTTGACCTTTCCACCCGCACGGGTCACAATCGAGGTTGTGTGGATTATCGGCATCGATACTTCCTGTGACGATACCGGCGTGGGTTTGGTCCAGGATGGGCGCGTCATAGCCAACCGGGTGGCCTCGCAAACCCTACTGCACCAAAGCTACGGGGGGGTGGTGCCCGAGCTGGCCTCGAGGGAACACACGCAGGTGATAGATGGGCTGGTGCAGCAGGTACTGGTTGAAGCGGGCATTACCGTGAGCGACCTGGACCTGGTTGCGGCCACACGGGGCCCCGGTCTAATTGGGGCCTTGCTGGTGGGGTATACCTACGCAAAGGGTCTGGCTTTTGCCCTGGAGAGACCATTTGTCCCCGTACATCACTTGGAAGGCCACATCTACGCAGCCTTGGCAGAGCATCCCGAGGTAGAGCCCCCTTTTCTTGCCCTGATTGCCTCAGGGGGGCACACTCACTTGTTTGAAGTGAAAAGTTGGGGTGAGTACCAGCTTGTCGGCGCTACCCTGGACGATGCCGCTGGGGAAGCCTTCGACAAGTCGGCGCGCCTTCTGGGTTTGGGTTATCCAGGGGGGCCTGAGATTGAAAAGCTAGCTCAGCGCGGAGACCCCGCCGCTGTGCCCTTGGCCGTGCCTCTGCAAGGCCAGGAAGGCTTTGCCTTCAGCTTCTCCGGATTGAAAACCGCTGTGGCCAGGGCGGTCGAAAAGGGATACGCACCAGCGGATATTGCAGCCAAATTTCAGCTGGTGGCCGCTGAGCATCTGGCCCAGGTCGTGACTCGAGCTGCCCATCAAACCGGCCTCTCGACCCTTCTGGTGACCGGGGGCGTTGCCCAGAACGCGGTCCTTAAGGACCGCCTGCAAGCGGCAGGCCTGCGGCTTCTCTTCCCACCAAAGGGCCTCGCGACCGACAACGGCGCCATGATTGCTCTGGCCGCTTGGCGCACCCGCTCAGCCAACTCGGCCAATTCCCTGGCCGTACCGGCAGCAGCTTATCTTCCCCTAGGCAAACTGTAGACACGGCATTTCCGCCAACTGGCGCTGCCTAGAGCAAACACGGAGCGCGGCTGGATGGTGCCGTTGCGGCCTGGTATGAGTGGCTATATTGGCTAGGCCTACCCAGCTCTCTCGTGTGGGCACCTCAGGGATGCATACTTTTGGAGGGTGGTGCCTATGTTCTGTGACGGCTGCTCGCTGCTGTCCCCCGGCACAAGACAAGAGACTGGCTATGCGAATCAGGCTACTTCCGCAATGCGATGAGCTCGGTGACGTTTTCCCCATCACGGGTCTTCTGAATGCTTTTGACCAGTCCGACGTTTTCGGCGTACCAGGAGGTACCCTGGCTCTCGAAGTTGAAAGGGATGTGGATGGGACCAGCGTTGGCCCGCATTCTGGTGACAAAGGTTGTCTGCAGTCTGAACGCCAAGAAACGACCGGCTGGGGTGCTGATGGTTTCCTGGGCCATCACCCGGTAGGTGGTCTCGAGGCTCCCGTCTATGTTGAAGCGTACCGGCCCCTGCTGCCCGGTTCCCCGCACCTCAATAATCAGCTTCCAGCTATTGCCCACTGCCCAAGAGTCGTAGTCGGGCACTGCCACGCCGGTTACTTTGACGACCTCGAGGTTGTAACTGACCGGCTGCCCACCCACCTCGGCCTGGTTACTGCCGCCACTGCCGAAGTCCAGTGGAAAGATGCCCTCGGCTGTACAACGAAACCGGGACTCCTCCCGGCTGCTACCGGACTGCCGCACCTGGAGGTAGCCCCCATCGGTGATGTTGGTTTTGCGAATCGAGTACGTAGTGGAGCGTTCGCCCGTAACCCGGTACTGCCACTCCCAGCCACCTCGAGCGGGCGAAAAGGGCTGGTCGCATAGGCTGGCCAGCGCCGTGCCGCTCATCCAGACGAGGGCCACAACAGAACGCACCATGCTTGTAGTTTACGCGAGCCTCTTTATGCGAACGTTAGAACGGCTCCAGATGTTTAGCGCTCCTCCAAGACACCCTGCCGTAGCAAGGCCGCCACCACGGGCTCACCCACCCTTAGCAAGGCATAACTACCCAGCCTGCGGGCCGTTGTTCTCAGGCGCAGCAGATGATTCTCCAGGGCTTGCTGGTAACCTTGAACCTCCGGCTGGCCCACCTCCATCCAGCCTCCTGTCTCTACATCGTTCAGCAGGGCCTCGGAAAACCCCGGCGTAAGCTCCTCGGAGGACATGATGTGCACCAGAACCACACGGCGCAGTTTTTGCAGGAGCCGCCTCCAGTTCAGTTCATCTAGCCCATCCGTTATGAGCACCGTGACCCCTCTGGGGCGAGGGAAGTCAAACAACACCGATGGACCTTGCTCAACGGGGCGGAGCTGGCCGCGGTAGCGCTCTCCACCCCATAAAAAAACCCCCTCCGAACGGGCCGTATCGGCCAGCACACGCAACACCCGCTCGGCAAAAGCCTGCTTTCCAAAGAGCTTCATGCTTGGCGAACCGTCCAGGAAAAAAGTAAAACGGGCCGGGGCTTCGGCCTGAAATATGCGGGTATAAAGCCGGCCTGTCCGGGCATAAGCCCGCCAGTCGATGAAGCGGGGCTCATCCCCCTGGGCGTACCCACGCAGCTCGTAAAATTCCAGCCCTCGGCCGGGTACAGCCTGGGTGCGTTCACCTGCGAAGGGCTGGGTCGGGCGGGTGCGGATACGGTAGCGGGTCATTGAACGATGTCCTATACCCAGATGATACGGCTGCAAAAAAGCAACAAAATCGTGGTTTTCACAATGGCTGCTCGTAACCTTTCACCCTTTAGCCTCTTGGCAGATCGTGCTACAGCAGCTTTTTGCGCGATCGAGGAGCCCTGCATGATCCGCCTCAAAAAGCATAGTTAAAAACCACATTGTAGGTATTGCTAGTTACCAGACAGTTTTGTATACTTCACCACTGGTGTCCTTCTCGAGTCGGATAACCGACTGTGGGGGCAGCCAAAGACAGCGAGTGGCGCAAGCCTTAATTTCTCGCCGAGGCGCTCGTAGGGAAGCGTTTATCGCAACAGCGGTTGGGAATCCCTAATCCCACAAAAGCCGGGTCAGTGCCCTGGTCTAGGGTTCCGAGATGCTCTCGTGGACCCAATGCCATGGTGCCTGTACCAACCAGGAGGAACTTTGCCAAGCAAGCGCAACATCGAACACCTCGAGGCGCTCACCGCTACCCTCAAGGGCGCGGCAGGCTCGTTCTTCTTGGTGAACTACCAGGGGCTTGGGTCGGGCCCCACAGGTAAGCTCAGGAAGGCAGTGCGGGAAAAAGGTGGCAAAATAGTCGTCGCCAAAAATACCCTCATCCGCAAAGCATTGAGCAACCTGGGGTTACCGACCATCGAAGGTCTTACGGGTCCATCGGCGGTAGTGATCTTCAACGATCCTGCCGCAGCCGCCAAGGCCCTCAAGGAGTTCGCCAAGACGAACGATAAAGGCATTCCCGTCCTCAAATCGGGAGTGCTCTCGGGACAGGCCCTGACGGGCCAACAGGTAGAAGCCCTTGCCGATCTGCCCAGCCAAAAGGAGTTGCAAGCCGAACTGGTCGGTGTGCTATCGGCCACGATGTCCAACCTCGTAGGGGTGCTGGGAGCAAAGGCGCAGGAATTGGTCGGCATCTTAGATGCCCAGGTTCAGAAACTAGAAGCCGCACAGGCTCAATAGGAGGAAAAAAATGGCTCTTGATATCGCTGCTATTAAAGCCCAACTTTCCGGCGCAACCGTGCTGGAGCTTAAGCAACTCATCGATGAACTCAAGGAAGAGTGGGGTGTTACCGCTGCAGCCCCTGTAGCCGTGGCCATGCCCGGTGCCGCTGCTGGTGGCGCTGCGGCCCCTGCCGTCGAGGAGAAGACCGAGTTTGATGTGGTTCTGAAGGAGGCCGGTCCACAAAAACTCAACGTCATCAAGGAACTACGCGCTATAACCGGCCTTGGCCTGAAGGAAGCCAAGGACCTGGCCGAAGCAGGCGGCAACGTCAAGGAAGGCGTCTCGAAGGAAGAGGCCGAAAAAATCAAGAAGCAGCTCGAGGACGCTGGGGCCAAGGTCGAGCTCAAGTAACCTAATCTGGTCTCATCGGGCCGCACAGGAGGAATATGTCCCGTGCGGCCTGCTATTTATGCTCAAGGTCATCTGCTGGAACAAGACCTGTCATCCAGATGAAAATGTACCCCCTAAGCCTGCCCACTACGCCGCAAAGCCCCATGCCAAATGCAACTCGAGCATGTTTGCGCCTATCCTAAGGTTGGGCAGATCAAGGATGGCTGGGGAAATGCACCTTCTGGTCACCGCATCAAAAGGCCATTGGTTCATATTGTCTGGGTGGGGACAAGGTTTCTATACTGGGAATACTTAGCGAAGCCGGGTGTTTTCGTCGCTGAATGCCTCTGCGCTGGCCTCCCAGTAGGTGGCCATGTCCTCGGCCAGAGCACGGGCTTGACGCAGGGTCTCGGGGTCGTCGGTGCTGTGCGATAGGCCCATCAGATTAGCAACCATGTCCGAGAGTTTGGTTAGCAACCCTTGCAGCGCTTCCTGCTGGGCGGTGCTTAGCTGTTGCAGGTTTCTGAGGGTGGCGGGGCTGGCTCCAACCAGAGGGCCGCGCCCTTTGCGGTGGTCAGCCAGGGCCGACTCAAGCATGCGAAAGCGGGCCAAACGACGCTCGAACTCGGGCAGGATACTCTTGTCAACCTGCTGCAAAACATCCTCAACCTGGCGGCGGAAACCGGGAGCCTCGAGCAAAGCAGCTTCGCGGGCCAGAGCATCTCGCCGCTCTAAGGCTTTGCGCATCAGCGGGTCGTCCTGAATGACTGGGGCCGCCCGGTGCTCGAGCTGGGTTGCGCTCATGGCGATCCAGGCCAGCAGGGTAATAAAAAAGGGCACGGGCCAGGCCGAGCGGTAAGGCTCGAGGCCCTGCACAAAAAGCAGTGCAGCCACTACCCCAAGGCCCAGGGTTAGTATCCAAACAGCAGGGGGCCGACCCCCTGCGCGCAGCAAACGCCCAATCATGGGTACAGCCTAGCAAATCGCACCAGCATCTGCCCGGTTCATTGCGGTTCAACCCCTCCAGCGCTTGCGGATTCTGGGTGTGTATCACCCCGGCAACGCAGGTACTGCTGCACCAAGTTAAAGAGCGGTTCTCGAAAAGAATGCTGCGGTCTCCGAGAGACCATGGTAGAACATGGCTCGCTTTTGCCGCTGGGCGTAGCCGCAAAAATTCAGAGAACCGCGATAGTCGGCACAGCGATGCAGGCTGTGCCGACTCTTTGTGGTAATCGCACAAAAACGCACTGGACTCACACAGCCTGCACCTGCCCCGACAACAATGGGCTCAGGTCCAACCTGAGCCTGCCCGCGATGAGCCTCCGTCGGCACGGGTAGAAACTCAACCTCAGCCCCTCCCGCTGATGCTCGATGAGCCCATAGACCACCCGCCCCAGCGCCAGATGCCCCCTCAATCCCCTGCCGCAAGCAGTACACCTCCACTACCGGTCACCCCTCCCAGCTCAGCCCGGCGCTCCCGCCGCACCACCTGCACCGCAAAGGCCTGTCCCTTCCGATGGCCCACCTTCACATGCCGCTTGAGCCAGACCCCCTCCAGCCACCGGCTGCCCCTGAGCCTCATCACGAAAGGCCAGGTCTGGGCATGAAGCCACTCCAGCACCAGGCGTCAAAGATGACCCCCTCCGCCCAGGCCCACTCCAGCAGGGCCAGCTCCAGCTGGCTCGACTCGCCATCGGCGAAGTAGGGCAGGAAGGCCAGGGTGATTCTTCGATACAGGCCAGGACCACCAGGCCTGGGCCCCGTCCTTGGGGCTCCTGAGGCGCTTGAGGCCGGGCTGACCAAGGGCAGCGAGGAATGAGGACGTCGTCAATCCCCCCTTCTGGTCACCCAGAGCATGGCAGAGCTGGAGGGAAAGGGTGTCGTGGCTGCACCGGCTAGGGCGGAGGTGTGGATGGGGCTCTGAGCTGGGGCTTCTAGCGCGCGTAGGAGGGGGGTTGGTATCCTATCTTGGGGCCTTCTCTGTGACATGAAGGCCCATTCTGTCGGGTGAACCCTGAGGTGCGTAAGTCCAGTCATAGCTTTTTCAACCTTGCGAACATGAGTATGTTCAGAATCCACCGTGGGGTAGAACCTGCCACTGAGGTGTGCCACCGCATACCGAATACACTCGAGCTAAGCCTTTAGAAAAAACTCAGAAATACTTGGAAAAGCGCTCGAGCACCGGCCCCAGACCGTTTTCGTCGCTGCGCACCACCACCCCACCGGTACCTTCGGCCACCAGGCGCAAGGCTTCCCAGTCGGCCTCGCCGACCCCAACACTGAAGACGTGAACGGTGTTCTTGGGTGTGAAGGCCAGGCCCGAAGCTACCAGGTTCTTAAGCTGGCTGCTCTCGGGAAACTCCAGTCGAACTTCTCGCTCCAGGCGGTCGGTAAGCTTGAGCAGCCCCGAGATTCCCACAGACCCGGTGTTGGCGATACCATCCGACAGCAGCACCACACCGCGAATGGCCTCCCTCGAGACCCCCTCATAGCTATCGGCGAGCTCGAGACCCCTCTTGATAGCTTCGTACATCGCAGTATTGCCCCTGGCACTCAGCGAGTCGATGGCTTCCACTATAGCGAAACGGGTCTGGCTTAGGGGGCCAATCGGAACCCGCACCTGCACCGTGCTGGCGAAGGTCACCAGCCCTACATGGGTTCCCGGGGCTGCGCGGTCCAGAAAACGCTTGGCCCCCTCCTTAGCCTGCTGGATGCGCTCGCCCGACATCGAGCCGGAGGTATCCAGCACCAACACCGCTACACCAGGCTTTTTTACGTCCTCCCAACTATTCTGAATGGCTCTTGCCACCTCGGGATTAAGCCTTCCCAGCAACTTTTGGGGTTCACTCGGGTTGATGCCAAGGCTCGGGTTGAGTACATCCGCAAAAGGTATGCTAGAACCCGGACGGAACCCCCAGGCCATGAACTGCCTCTGCACCGGCTCGCTCAAAAGGTAGTCCCGCACCACCTGGGCCGCAGCCCGCTGTTGGGGTGTAACCCAGTCGGCACTGGGAATCGCGAAGGGGTTGTCGTGCCAGACCGTGCCCTCTTTGGGGTACAGTGCAACGACCTCGTAGCCGGCATCGGTGATAGGCCGCTGCACGACCTGGCCTCCCGGCACGCTCTCGGCGTTGACCCGCCCCTGATAGAGCCAGGGAAGGCTGTACTCCTCCAAGGGCGCAAAGTGCACGAAGCGCGGCCCCTGGAAGATTTTGGTTTGAAGCTTAAGGGTCTCGGGGTAGTAGTGGTCTACCGTGGCCTGGAAGCGGCGCACGTAGTTCTGGGTTTTGGCCGAGCGCACGTCTTCCAGGGTAAGGTTCGAACCCGATCTCCCGGCTGCGGCCTGGTAGAGCAGTTGCAGGGTCGAGCGGGCCGTAGAGCTTACCGCAGGATCGGTGAAGGCTACCCGCGGCCTGCGGCCCCACTCGGCTTTGGCGTTAGGACAGGAGGCCCATCCTTGAGGGCTTTCCTTCAATGCAATGATGTCCGACCAACCGATGGGTCTGCCTGGCCAGCCGAGGCACTCGGCCATCTCGCGGAAGGTGAAGATCACCACCGGGGTTCGCACGATGGCGGGCATCTCGGCAAAATCGAAGATCGGGCGACCCACATCCAGATTGACCTGGGCCAGCCAGTCGGAGGTAGAAGGCGAAACCACCGTGGGGCTACCCCCAGTGCGCTCGGGAAAGGCCACCCCTTGATTGAACCGCCGCACCAGGTGGGTGTACATCTCACCCGAGTTGACGGTTACGCTTTTAGCCTGTACGGTGTAGCGCCGGGAACCCACCAGCACCGTGCGGTCCTGCTTGTTGAATTCTTCCAGGGCTGGCTTGAGCACATTCTGTTTCTCACCCGAAGTCCAGATCAGGATTTCGACTTTTTGGGTCGGGTAGAACACAAAGAAAAAGGCCAGCGCACCGATGAACCCCACCGCTACCAGAACCCGCACCAGATTTCGCACGTCTCCAGTCTAGCGTAGATTGGGAGCAGTCAGGGGTCTTGAAACTCGCCTTTGACCCCCTCCAACACCACCACATCCCCAGTGTCGAGATTATAAAGTACGCGAGATCCTTCTACGAAACCATCTTTGTTCTGGCTGCGCACAGGTTTATCTTTGGAGCCAAAAAGGTAGGCGATGCGGTCTTTTTCTCGCACCACCGCGCTGTCAGCAGTGGAGGTACGGCCATCTTGCACCAGTCGAACTTCACCAAAGAGCCGCAGAATTTCGTCGTCCACGTTATAGATCATGCGCTGGGCATTACCCTGAAGGGGTTTGTCACCGGAGCGCTCGAGTTCTATGGGGCCTGCCAGCCTCGCATCTCCACTCGCGTTGTCGTAATCGAGGCGGCTGCCCCAGGCTTTGCTCTTGCCTTGCTGGACTTCCACCGCCCTGGGCGCGGGTTTGAGGTCGAGCTCGAGGCGATCCTCTTCCTCGATATATCTGGCCGTACCCCCGGTCATGAAGACAAAATCGTTGACCTCGCGGATTTGTTCGACACGGGCAATGGCACCAAAAGCCTTGGCATCCTCACCAAAGGTGATCTGGACGCGAAAGGGGGGTGGGTCGGCAAAAAGCGAGCGGCTAAGGGAGGGGCCCTCTCGCACGCCCCCAATGTGCACATCGAAAGCCCGCAACGAACCATCGTTTTGCTCAGCGGCCTCGAGGCGCACCTGCTGTCCCACCCTCAGGTCGCCGTACTGCACGGGCTTGTCGGCCTGCCAGAAACGGGTCAGATTATCCGTTGTGAACTCCTGGCCGCCCAAACTCAGGCTCTTCTTTTCGGCGTTTAGAGCAGTAATCACGCCTCCATACAGATCCCGCAGCTCGATGATGGCTGGCGGATTATCCGGCCCGGTTTTGACCACCACAATTTTTTTGCCGCGCCGCTCGATCTCGGCGGTGGTCTGGAACGAAGGTTCAGGGTCTTGCTGCGCCAATGCCACCAGCAGCAACAGTCCCGACAGCAGCCAGGGCCAACGCATGTAGTTTATTATTGCTCGCTCAGCTTGCGGAAATCGTTCACCGGCAGGCGGGGCACCTGGGCCAGCACCCGCACCTGTGAGCGGTTGACGTTGTGCAAGAGCGAATTACCCGAGAGGGTGGCTCGCTCCTTGGCGTTGACACTCCGGGCCGGCACGTTCTGATTGCCTACCCGCCCAGCCACAATGGTAGCCTCGCCGCTGTTGTCGTTGTAGACCAGGCTGGCCCCGGTCGTGGTGATGTCGCCGTCTACTAGGGTGACACCGCCCGTCGCCAGCAGGCGCTTCTCGTCGGTTAGACTGCGAATTTCTCTGGCCCGAATAACCAGATCGCCCTTGCCCTCGCGCTTGCGAACCAACACCACCTCCTTGGAATCGGTAAAGACCGCCAGCCCTCTATCTTCTTCGTAGTAGACCCCATCTGAGCGTCCTTCCTGGCGGCCATTCTTGAGGGTCACGCCACCTTCACTGGTGGAGATGTTGGTGTCTACCTCGAAGGTCATGCGCTGAGCCGTGACCTCTACTGTGTCGCTGTTCTTGTCGCGGGGCTCTTGGCGCATGCGGGCGTTGCCATCGAGGGTACCGCGTCCGTTGGACTCACGGTAGACCAGCTTGGGGCCGCTAGCGGTCATGCGGTCCCGCTTGACGGCAACATTACCTTCAAACGAGGCGACCCGTTCGCCCTCAGCCTCCTGCATGGTCTTGCCCGGGGGGGCCTCGAGGGTGGCGCGGGTCGCATTGATCTCGAGGTCCTTGACCCTACCGATAACGCCGCCGGGCTTACCGGCCTCGTAGACCCAGGGGCCATTGCGCAGGTTGCCCGAGCGCTGACCCCCGGGGGCCTCAATGGTGATGATGCGCTGTTCCTTGCTCTGGGCCAGGACAACCAGCGTCAGGAGAAGCAGAATCAACCCGATACGTTTCATGAGCTACCACCTTCGATAGGGCAGGGCGGCTGCTCCCCGCCAGAGATAAACTTTTCGATCGGATCACGCCAGCTGGGGTTTTCAATGCCGAAATCGCTCTTGAAATCTTTTCCCTGTACTTCCAGGCTGGGCGCGGTAATGAAAACGCTGGGAGCACGGAAACCCTCCCGCTGGTCAATCGTTACCGGCATCTCACCGGGCTTGCCCAGGTTGACCGTGTAGCAGCCCTTGAGTATTTCCACCCGGGCATATGGAAGCCGCAGGTTGTCGGAGCGGTCGATGATCACTTCGGGGGCGGAAAGCCGCATATCCAACCGGTTTTCCACAAAACGCTGCCCCGACCGCAAGCCGCTCACTTTGGCCTCACGGGTACCCGGATCCTGCACAACCTCCAGCGCGCTAAACTCCCAGCGGGCTTTGGGGTCTTGCTCGGGGTAGAGGGTCAGGCGAACGTTCTCGAGTTTCACCCCTCGGTTGGGGGTCGCGGGTGTTGGAACCGGGCGGCTTACCAAAAAAAGCGAGAGCACACCGATAACAACCAAAGCAACGAGCGCAGGGCGAACCACGGCTAGAGGGTAGAAGCAAGGTCGCTAAGAAGCGTGAACAGAGGGCTAAAGGTCGTTGGGCCAGGCCGGATCTTCGATGAAGGACTACTGTCGTTTTGCTCATCAAACCCCACTGAAAGTCTTATTGCGTTGCAGGCTTTTCTCAGCCGAGACCCTCGAGGCCAGCAAAAGACGACCGGCAGTTTGGTTTTATACGTCAGACTCTGGAGTGCAAACCCAAGAAGCTTATTTGCGGGCCGAATAACCCAACCGCTCTACAGCACATCTCGAGTAGAACCTCGAGTACGGTAGTTGACCCAGTTCTTACGTAGACGTAAGGCTCGCTTGAGCGGAGCGTACAGGGGTGAAAGGGCCAGGTCGTAGGCCGGAAAGCGCACCCGGCTGCCACCAAAACCCTCCTTGAACGCATCGATGCCCGCGGCATGGCTGCCGGAGGGATCACGCGGTACACCCCACAAATCGTATATACGGTAGCCGTTTTCGATGCCCCAGTTGATGGCTCCCCAGTGCATGCCGTTGGGTGCCTTGACACTGGGGTTCTCACGGCTGCTACCCCCGTACAGATAGTCCACTTTACCGGCGAAGGCCACAAATAATCCGGCTGCCAGGGCTTTCCCCTCGAGCCGTGAGATAGCAATGAAGGCCCGGCCCAGCGGTTGGTTCATCGCCTCCAGCACGGTCCGGTAATAAACCTTGGAGTGCTGAAGCAGCTTGGCGCGACGATTGGTCTCTTCAAACAGATGCCAGAACTCCTCAAATGCTTCGACACCCTCGATAGTGGTTACGACCCGCTTCTCTGCCAACCTGGTGTTGCGCCGGTGCATACTATCCATGCCGGAGAGGAGTCCCTCGCGGCCTAAGCTCAGATCGAGCCATATGCTGTACTCGGGCTGAATGGTCTCTTCGATCTGCAATCCCGGAATTTCCGGTGCGGCTTGTCCGGCAGGCTGGCCGGTTTCGGGCTCGAGCTTCAAATATACCGCGCCACCCGCCCGTTGTTTGAGCACTTCGGCCACCCTGGGTAGGTCTTGAACATTTCGCAGCGCGGGGCCCCTGGAGGCGTAGAGCATCGCAATGGGCCCCGCAAACCGCCGGCGAAAAAGCTGTACAGCAGCAATCAGCTCGTCGTTTTCATAGACGGCCACCCGCTCGGGCTGCCAGCCCGAAAGTTTTTTGACCTCGCCCCAGCCCCACGACTGCAAAGCACTGCTAACCGGCAGTGACGAAACCATCTGATTCCATACAGACGCTTCGGTAATAGGTTCCAGACTCAACACGATTCTTTATTATGCCCTAACCGAGTACGCGCCGCCGGATCGTTCGCCGTGCTGTGCCCGCAGATCACAGACTCACCCCACCAGCACGTATACTAAACCGCGTGATGCGCGTTGCTTTTCAAGGGACCGAGGGGGCTTACAGCGAGGAGGCCTCGCTGCGGGCATTCCCGGAGGCACAGACGATTGGCCTGCCCACCTTCCATCAGGTTTTTGCTGCGGTCAGCAACCATGAAGTGGACCGCGGCGTGGTTCCGGTGGAAAATACCACCGCCGGAATTATCAACCAGACCTACGACCTGTTGCTCGAAACCGACCTGCACGTGGTGGGCGAGCTGGTTCTAAAAGTGGATCACTGCCTGCTGGCCCCGCATGGAACCCGCCTGGAAGATATTCGCAAGGTCAAGAGCCATCCCCAGGGCCTGGTGCAGTGCGACGGCTTTATCGCCCGTTACAAGCTAGAGGCCGAACCGGTCTACGACACGGCTGGGGCCGCCCGTGAACTGGCCGAGCATCCCCAGCCTGGGCTGGCGGCCATCGCCAGCCGTCGGGCTGCCGAACGCTATGGGCTGGCGGTTCTGGCCGAAGGTATCCAGGACTTTATTGGCAACTACACCCGCTTTTTTGTCCTGTCTCGTGAGGATTTACCCCGTCAGGAGGGGCCCTACAAAACCTCGGTAGTGTTCACCACCCGCCACCGGCCCGGCGAGCTGCTGGCCGCCCTGCAAGCCTTTGCCGACCAGGGCATTAACCTGACCAAGCTCGAGTCCCGCCCCCGCCGGGACCCCGACCGTCCCTTCTCCCCCATTTTCTACGCCGACTTCGAGGGACATGCCGAGGACTCAGGGCCCTCCCAGGCTCTGCTAACCCTGCTGCGTCGGGCTTCGTTTGTAAAGGTTTTGGGTTCATACCCGGCCGTTACTAGCTGGGGCTTTTTGAAAGAACCATAGGGCCAGGACCGGTCTTTGCAAAGTACCAGCCTCTGGTACTTGGGTAATTTCCCTGCGGCCTGGATTCAAATAGATGCATCATCCGAACCAAAAACCTCAGAGGCTTGGTTGCGCCGCGCGGCGCA
>DAIUDO010000025.1:0-20325 GCA_036845585.1 Meiothermus sp. | reverse complement strand
TCCAGGTCGGTTTCAAGCGCCCAGATATCCAGGCTTTTCCGGGCGGCCTCGGCGCGGACGAACTCCAGAGCGACCCGGCTGCGCTCGAGCAGAATGACCGGATGCCCCCGCCGGGCCAGAAAAAAAGCGTTCCGTCCGGTGCCCCCGGCCAGATCCAGCACCGGCCCCGGAGGCAGCCGGTGGGCATAGGCGGCCACCACCAGGGCCGGCTGGGTAAGGGGGGGCTGGGCAAGGTAGTGTATATCCCAGTCTTTGGGCATGGCTGCTCACGAGCCCTGGCCCTTCACCGGGGTGCGGCGGAAGGCCCACAGGCTGCCGAGCACCACAATGGCAAAGGTCACGCTGAGGAAAAACGCCTGGGGCAGGTGCAAGGCCAGCTCGGGGCGGTGTAGCCAGACCTCGCTGCCGTGTCCCCAGCCTTCCAGCATCAGCTTGAGCCCGGCCCAGCCCACCACCGCGTAGGCTACGGTCTCGAGCCGGGGGTAGCGTTCGATGATGGTCACCATGATGCCTGCCGCCAGCCGGATCAGCAAAATACCAATGGCTACGCCGGCAAAAATCACCCAGAACTCCCGGCTGAAGGCGATGACCACCAGTACCGAGTCCACCGCAAACGCCAGGTCGACCACATTGATCATGGCTACGGTGCGCCAGAAACTGGCCGCAACCGCCTGCTTGGCCTTGATGGCTCCTGTATCGTTGTGCGGCGGGCGGCGGAAGATGTGGTTGACCGCTAGGTAGACCAGGTACAAGCCGCCCAAAAGCTGGATCCACCAGATCTGGATGATGACCGTGGCAAACAGCAGGGCCAGCCCGCGCAGGACGTAAGCCCCTATGATGCCGTACAGCAGGGCCCTGGAGCGCAGGTGCTCCGGCAAGGGCCGTACCATCACGGCCAGGACCATAGCGTTGTCTACCGATAAAACAGCCTCGAGCGCAACGATAATCAGAATGGCTGCAAAAGCCGAACCGAACTCCATAAGCCTAAGCCTATCATCTGGCTTCAAGCTGCGAATAGATACATCAGCGCCGGGGCCAGCCCCTGCCGCCAGGTCATCCAGTTGTGGCCGGAGGGGCGCTCGAGGTAGGCGTGGCGGTAACCCTTGTCGGCCAACATGGCAGCAAAGCGGCGGTTGGGGGCCAGCAGCCACTCGATCTGACCGGTCTCGCAGTAGAAGCGCAAGGGCAAGGCCTCGGCGGCCCAGTACTGCTCGGTGAGCCACTCGGGGTCGGTAAAGGAGTTGCCTCCTTCGGGCGAGGCCGTCAGGCAGGCCGACTGGGTGGCGACTTTCGGGAAGACCTCCGGATGGCGCAGGGCCAGCCAGGCCGAGACCAGCCCGCCCAGGCTGGCACCCATCAGCCCTTGTTCGGCGGTGGGGCCGTAGTGGGCCTCCACGGCGGGCATAACCTCGTTCATCAGGTGTTGTTCGTATAAGGTATTGAACCAGTACTCACTGCGACGGTCTTCGGGCTCGATGAACACGATTCGCACGGGCCGAATCTGGCCGAGCTCGAGCAACCCCTGGGCCACCTCGGCCAGCTTGGCGGTGCGGTAATAGGCCACGCCATCGTGGACGAAGAGGGTGGCCTGGGCTGGCTCGGTAGGGTTGTAGACGTAGTAGCGGCGGGTGCTGCCGAAGACCCTCGAGTCCAGCCGGTGCCGGTGCACCTCCACCGCGCGGGAGGGTTGGTGGGGGGCGGTGTAGTGAAAGCCGGGCAGCTCGATGGCTCTGGGGTAGGTCCACCAGGGGTTCTGGGCCTTGTGGGGGTTGTCGGGGTCGGGGAAGGGCTGGCCCTCGGCGTCCAGGAAGGCGTACTCGAGGTAGGCCCCAGGGGGAAACTCGAGGCTCAGGGGCTGCTGGATGGGGATTGGCCTGCGTTCCCAGTCGGTGAAGTCGCCGACCAGATACCGGGCGTTTTTGGGTGGATAAAAAGTTACCGTGCGGCTATGCACCACGACCATACCCCACTACCATAGCGCAAGGGACGCTAAGATGGCGGGGTGGAACCTTTGCCGGATGTCTACGGTGCGGTGGTTACCTGGCTCGAGGAGGCGGATGCTCCGGCCGCTGGTCCCCTTGCCGGAACTGCTTTTGCAGCCAAGGATTTGTTCGATGTGGCCGGGTTACCCACTGCGGCCGGTAACCCCGACTTCGCCGAACGCTGGGGCCTGCCGACCCAGGATGCCTGGGCCATTGCTGCCCTCAAGAGGGCCGGCGCAAAGCTGGTGGCCAAGACCCATACCCATGAGCTGGCTTATGGCATGACCGGCATCAACCCCCACTTCGGCACGCCGCGCAACCCCAGGGTGGCCGGCGCAATTCCCGGGGGCTCTTCCTCGGGTTCGGCGGTGGCTGTGGCGGCGGGTCTGGTGCCGGTGGCCCTGGGAAGCGATACCGGCGGCTCGGTGCGGATTCCGGCCTCGCTTTGCGGCACCTATGCCTACCGGCCCACCCACGGTCTGATTCCTACGAGCGGGGTGGTTCCCCTGGCCCCCAGCTACGACACGGTGGGGTTGCTGGCTGCGTCACCGGAAGAGATGGTGCGCTTTGCTGGAGTCTTGCTGGGGGAGGCCCTGCCCGCGGTTCGCTTTGACCGGGTGGTCCTCCTGCGGGATGCCCTCGAGCTTTGTGCCCCAGAGGCCCAGGCTGCCACACTGCAGGTAGCCGGGAAGCTCGAGTCTTTGGGCCTCAGGGTTGAGGAACGCTGGCTGGGCCTGTTGCCGGAGGCCCGGGAGGTCCAGCGGGTTTTGCAAGGGGCTCAGGCCTGGGGTTTCCACCAGCGGTGGCTCGAGGAAAAGCAGCCCCGGCTGGGGTCGGATGTGCGGCGGCTCCTGGAGATGGCCTCGCGGCTGACCCCCGCCGAGATCGGGCGGGCCCTGAGCGAGCAGGTACGGCTCAAAAGCCAGATGGGGGCCTGGCTCGAGCCCGGTGTGCTGGTCTTGCTGCCCGCTACCCCCAGCTCCGCCCCCCTGTTGGCCGACCTGCAGGACACCGAGCAGGCCCTCGAGTTCCGCTGGCGCACCCTTAGCCTGACCTGCTACGCCAGTGTACTGGGTGCCCCGGTGGTTACGGTCCCGGCAGCACAGCCGGGTCAAAAGCCCATCGGGGTCCAGCTTGTGGGGGCCAGGGGCAGCGACAGGGGTCTGTTCGAGCTGGTACAGCGGGCCTGGGCATAGGCAGCCGGGTCTACCGGCTCCTTGGGCCGAGCACCTCGGTCAGGGCTTCCCCGACCGACTTTGCCAGACTCGGTTAGTTCGGCACCGAATGGTGGCGGACCCACCCGACCGGAGTTGTCCACCTGACGTTGAGGTGGCGCCCGTTGGGCTAGCCCGCGTTGCGCAGTCCTGCGGCAATACCCAGCAGCGAGAGCATCAATGCGCGTTCCAAACCCGTGCGCTCGGGGGCCTCGGGAGGGGTGCGGCGGTAGCGCTCGAGCAGTTCGACCTGTACCTGCGAGATGGGATCGACGTAGGGGTTGCGCAGCTCGGTCTGTCGGGCCAGCACCGGGTGATTGAAGAGCAGCGTGTTCTGGAAGGTTTGCTCTAGAATGAGCCTGGTTTTCTCGAAGGCCTCGGCAATGCCGGGAAAGAAACGCTCGGCCAGCTCGGGTTGGACCAGGCGCAGATACTCGCGGGCGATGCGCAGGTCGGCCTTGGCTAGGGCGATGGCTGCACTATCGAGGGTGGTAGCAAAGAAGGGCCATTGTGCAAACATCTCCTGGCGAAGGGGCAGCGGAATTTCCTCCAGGCCCTCGGCCAGTCCATACCAGCCGGGAATCAGCAGCCTAACCTGGGTCCAGGACATAACCCACGGGATGGCCCGCAGGTCCTTAATTTCGCGCACCCGCCCGGAGCGGTATACCGGACGGCTGGCTATGTTCAGCGTGCCGATCTCGCGAATGGGGGTGAGCTGTTCGTAAAACTCAAAGAAACCAGGCCGAAAGAGCAGCTCGCGGTAGGCCTCGGTGGAGCGTTGGGCAGCGCGTTCGATGGCCTCGCGCCACTCAGTCCGCAGGGGTTCGGCTTGGCCATACAGGTCGCGGGCCGAAGCCAGGGCCATGTGGTAGAGCATCTGCTCGAGGTTTCGGTAGGCCAGTTCGGGATGGGCGTAGCGGTCGGCCAGGGCCTCACCCTGCTCGGTCAGGCGCATCCGGCTGCCCACCGTGCCGGGCGGCAGACTGGCGATGGCCCGGCCAGCGGTGCCGCCGCCACGGGCCGTGGAAGTACCGCGCCCGTGGAAGTAGTAGACCTGTACGCCCCGGTTCTTCGCAGTGGCGGTAATGGCTTCCTGGGCCTGATAGAGCGCCCAGTTGGCTGCCAGAAATCCAGCGTCCTTGTTGGAGTCGGAGTAACCGATCATGACCTCGAGACCCCCCCGCCCCTGCACATGGGCCTTGAAGACCGGGTTGTCCAGCAGCCGGGCAACCACCTCGGGTGCGCGCTGCAGGTCGTCCAGGGTTTCAAAGAGCGGCACCACATCAAAAGGCAAGGCCCGCCCCGGACGGTACAGCCCCACCTCCCGGGCCAGCAACACGACCTCCAGCAGGTCGCTGGCGTGGTGGGTCATCGAGACCACGTGCGCTCCGCGGGCCCGCCACTGGCGCAGGGCCTCGAGGGCGGTTTGCAAGGGCCTGGTCTGGGGACGGTAGCCTACCGGAGCCAGAGGGCGGGCCGTGTTCAGTTCCTGGGTCAGGAGCACCTCCCTTTGCAGGGGGTCTAGGGCGCCATAATGCTCGTGGACGCCCGCTATTCTGAACAACTCAGCCACGGCGTCCGTTAGGGCGTGGGATTCCTCGCGCAGGTCCAGGCTAACCAGCTCCAGGCCAAAAGCCTCGGCATTGAGGCGCAATGGACGCACGGTGGCCCTGGAAATCTCGCCCAAGCCCAGCTGGTGGAGGCTGCGCTCGGCCTTTTGCAAATCTGCGATGAATTCGCGAGTCCCGCTGTAGCCGGGGCCTGGCTGCTCACCCAGCAAGGAACGCAGCTTGTAGCGCAGCCCCATGGCAAACTGCCGGTAGGGTTCGCCCTGAAAGCGTTCGGGTAGTTGTAGGTGCCGGGCCTGGTCTTCCAGGGCAAGCCGCATATCACGGCCAATCGTGACCCGGTCTTCGGCTAAGGAAAGATCGCGGATCAGGCTGTCTACATCTTCCACAAACTTGCGAATGGCAGTTTCGCGAGCATAGCTTTGGGCCCAACCGGTCACGCTCGGCAGCACATTGGGGTTGCCATCCCGGTCCCCACCAATCCAGCTGCGAAATACCAGTGGGGGCGAAAGGTCGGGGCGCTTGCCATAATGCGCCTCCACCGCTTGCTCCAACCCATCGACCAGCCGGGGTATAGCCTGCCACAGGGTGTAGGTGGTGTAGAACAGACCTCCTTTCACCTCGTCCTCCACGGTAGGCCGGGATTTGCGGAGCTCATAGGTGCCCCACAGCAAGGCTACCCTGGGCTCTATGGCGGTATCGTCGCCCCGCTCGAGCAGTTTTTCTATTTCGCCGATGTGGTAGCGCTGGGTACGGCGGCGGGTCTCTGTGGGGTGAGCCGTAAAGGTCAGGTGCAGCCGCAGCTGGGAAAGCAGGCCTACAGTCTGCTCGTAGTTCAGGCCCTGGGCCTTGAGTTGCCCCACCAGCGCCAGAAATGATTCGCCGCGAGGAGAGTTCAGCGTGCTGCGTTTTTCCCGTTCACGGTTAACCCGTACCCGCTGGCGCTCCTCGGCCAGATTGACCAGATGAAAATACGTCGAGAAGGCCCGGATCATGTTTTCGGCCTCGGTCAGCGATAGGGCACCCACGATTCCCAAAAGCTGCCGATGGGCGGCCTCGGAATAGCTCAGCCGCAGGGCTTTGGTTAGTTCGCGCACCTGCTCTTCGAGTTCAAAGAAACGCTGGCCGGAAAGCGTCCGGATGGCCTTACCTAGCGCCCTCCCCAGCAGATCCACTTCACGCTTGAGCTGTTCAAACAGCCGATCCTCGCTCATCAAGCCATAGTTTATCGCTGGTGGAAGCGATTCCCAAAACCACTCGCCAGCAACCTTATCGGCAACCCGCCCAACTGGGCGTGCGGGCATTCACGTGCAAGATCTCGATGATGTAGGGATGGGGAACTGCAAGAAAAAACCACACCTGCTAACCCTGCTCCAAAGGGCGAAAAGGGGTCTCATAGCCGGTCGCGTAAAGGACTCCGTTTTCTTCCTCGAGCCGTAGCCGTGGCAAGGGAAAGCGCGGCGGCCCATAGACGGCCTTTCCGCCTTGCAATGGCTCGAAAGCACCAAAATGGCAAGGACAGCCCATGAAGGGGTGGTCGGTGCGGTAGTTGTAGGCTATGGAGCCCAGCTCGGGATTGTCCACATAGTTGACCACACAGCCGTGATGGGTACAGATGCGCGACAGGGCCAGGAAGTGGGCATCGTTGATCGAGAGGCCGCCCGTTACGGGGTTGGAAAGACGGAAAACTACGGCCTGAAGGGGACTCCCGTTGTATGCATACTCGAAGTAGCGGAACCTCCAGGGTGCGTCCAGCTCGCTCAGTGCAGCAGCCTTTAGACGGGGGCCGTCGCGCCAGACTGGCTCGGCAACTTGGGTTTTGGTGAAATGAATTACGTAGGTGCGCCACGCCAACCAGCCAAAAAAACCAGCGGTAATGGCGCTGGGAACCACCCACAACAGGTCCCGGCGGTTGAGTCTGCGCAAACCAGGCGGGCTAGGTTCCCTCATAGACCACCAAGGTACTGCAGTAGCGCGTCCAGCTCCTCGAGGCTGAGCTGCTGGGCAGGCATCTGACCCCGACCTTTCAGGACGATCTCCCTGACCGCCTCCGGTACTTTGCTGATGGGATTGCCTTGTAAACGAGGGCCAGAACCTCCCTGGGCTTGGGCACCATGGCAGGCCGCACACTTGCCCAGGTAGACCTGCTGCCCCTTGGAGGAGGCACCAAGCTGGTCTCGGGCGGTCCGGATTAGGTTGAGTACACGTTCCCTGGCCTCTCCACCGGCTTTCAGGTAGCCCTCCCAGGCTACGATGGCCTGGGCGGGACGGCCCAGTTGAAAGTAGGCGTTGCCCAGAAACAACCAGCCCTCGGCGACCTCGGGTTCGGCCTGTACCGCAAGCTCGAGGGCCTGTGCCCCTTCCTCGGGCCGTCCGCTCATAAAGAGAAGAATTCCGATGCGCCGTACGGCACTGGGGTTGCGCGGCTCGAGCTCAATCACCTTCAGGTAGCCTCGCACCGCCCGCTCAAAGTCCTGCAGGTCGTAGGCTTTGTTAGCGTAGGCCAGCCAGTCCGCGGCTTGGCCGCTTTGCTCGGCCTGTCGCTGAAGGCTGCCCAGTTCACGGGCTTCGTTGCGACTGGTAATGATGGTCTCGCCGGGCAGCCGGGGCACCGTGTAGGCCCATAAGCCTGCCCCCAGAGCCACCAGGCTCAGGACCACGGCGCCCACGGTGACGGGACTCAGACGGCGTGGAAGCGGGTGTTCGTGGCCCAACTCGGCCAGTTGTCGCTCGATGCGCACCGCTTGGGCGAGTAGGCGTTTGCGCTCGTCCCCCTCAGCTTCTTTGGCCTGGGCTTTGAGCACTTCCAGCTCGGCCCGCAGTTCATCGGGGCGAGGGCTTTCGGGGAAGGGCTGTGCTTCGCGAAAAAAGGGCCTAAGTGCGTAGGCCAGGGCCAGCACCAACGAAACGGCAAGAAAGATGTACGCAATTATCATGTTAGCGCTCGGGGGTTTGGCTCAGCTCGGACTCGAGGCGGGCGATCTCCTCCTCTGAGACATCGGAGGCGGTTGCCTGGGCCTGCGCCCTCACCCTGGCCAGGTAACGCCACAGACCGATGCCCAGCAGGGCCAGCCCAACCAGGGGCGAAAGCCAGACCCACAACGTTAGGCCCCTGACCGGGGGCTGGTACAGAATCCAGTCGCCGTAGCGATCGACAAAAAACTGGCGAATCTCGGCCTCGGTTCTGCCCTGGGCCAGCTGCTCGGCGATAATGCGGCGCATCTCCACAGCGATGCCTGCATTGGACTCGGCAGCCGACTCCCCCTGACAGACCGGGCAGCGCAGCTCTCTAGCAATCTCAAACACCCTGGGCGAAAAATCCGGGGGTGGGGTGTTGGGGGTGGGCTGGGCCCAGGCGGAAAAGGTTAGGAGCAGAAGCCACCAGAATGCCGTTGTGATGTAGGTGGATCTGGGTTGGTCTGGTTTGGTCATCGCAACACCTGCTCCAGATAAGCCCGCAACTGGGCTTCGCTGAGCTCACCGGCATGGCGGGCCAGCACGGTGCCCTCCCGGCTGATAACAAAGGTCTCCGGTACGCCGTAATAGCCGTACTCAATCCCGATGCGCCCCCGCCCATCGAAAACGCTAGGGAAGGTCAGGCCGTACTGCTGCACAAATTTCAGAGCATCGGCCTCCCGGTCCTGTACGTTGACGCCCAGAATTAGTATCTGATCCTTGTGCTGCCGATAGAAGCGCTCGAGCAGCGGCGCCTCGGTACGGCAGGGAATGCACCAACTGGCCCAGATATTCAGCAGAACCGGTTTCTCGAGGCGCTCGCCGATGCCCATCTCGAGCCCAAAAGTTGGCCGGTAAGGTGCCAGCAGCGGCAGGCTAAAGGTTGGGGCTGGCCTGCCTACCAGAACCGACTTGAGCTCGTCGGGGTTGGGACGCTGCAGACCCCAGTAAAACAGACCTCCCAGCAACAATACCCAGATCGGCCAGAACCTAAGCACCACACCTCCCCATCAATCACCTGCTGTAGGCGACATCTGGCGGCTAGCCACCCTAGCCGGGCTGGGCCATAGGATATACACCGTGCCCAGCACGATAATCAGGCCTGCCACCCAGAGCCACCCGACCATGGGGGTCACGATGATCTTGAGGGTGGCCCACTGGCCCTTGTCCTGGTCGAACTGCATCAGGACAAAATAAAAGTCGTTGTAAAGAGAGTACTTGACTACCGGTGTTGCCAGCGGTGAACCCATCTGCGGGTAGAAGTTGAGCCGGGTCTGGTAACGCCCGTCCGAACCCCAGCCCTCACGGCTGATCGAGCGCACCTCGATGGGGGCAACAGCCGCAAAGCGGTTGGCCTCTTCCCGGGCCCCAATCGAGAGCAGGCGAACCTCCATTCCCCGGGTTTGCCAGACCTCGCCAACCTGAAGGGTCTTCTGCTCGGTAACCCGGTAGGTCTGGCTAAAGGCGATGGCCAGGGCAGCCAGAGCTATCCCGAGGTGTACGATGTGCGAACCGAAGCGACGCTTGTGGCTAGCGGCCAGTTCCAGCAGGGCCTGCCCGGCGGGCATGCCCAGCGAGCGAGCCCGTTCCCGCACCCCCTGCGCAACCATCAGCCCGACCGCAGTCAGGTTGTAGGCGAAGAGCCCAATGGCCAGCGAGACCCCCAGGGTCAGGCCCAGACCAAAGCCAATCAGGGTTCCGACTCCTAGGGCTACAAGCATGGCCGACAGGTTGCGCACTACCTCGGCGTTGGTGTGGCGCCAAGGCAGCACCGGCCCGATTCCCATCAGAAGCAGCATGAAGACGCCCAGCGGAATGGAAACCTGGTTGAAGAAGGGGGCTCCCACCGAAACCTTAGCGCCGCTCAGGGCCTCCACCAGCAACGGCCACAGGGTACCCAACACCACCACGAATGCAAAGGTGCCAAAGAACAGGGCCCCGGCCAGGAGAGCCCCTTCGCGGCTTCTCCACCGGACCTCACCGGCCTCCCTGATCTCCGAGGAGACCCGGGCCAGCAGGCCCAGGCCAACCGCCATAACGCCCAGCAAAAATACCAGAAACCATGCCCCTACCGGCCCGCTGGCAAAGGCATGCACCGACTGGATCACCCCAGAGCGGGTCAGGAAGGTGCCAAAGACCGTTGCCGCGAACGCTAAGGTAATAAAGGCGAAATTCCAGCCCTTAAAAAGCCCCTTGCGCTCTTGCACCTGGGCAGTGTGTAGGAAGGCCGTGGCCAGCAGCCAGGGGATGATGGAGGCGTTTTCGACCGGGTCCCAGGCCCAGTACCCCCCCCAGCCCAGAATCTCGTAGCTCCACCACTTGCCGGTGAAGATGGCCGCAGTAAGGAAGCCCCAGGCCACCAGCGTCCACCAGCGGGTCTCAAAGATCCAGCTCTGGTAGCGCTGGGCCACCATGGCTGCCACCGCGTAGGCGAATGGAACCGAAAGGCCCACAAAACCCAGGTACATCAGCACTGGATGTACAGCCATCATCCAGTGGTTTTGCAGCAGCGGATTGGTGCCTTGACCATCGGGTGGAGGGTTTGACACGGCATCGAAGGGGTGGGCTACGAACACCATTACCGCGAAGAAAAAGACCTGCACCGCAAAGAGCGTGCCCAGAGCTGCCGGAGCCCGCCACAGGTCCAGGCTATGGCCGACCCGCAGACTGACCAGCCAGGTATAGGCGGCCTGGAGCATAGCCCACAGCAGAATCGAGCCTTCCAGCGCTGCCCAGGGGGTAACCAACTTAACCCACAGGGGGTTATTGGCGGAGCTGTGGCCTGCTACATAGGAGACGCTGAAGTCGTTGGTCAGGATGGCCCACTCCAACGAGCCGAAGCTCAGCAGGGCGGCCAGTAAGGTGAGGGCTGCGAGGCGCTTGGCGGCCTCGAGGTACCGCCCGTCTCGCAGTGTATGGGCCAGTATACCCATCACCAGGCCCAGAACAGAGAAAATCAGAGCGGCCAGGAGGGTAATTCCTCCCAGCAGGCCGGGGGTCATGCCGACCTCCAAAACTCGCGGGTCGGTCTCATTGGGTTCCCTCGATCAGTTTGCGTACCTCATCGGGCGTCCAGCCTTCTTTAGGGGCCTGGTAGGTTTCGGAGTGCTTGACCAGGAGGTTCTGGCTTACGAATGCCTCGCCTTGGAACCGGCCCTCCACCACCACCCCGCGGTTTTCGCCGAACAAGGCGGGTGGGGTGGCCCCCGAGGAGCGAACCGGTACATCCTTAACCCCGTCGGTAACCACAAAGCGCAGCTCCAGGGTTTGCGGATTGTAGTCCAGGGTGCCGGGTTTGACCAGCCCTCCCAGGCGCACCGTGCGGCTTTGGTAGCGATCTATCTGCTGGTAGTACTCGCTGGGTGTGATGAAGTAGACCAGGTTTTGCCCCAGCCCCCCAAAAATCAGGTAAGCCAAGGCCCCAGCCACCACCGTGAGTCCAATCAGGTATTTGGGTTTCATGCGGACCTCTAGTCTCGTCTACTTGTCTTTCTGGTAACGCCAGACCAGGTAGGCCAGGTAACCAAATACGGCGACGTATACCAGAGCATAAGTCCAGACTACAAAGGGGTTGGCCGGATTCCAGAGTGGGTTATCGGGCATCTATACTTCCTCCCGGGCGGCCTGGCGGGCCGCGATGATGCTGCGAAGCCGCACCAGGCCCACAAACAGAAGGGTAAAGGCCACCAGATTGACCAGCATGGGAATCAGGATGGCTGCATCCACATTGATTTTGCCGGTGGTGAGGTCGATGGACTGGGTCTGGTGCAAGCTCCGCCACCACCGCACCGACATGTAGCTGATGGGCACGTTAATCGAGCCCAGGATGGCCACCCCAGCGGCTGCCTTGGCTCGCAGTTCAGGGTCTTCGATGGCGCCCCGAACCACCACATAGCCCACGTAGATCGCAAATAAGATGGCGGTAGTGGTCAGGCGGGGTTCCCAGTCCCAGTACACCCCCCAGGTGGGCCTGGCCCAGAGCATGCCGGTCAGCAACGCCAGGGCCATGAAGATCAGCCCAACCTCCACGGTGGCCGCGGCCACCCGGTCGTGGTGCGGCCTGCGCCGCACCAGATAGGCCACCGAGTAGGCCAGTGCGGCAAAGCTGGCTACATAGGCCATCCAGGCGGTCGGAACGTGCAGATGGAAGATTCGCGCCACAAAGCCCTGGCTCTGGTCGGGTGGTGCGGTTATGGCCATGATAAACCCCACCGCCGCCCCCACCGCTCCCAAACCCAGAATGCCCAGTGTTACAGCATCGAGGCGGGTCGTCTGATCGGTGCGTGCAAGCTGCATTTTAGCTTCCCCCTTGTCTTAGGCTATTGTGCTTTGAAATAGATGAAGCGAGGTAAATCACAATACACTGCGCTCCTCTACAAGCTCATCTCATCTACCATAAGATAGATTACCTCCCAGGGGTAAGTGTGGGAGCCGATTCAAATTTGTTCAGCCCTCGAGCATGTAGGGAAAGACCATAGCACAGATGGTCACATAGATGACATCGAACACCAGCAGCAGCCGCAACCAGTCCGACAGCTCGGCAATGGGGACGCCTTCGGCCAACCCTTGGGTCAGCCGCACGGCCGCCAAAATGACCGGGATAACCAAAGGAAACAACAACAGCGGCAATAGAATCTCACGGCCCCGCAAGCGGGCCAACATCCCCGCGTAGAATGTGGAGATGGCCGCATAGCCCAAGGAACCCAGCATCAGGGTTAGGACGTACCAGTTCCAATTTTTGACGGGCAGATAAAACAGGCCTGTAGTCAGCAACAATAGGGCCAGACCTACCACCAGCATCAGGGCAAACTGAAACAAGAGCTTGCCAAAGTAGATCCACTCCCGGCTGCCGGGGGTCAGGAGCAGGTCGTCGAGGGTACCGTCCTCGACCTCGAGGCCAAAGGCCCGTCCGGCCAACAAGCTGCCCGCAAAAGCCAGCGCTACCCAAAGCACCCCCGGTGCTGCTTTTTGCAAATCTTGCGGATTGGGGCCAAAGGCCATGGCCAGGATAAATAGCATGACTGCTAGAAAAAACACTGCCGACAAGATGCCCGTACGCCCCCGAAACTCCAACACCAGATCGCGCCAGGCCAGCCAGAAAATCCGCTGCACAGGGCTAAGGGTATCGGCTTGGGTGCAGAACGTAAAGGGTCGGGTTCGAGAGCGTGGAGCCGGGTGCCATCGGCGACAAGTTCAAGCTCTGCGAGCACCTCTGTCAACAGTGCGCATCCATGGAGCAGGCACTGAATACGGGAAGCCATGGTAATGATTAGCAACACCAATTATACCGGATACAAACTGCTCAGCTGCAAAGTGACCTTCAATCCAGCAAGCCCACCAACGGTAGGCATTGTAGACCCACGCCTTGACCCAGCATGCCCGCATCTGCGGGTGCTGCTTGCGGGAACGCACCCCCTCACCCAACTTGCGCTAAAGCACCGATATCACCGTCTCGCTCTTCCAGCGTGGCCCGAATAGCTCATCCAGCCTGTGCCCTCGCAAAGCCCCGCCGCATGGGCGCTATCCGATCACCCGCACCCACCCCTCCCGTATGCCCCCGCCCTTCACCTGAGCCTCCGCCGATGCGCACGGTACCCCTGGGGCCACCCCCAGGATCATCTGGCGCTCTGTCCCCACCGCATACCCCCATTCACCCAGCCTCGGAAGGTCTGGCCCCGTGGCCCCGCCGGGCTGGCCTGGGTGGGGCGAAAACCGGCGCTGTCCAAAGCAACCACCTCCTGCGTCACCCCCAGGCGCTGCAGCAACCACCGGTTCATCTCCTCCGGGTGACTGGCTCAGCCATAGAAGCTCCACAACGGCGCGGTAGCGCATCTTGAAGTAGAAGCTCAGCAGAACGCAGGCCACTCGTCAGGGAAGGGTGTATCGCTTGAGGCTACTGGGGTGGCTGTACTCGGGAAAGACCGCTTGGGTCTAGGCGTAGATGATAGCGGTAGATGCTCTAAACCCAACCTGAGTACTGTTTAAACCCCGGGACATATGCCGCTTTCCAAATCAAGTAGCCTGCAATGGCAATGCAGCCATTTGAATCCAAGACTCAAATACTGGGTCGATGTCCCTTATTTGATGGTGTTTCCCGTAGCGATCTGGAGTCGCTGGCTGCAAAGTGCGAGTGGCTCGAGTTGGGCAAGCGCCAGCCGTTATTCTTCCAGGGCGACCCAGCAGACCGGCTTTACCTGGTCGTGAGCGGCTCGATCAAGGTGTATCGCCTGGATCCCAGAGGTGAACGGCAAATTGTCATCCACCTCGATCTGCCTGGCCAATGGGTAGCTGCAGTGGCCGTCTTCCTGCATCAACCCCAGTACCCCGCTTCGGCGGAAGCAGCGGAGGCAAGTCGGGTTTTGGCAATACCTGCCAGGGACTTTTGCCATCTAGCCCAGCGGAATATCGCCCTCTCCAACAACCTACTCGGCTTCACGGCCCAGCGCACACGGCAGATTGTGCAGGTACTCGACCGGATGGTGTTCTGCGAGGTGGACTCGAGGTTGGCCGAGTATCTACTTTCGATGGCACAGACCCACGGTCAGGGCTTTAAGCTGCCCACCAACTCTGAAATTGCCGCCATTGTAGGAACCACCCCCGAACCCGTTAGCCGCAAGCTGGGACATTTCTCCCAGCAGGGTTGGGTTGAAATCAATAGACGCCGAGTTCATATCACCAACCCGGTTGCCTTGCAGGAGTTGGCTCAAGCAACATGAAATTGCCACAGTGGTGCTGCGGTTTACGGTGAACATCAGTTTTGCTGCCCATATTACAAAGTTTGACTTAAGTCATGGATTTTTGGGTTTCAGAAATGTTCCAATATTTTGGGAAATTTGTTTGGGGGTGGCTATGAGAAAACCGGAAGAGGTCGCACTATGCGAAACTGGCTGACCGGGGGAGGCATCATACTGGTGGCAGCACTCCTGCTGGGGGTGATGGGCGGAGCCGGGAGCTATACCGCTTACCACGCCCAGGCGCTATCCTATCTCTCCAACGACCCCAAGGCCTGTGTGAACTGCCACATCATGCGCGAGGCCTATGATGGTTGGCAGAAGGCCAGCCACCACCATGTGGCGGTGTGCGTAGACTGCCACGTACCCCACGACTTTGTAGGCAAATACCTGACCAAACTCGAGCATGGCTGGAACCACTCGAGGGCCTTCACCATGCAGGACTTCCACGAGCCCATCCGCATCGGCGCACGCAGTGCAGCCGTGCTGGAACACAACTGCGTAGGCTGCCACCGCAACCTGATTGGGGGGGTGCTAGAGGCCCAGACCGCTTTCCAAGACGCACACGCCAACCTCCAAGCAGACGCTCACGGCAAGTTTGGTTGTGTGCATTGTCACCGTGGGGTAGGGCACGGCCAGTAGGGGGAACCATGAATAGACGATGGTTATGGATCAGCGTTGCAGTGGCAATCATTGCCGCACTGGGCACTTTTGGCATTCTGGCACTGCTAGGCAACATCAACACCCGCCGGGCCGAGGCAAGGCAGACCTCCTTCCGGGTAGTGGAGATCGACAACAAAACCCAGGACTCGGCCCTGTGGGGTAAAAACTTCCCGCACCAGTACGACACCTGGCTCAAAACCGCTGACAACGAGCGAACCCGCTTTGGTGGCTCGGAGAACTTCCCTACTTCGAAGCTCGAGGAGAACCCTCGTCTAAAAATTCTGTTCAACGGTATGCCCTTCGGTACCGACTACCGGGAGCATCGGGGTCATGCCTACATGCTGATAGACCAGCGAGAAACCGAGCGGGTTAAGCAGTTCAAGCAGCCAGGAGCCTGCCTCAACTGCCACGCCAGTGTGGCCACCGTATTTCAGGCCGAAGGCGTAAAGGCAGGTGTTCCAGACGACGAAAATCATCGCATGGAGGCCATCTTCAAAGGTTTTGAAGTGATCAACCCCATGCCCTACGCTGAGGCTACCCAACTTGTACAGCATCCAGTGGGTTGTGTGGACTGCCACGACGCCAAAACGATGGCCGTAACCCTCACCCGCCCGGCTTTCATCACTGGGATTCAAAACCTGGCTGAATCTAAAGAACCCGTACCCTTCCTGCCCAGCATCGAACGCTGGCGCAAGAGCAGCCGGGCCAAGCCCTACGATCCCAACACCGATGCCACCCGCCAGGAAATGCGCTCGATGATCTGTGCCCAGTGCCACGTAGAGTATTACTTTGCGCCCCCCAACAAAACCCTAACCTTCCCCTGGCACAACGGGCTCAAAGTGGAGCAGCTTGAGCAATACTACGACCAGGTGGGCTGGAAGGACTGGGAGCACAAGCTGGCAGGCACCAACATGCTCAAGGCCCAGCACCCCGAGTTTGAACTTTGGGCCCAAGGCATCCATGCCCGAGCAGGGGTAGCCTGTGCCGACTGCCACATGCCTTATACCCGTGTGGGAGCGGTCAAGGTTTCCGACCACCAGGTGCGCAGCCCCATGCTCAACGTAGCGCGGGCCTGTCAAACCTGCCACAATGCCTCTGAGGAAGAGATGAAGGCCAGGGTAGATATCATCCAGAATCGTACCAAAAAGCTCCTGGACGAAGCCGAGATTGCCACCGTGGATCTGATCCGGGCCATTGAAGCTGCCAAGGCCGCAGGTGCAAGCGATGGGGCCTTGGCCAAAGCCCGCCAGTTGCACCGCTCCGCCCAGTGGCGTACCGACTACATCAACGCGGAAAACTCGATGGGCTTCCATGCCCCTGCCGAGGCCGCCCGTATCCTCGGTGAGGCTATAGACTACGCCCGCCAGGGCCAGCTCGAGGCCTACAAGGCTGAAGTAGCAGCCAGGCCCAAACAGTAACCTTTGATACCGGATTCAAAATGATAATCATCCGAACCAAAAACCTCAGTGGCTTCTTTGCGCAGCGCGCGGCGCAACTGGAATCCCAGAGCAAACCCCTGCCTATCGGTCGGTGAGAAAAGCGTCTACTTAGCGGTCGGCGGTATGAGCGTCTCCCTTTGGTCGGGTTGGTTCGCCACCATTCGTTGCCAAACGTACCGAATCTGGTGATAGCTCCACCACCCGATCCACCCAGGCCAGCCAGCTTTGGTCGTGGGTAGCGATCACCACGCCCCCTTTCGACCTGGCAAAGTCTACGAGACTTTCCAACAAACCCCGTCCGGCTGTGTCCAAGGCTGCTTCTGGTTCGTCCAGAAGCCAGATATCGGGATTCTGCAGGCGCAGCCGGGCCATGGCCAGCCGCTTTTTCATGCCGCTGCTGTAGCTGAGTACCGGCTTGTCCAAGGGCAGCCCTACCTGCTCGAGGGCCGAGCGAACGCTGTGGCGGTCATCGGGTTGACCGTTCAGGCGCAGGGCATAGTGGAGGTTTTCGGCCCCGGTAAAGTGCCGGTGGAAAGCAGGGGGATTGGTCAGAAAACCCACCCTTCCCCCCAGTTGGATGGAACCCTGGGTTGGGCGAACCAGTCCGGCCAGTATCCGCAATAAGGTGGTTTTGCCTGCCCCATTGGGTCCAACCAGGGCTACTGCTTCATGTTTTGCTAGATGGAAATCCAGACCGCGCAGCACCCAGTCCCGACCGTAGCGCTTGGCAACTGCTCTGGCTTCAATCAACATCCGACCCATCATACGATTGAACCTTGCCGCCGGATAGCTTGCGCCTAACCTCCGGGCTGCGGAACGGTACGAACGCGCAGAGGGCATGGTTCGCTGGATTGGTGTGCCAAAACCGCCTGCTGCGTCACGGGCGATTGTTGGCGGTGTTGATGAAGCGGGCAGGGTGGCTGGGTATGATTGCTTTTGATGCAGGAGAACATGCTGGAGCACCAGCGCGAGCAACGCATTCGCAGCATTTTAGAGGCCATTCCCGACGACCTGATGTTGGTCGACCCGGCGGGCAACATCCGAGAATTCAAGCTGGGTAAAAGCGACAGCCACCTACCTATGGATCGATTTTTGGGCACTACCCTGAGCGAGCTTTTTCCTGAAAACGTGTCTGAGCAGCTTCAGAAAGCTGTCTGGGCCGGGCTTGAGGCCGAGCAAACAGGGGTGATCGAGGTGCACCTCGAGGGGCGGGATTTCGAGGCGCGGGTGGTGCCCATGGAAAGAGATGTAGCCTTGATTCTATTTCGTGACATCACGCTCGAGCGCGAGGCCGAACGCTTAAAGTCTGAGTTTATCGCCGCCGTTTCGCACGAACTGAAAACGCCGTTGGCGGCCATCCTAGGTTTTAGCGAGCTGCTGCTAGAAGGCAACTATGCCCCGGCAGAGCTTGGGGAATTCCTGGAAAATATTCAGTACAGCAGTCTGCGGCTAAAAGATATGGTCAACAACCTCCTGGACACCTCCCGCCTGGAAGCAGGACGGTTTGCAGTCTGCAAACAACCGGTCGATCTGCAGGCTACCCTGGCCCAGACGGTCCGCAGCTTTGCAGGGGTAGCCCGGCTGAGCCAGATTGACTTCAGATGGGTTTTTGACTCCCTGCCCATTGTTGTAGCCGACCCTGAGCGCATCGGCCAAGTGGTGGGCAACCTGCTCTCCAACGCTTTCAAGTTCTGCCCCCGAGGGGGGAGTATCTGGCTGCGGGCCCGATCCCATGGGGGCGTACTGCTCGAGGTCGAGGATACCGGTCCCGGCATCCCGTTGGAGGAGCAGGGACAGCTCTTTAACCGCTATGGCCGCACGCAGAGTGCGATCTCGAGGGGTATTGCCGGCACCGGCCTGGGGCTGTATATCTCCCGGGCTATCGTCGAAGCCCATCATGGGCGAATCTGGGTGGAATCCCAGGAGGGCCAGGGCGCCAGGTTCTGTGTCTGGCTGCCAGTGGGACCGTAGGCTAGAGACATGCTGCGTCTGGTAGGGATTCGCAAGGCATACCCCGGTTTTGTGCTTTCGGCCTCGCTCGAGGTGAGCCCGGGGCGAACCTTGGCCTTGCTGGGGCCATCCGGCAGCGGCAAAAGCACCTTGCTGCGGCTGGTGGCTGGCCTCGAGACACCCGATGCTGGAAAACTCTGGCTGAACAACCTTGAGATCACCGCCCTGGCCCCAGAGGACCGGCAGATTGGACTAGTGTTCCAGGACTACGCCCTGTTTCCGCACCTGTCGGTCTCTGAGAACATCGCCTTTGGCTTACGCGAGGCCCGCTGGGCCCAGCCCGCTATCCGGGAGCGGGTGGCCGAGTTGTTGGATCTGACCCATCTGGCCTCACACGCCCACAAGCGTCCCGACCAGCTCTCAGGCGGCGAGCGCCAGCGGGTAGCCCTGGCCCGTGCGCTGGCCAGGCGGCCGCAGGTGCTGTTGCTCGACGAGCCCTTGGGGGCTTTGGACCTGAAGCTGCGGCAGGAGCTGCTGTTTGAGCTGAGGGCCATTTTGCGACAGATCCAGGTTCCGACCATTGTGGTCAGCCACGACCAGTCCGAGGCTTTTATGATTGCCGAACAAATTGCCATCCTACAGGGGGGGCAGATTGTTCAGCAGGGGTCCCCTGAAGCGCTGTACCATCATCCCAAAAACCCCTGGGTCGCCACCTTCCTCGGGCACCGTAACCTGCTCACGCCGCAGCAAAGCGGCCATTTTGGGCTGCCGCCAAGGCCTCATCTGCTTCCCCAGCAGGCCTTCCATCTGGGCCAGGGCGAGGAGGCCGTGGTCACCGAACGCATCTTTAGGGGTCTTACGGTGGCCCTCGAGCTCCACTGGTGCGGCCTCGAACTTCACTGGGAGGGATCTGAACCGGGTCTCAGGGCCGGCGAAACAACCCGCCTCAAGGTAGACTGGTCCAAAGCGGTGCCTTTGGAGTGGCCGGAGGATGCGGGGCCGGCTCCACGTGCAAACCCTGGGCACTGAGTTACCCCTCTTGATGGACAGACAGATCCTCACGCCTGACCCAGGCTCAACCATGTATCCGTTCACCATTCTGCTCGGCGGCCACGTCACCCCAACCTCACGGCTGCAAGCCCAGATCGCCGGAAGCCGGGTAATTGCTGCCGATGGTGGTATGCAGCATGCCGCAAACCTGGGGCTACTGGCCGAACTCTGGGTGGGGGACTTCGACTCGGCCTCATCGGAGCTGCAGGCGGCTTATACTCAAATTCCACGTGAAGAGCACCCTACTGACAAAGACTTCACCGATGGCGAGCTGGCCATCGAGGCCGCCTTGGCACGCGGGGCTGACCGGCTGATTCTGGTCGGCGCGATGGGCGGCCAGACCGACCAGACCCTGGCCCACCTGCTGCTGGGGCTGCGGCTTGCCCAGCGCGGTATTCCCACCCTGCTGACCTCGGGCCACGAAGAGGCTTATCCGCTACTGCCAGGGGTTCTGGGGCTGGATCTGCCACCCTACAGCAAGCTAAGTTTGTTGCCATTGGGCGGTTTTGTTGGGCTGAGCATTCGCGGGGTTCGCTGGCCGCTGCACAGGTCGGCAGTGCCGTTGGGGAGCACCCGAACCCTCTCCAACCAGGTCTTGGGCCAGGTCGAGATTGAACTGGTGGCTGGCTACGGCCTGGTGTTTGCCTACCCCGAACCGGCAACCTTGTGAAACTCATCCAAAAACAACCCCAGCTCATCGGCCAAGCGCTCTTGCTTGAGCCTGGCCTGTTCAAAAATCAGCGGTTCTTCCAGCAGGCAGGGCAAACGCAGCC
>DAIUDO010000024.1:4324-20761 GCA_036845585.1 Meiothermus sp. | reverse complement strand
AACCCTGCTCGAGGCCACCCTGCGTGCCGGCCAGCTCAACCGGCTGGAAGCCACCCTAACGACCCCTTTGGACGACGAGCAGCTCAACAATCTTAAGCTGCGCCTAACCGCATCCTACCCCTGGGCGGTTAGCCTGGGCATAGAGGCCTATGGCTTCCGCGCCGACGCCGGCTACGATGGCGGATTTTCCCTATGGTTGCGCTACACCCTGAGCCTTGGAGGCAATGAATGAAGAAACTGTTGGCAATCGCCGTTCTCTCCCTCGGCCTGGCAGCTGCCCAGTCCATCGCCGAGATCACCCGCCAGGTGCAGGCCAACCTGGATCGCTCGCCCTGGGAGGCCACCATCACAGGCAAGATCCAACTGCCCGACGGCAGCAGCCAGGATGCCGAGTTCCGGCTTCAAGTCATTCCGGGCCGGGAGCAGCTCGCCAGGGTGGAGTTCAAAAAACCCGCAGCCCTGGAGGGCAATTTTGTGGTGATCTCCGACAAGGAGGTCTGGAACTACCTGTTCCTGACCAACCAGGTGATTATTCAACCCCGCGCCAAGGCCAGGGTCGAGGGTCTGGGCGTCAACCTGACCGACCTAGGCGACTTCGACCAGCTCGCCGAGCGGGTCACACTGCGGCTATTAGGCGAACAAAACACCCCCTCCGGGGCCGTCTGGCGCATCGCCGGTACCCCCAAGGACCCCTCGCTGGGCTTTGCCAGCATGGAAATTCTGGTGCTTAAGTCCGACCCCCGTCCCATCGCCCTCACCCTGCGCGACAGCCAGAACCGGGTGCTGGCCGACCTCAGCTTCCAGAACTTCCGCCGGGCCAACCTGACCCCCCAGGCCTTGCGCCGGCGGCCCGCCGATGCCGAGGTGCTGCGGCGGAACTAGCTCCTGACTTGTTCCCCTCCCTTTGCGGGGTTTGGTGGAGGCATGAGTGACAGCAGCGGTGGAGTTCCGAGGCGCTTAACTCCATCGAGTTCGGAGAGGTCTATCTGATGCGATCGTCGCACTACAGCAGACCGATTGGGCTTGCACGACGGTAGACAGCTTCTCCTTGAAGTTCTGCCTCATGTCAAAAACCCCAAATACACCACAACCCCGGTATCCTGTACACATGCGCTTCGGCCAGCGGGGCGAGGGGTATGTGGTGGGGCAGTTTGCCCTGCTGGGGCTGCTGGTGCTGGCACTGTGGCTCACGCCCTCCTTTAGCCCACCCTGGCTGGTCTGGCTGGGGCGGGGGCTGGCCGGGGTGGGCCTGGGGGTGCTGTTGGTGGCGGCCTGGCAACTGGGGCGCAACCTGACCGCGTTGCCCAGGCCCAGGCCCGGAGGGTTTTTGGTGCAAAAGGGGCTCTACCGGGTGGTGCGGCACCCTATCTACGCCGGGTTGCTTCTATGGGCCCTGGGCAGCAGCCTGGCCCACCTGAACCCTTGGACGCTGGGACTGGCAGGGCTTTTATTCGGACTGCTCGACCGCAAGGCCAGCCTCGAGGAGCGCTGGTTGGAAGAACGCCACCCGGAATACAGGGACTACCGGAAGGGGGTCAGGAAGCTAATCCCCTGGATCTACTAGCCAGGCCCAAAGGCGCCGGTCGGTGAAGTCGGGAATGGCCAGAAAGGCCCCGGCTTCCTCCAGCAGATGGGCCGGGTGGCCGGTGGTTAGGGCCACAGTGCGGACGCCGGCCCCCACCGCCGAGCGCACCCCCGAGGGGGAGTCCTCGAAGGCCAGAGCCTCGCTCGCAGCGATGCCCAGTTGCCTCAGGGCGGCGCGGTAGGGCAGTGGGTCGGGCTTGCCCGCGGGGAGTTCCTCGGAGAGCACCATGCAGTCGAAATGCAGACCCAGCCGCTTCAGCATATGCTCTGCGTTTTCCCTGGGGGCGTTGCTGACAAGGGCTAGGTGTAGCCCACGTTCTTTGGCCCAGCCCCACAGCTCGAGCAAACCCGGCAGGGGCGCCACCCCACGGGCCAGCTCGCGGAAGCGGGCCTCCTTCTGCTGGATGAAGGCTGCTGCCTCGGCGGGTGAGAGCTGCGGCAGCACCCGCTGCACTATTTCGGGGTTGAGACCCCCGCTGATCTGGGTCTGGTAGAAGTGGTGGTCGGCCTCGAGGCCGTAGCGGGCCAGGCCCTCGAGCCAGGCCTGCTCGTGCAGCCGGTCGGTGTCGGCCAGGGTGCCGTCAAGATCGAAGAGCAGCGCTTTGAGCTTCACTGTTTCTCCAGAGCAGATAGGTCATGCCGGCCATTCCGCCCACTACCAAGAGCATGCCCAGGGCCAGGCTCTCTTTGGGCGCCAGGGCAAAGGCCGCCGGAACCAGGTTGCCCCCCACTGCCGCCGCATAGAATATGAAAGCCAGTCCAGCGTACCCAATGTGCCGCTGGGTGTAGCTGTACAGGGTGGGAAAGGTGGGGGCTACAAAAAAGCCTACCAGGGGGAAGAGCCAGGCCGCCCAGGGCACAAAGTAACACAGCGCAACCATCGCAGCGCCCAGGTGCAGCCAGGCCAGCCGGGCCAGCGGGCGGGCTGCGATGAAATCGGCCAGCAGCCAGCGCCCCAGGGCCAGCGCAACCCAGTACAGCGAGAGCAGAACCCCCACCCAGCGGGCGTCGTAGCCCAGGTAGCGCAAGTAGAGGCCGGAGAAGCTCGAGACCACCAGCTCCACCGCCACATAGGCCACCACCGCCAGCAGCACATACGGCAGCAGTTTGGAAGGCCGTTGGCTGGGAGCAAATGACCGGGCCGGTGGCGCAGGCGCCCTCCAAAGCAGCAAAGCCGCCACCAGAGCCACGCCCGCCAGCACCCCGTAGCTCCAGCGCCAGGGCAGCCAGACCATCAGCAATGGGGCCAGCACCGCGCCCACGCCAAATGCGGCATTGATGCGGTTGAGCATGGCCATCTGTCCTTTCGGGTACAGCTCGAGCGGCAGGGCGTTGCAGTGAAAATTGACCACCGCAACCCCCAACCCCAAAAGGGAGGCTGCCAGAAAAACCCCGCCCACCTGGGGGGTAATGGCAATCAACAACAAGCCCAGACCTTCGGCGACCAGGGCCAGCGTAAGCCAGGGGTGGCGTGTGCGCATCCGGCTGCTCAGAAAAATGCCCAGTAGAGCCCCCACAAAAAACAGGTTGAAATACCAGGCCAGCTCGCGGCTTACGCCAAACTCGGCCTGCCACTGGGGAATGACCGCCCCCACAGCCGCCCCAATCGCCCCGGTCATGAACAGACCCAGGGCACTGCCGGTGGTGAGGCGCAAGCGCACCGAACCATTGTGGAGGGCGTCAGTCAAGGGTGGAACCTTTCCAAAATCTGCTACCGGCTGGTTCTCGGCGGCTCTGTTGAAACCCTGCTCGGCAACACACGCCTCAAAGCCTACCTTCAACCACTGGCGCTACAGCGTAACCGAGGTAACCTTGCCAAGACGAGAACACCCAGCTTGCGCCGGGTGTTTTTGGTGACCCCAAGGGGATTCGAACCCCTGCCGCCGCCTTGAAAGGGCGGTGACCTAACCGCTAGTCGATGGGGCCGGGTTGGGTTTATCTTGAGCTTTTCAAGATAAATCTGGCTGGGGCACGTGGATTCGAACCACGATTGACGGAGCCAGAATCCGTAGTCCTGCCGTTAGACGATGCCCCAAGAGACGGAGCCTGTTCAAGCAGGCAACGGGTATGGTACAAGATGACCCAGGTTTTGACAAGGGCTTCACTATAATCTCCCACAGGCCCAGCGGATCTGGCCGTCACCGGGCCGCGCTTCCTGCCGAAGCAGGTAGCTGGTCTAAAAGCTGGAGCACACGACGGATGCCCTGAGTTCAGCAGACCATTCTGGAGGATGCAGTTTGAGCGATACCGAGCAAAAAATTATCGAGGCCCTCTCGAGGGTCATATCCCCTACTGCGGCCAACAACCTGCTCAAACGGGCCCTGGGCGAAAAGCCGCCGCACTCGCTGGGGCCGCGCGGCTGGGCGGCGCTCCTGGAGGGGCCTTTGCAACATGAGCTCCGGGGGGTTCTTCCGATAAGCGGGCTCACCCCCGAGCTGCAAAAGCTGGTCCGGGAGTTATCGGCCCAGGGGACTGTCGTTGAGGCCGCGCGCCAACCCGGCCAGCCCACCCTCGAGGTCGCCGATCAGAGAGATTACCTAGACCTGGAAAACGAGCCGGAACGCCGGGCCCTGGTGCTGGACCTGGCTAGAGGGGAGGGGGTACTGGCCGTGGTGCTGGATTCGATGTACGGGCGGGAGTCCAGGCTGGGCGCGTATGACGAGGACCTGGTCGGCCTGCTGAGCACGGTGCATCGGTTACTTGACCGCAAAGGAAGCTACCGGGTGTTTTACACTGTGTTCAGGGAAGCCCAGCTGGTTCTTCGTCCGTTAGGCCGTGGCTACCTGGCTGTGCTCACACGCAACGAGGCCAATCTGGGACAGTTGCTGTATCGAATGAGCAGGGTCGAGGCCATCCAGATGGGAGCCGAGCGATAGGAGGTTATGACCATGAAGCGTTGGTTTGCGGTAATCGCTCTACTGAGCGCGGCCTGGGCTGCCCCGGCCATCACCTTGTACGACCAGCTTGCCCCTACGCTGGATCAAGTGCGTTCGCTGCAGAGCAGCAACCCCGCCCGGGCCCTGGAACTTCTAACCAAGGCCGAGGACGAGTTTCGCAAAGGGGCCGGTGATCTAACCCCCGTGCTGCGCGACGGGGTGTTACAGTCCCTGGCGGATGCTCGCCAGTCGCTGGCCCGCCGGAGTAGCGCCGACCTCGAGGCCCGCATCCAGATCATCAAAGCCATTCTGGGTAAAGCCCTCTACGAGAACTATTTCAGCGCCCTTGCAGCCGGCAACAACGCAGACGCCAACCGCCTGCTGCCCAGGGTTCTCTCAGCCAGCGGACTGCCCAGCAGCTTGCAAGCTCAGGCCCAGACCCTGGCCGCTGCCAACAACCTCGATGGCCTGCGTCGCTTGTTCGAGCGCACCTATGCCCAGGGCATCACCAACGCGCTGCAGCGGGCCCAGGCCCAGACCAGTGCGGTGCGGGCCTACCTCGAGGCCACCCGCGCTTATGCGCTCTTCCTGATTGTGCAGGACTCGCCCCGCGCCCGGGGCCTCAGCGCCAAGGGGTTTGTGGACGCGCTGGGCAAGCTGTCCAGCGGCAACCTAAACGGCTTTAAGAGCGACGTGAAAGGGCTGGTCACCCAGGCCCAGAACTTCCTCAGAGCGGCTTCGACCCCGCAAAGCCAGCAGCGAAGTACCCCCTCTACAGGCCAAAACCCCCCCGCTTCAGGGGGGGTTCGCCTACAGGCCCCCTCGGCCCCGCCCGCACCCGCAGAAGCAGCGCCTGCCAGGGCCGCCACAACCCGCCCTACCCCTCCCCCATCCGCTCAACCCACCCCCGCCGCACCGAATGCACCCGCTGCCAGTGCGGCTCAGCGCGCCAACGCCGCCCCAAGCACGGTTCAACGCCCCAGTGCGACCCCAAATGCCGTTCAACGCGGTGTTGCCATCCCCACCAACGATGCCTACCAACAGCTTCTGGGAGACCTGCGCTTCCTCATCAAGGACAGCAGCAAGGTAGAGCGCGTCGCCGACAGCCTAACCGGGGCCGGCATCTATAGCATCGACGACTGGAAACGGGCTCTGCTCGAGGTGCGCGGGCGCTTGCTGGAAGCACAAGCACAGGCCGAAACCGGGCAAAGCGACACCGCCAGACGAACCCTGGCCCAGGTTAATGCCCGCTATAAAACCGCAATCCAGCCGGTAGTCGAGGCCCTCCGGCCCGAGCTGGCCCTGCGCACCGGCCAGGTTTTCACCTTGGCCGAAAACGCGGTGGGCCTGCGCACCAGTGACTTCACGGTACTCTCGGGAGAGATGCTCGAAAACGGCCTGGCCATTGAAGGCAAAAGCCTAGGCCGCTTTCACGATGTCCAAATCTGGCTGCTGCAAACCATACTGGGCATCCCCAGGGCCTTTCTATTCATCCTGGCCGGCATGCTGGCCTTCTTCCCGCTGTACCTGCTGAATCTTACCTTTGGGGGACGCAACCTATACTGGCGCTACCTGGGGCTGGCCTTCTTCTTCCTGCTGCTCCCGGCCATGATGGAAGGGCTCTCCTACATCGGTTCAATTCTGGCCGACTCGCGTTACGGGCGGCTTCCCTTTTTTGGCATTCTTACCAACCTTTCCATCCAGCAAAACCTGGTTGCCCAGTTGTTCTGGGGCTTGACGGTGTTTCTGGTGATTATTTTCGCCACCATCGGCCTGCGCGGTATTGCCAGCCAGTTCGGTTTGCTGCAAAACCAGCGTACTCCCTTGCGACGGGGCCGAAATACCGCCGTCTCAGCATCCGCTGCTGCTACAGCCGGGGTCGCAGGCACCGCCAGCGCTGCCAACGCCAAACCCAATCCCGGCTTGACCAGCGAAACCATCGTGGAGTGGGACGAGGAGTTCTGAACCCAGCCAGCCGACCGCAACCCAAAGCCCCTAGCCCGAACGGGGTTGTTTGCGGTCAAGGCCGGATACAAAAAAGCCGAACCAAGCACTTCGCCCGCATACACATCGGGAGCAGCGGTCTGGCCAAAGGCTGTTGAAGCGCGCGATGGTGCCCCGAATGAAGGCTGGCGAATTGCATGGGGGACGGGACTGCCCTAGTGGTTTTCAGCGGTTTGCACCCACAGTAGGCTGGATGTGGATGGACCCACAACCCCACACGGCGTATCGTGAGCTACCATTGGGCACCTGGTGCGCCTCTCCCTATGCCTGGATGCGGTTAGCGGGCGCCACTGGAACTTCATCGCTTTTTGCGCCCTGCTGAACGCCAATCAAAAAGCCCATCTTCAGCAGCACGATAATCTGCTCGGTCTGACCGGACTTGACCAGTTCGTCCACGTACTCCTCCAGACCCGGTGGAAAAGGCATTTGCCGCAGCGCCTCGCGGTTGGCTTCTACCATCTGTCGAATCCACTCAACGGGTGTCATATCTACTTGCTAATATAGCACTCAACTTTTCTAACATTCGGGCATCTGACACTATCTCGGGAGTTCTCGTCTGAGGCGGCATCGGCACTGCAGAACGCTTAGCAAAAGCAGAGCCACCCCAACCTCGAGCTCTTGGGCCTATCAAGTGACGACCGCACGAAAAAAAGTCTGCGCAGCCATGGTCTGGTCACGAGCGGCGCTCATTGGCCGAAAGGTCGCTTTGCAGCCAGGCTAGAATGGCCTCAGCAGCCGTTAGGTTGGTTGCCAGCGGTACGTTGTGCACATCGCAAACGCGCATCAGTGCCTGGACATCGGGTTCGTGCGGCTGAGCCTGCAATGGGTCGCGCAAAAAAATGACCGCCAGTACCTTCTCTTCGGCAATCATGGCCCCAATCTGCTGGTCGCCGCCCAGCGGCCCCGAGAGCAGGCGGGTTACCTCCAGCCCGGCCTTTTCCTGCAAAAGCCTCCCGGTAGTGCCCGTAGCCACCAGAGGAAAGCGCGAGAGGAGGTTCCTATGGTCTTTTGCAAAAGACACCATGTCGGTTTTCTTGCCATCGTGGGCAATTAGGGCTACGACCTTCATGAGTGCCATTCTAGGTTGTGCTCGAGCAGGCTGCACAGATGGCTTTTCGATATGGCTGTGTACTGTGCATCATCCCCGAGCAACCTACCACCGGCCTATCCCCAGGACGCGCGCACAAAACGCATGTTAGCGATACAATCGCTTCGGCAGGAGTCCACCATGAACCATAATTTCCTCGAGCACCTTCTCCAGGCCCCCGGCCCTACCGGCTTTGAGCAGGAGGCCATCGCCATCTGGACCGCCCAGGCCCGCAGCTTTGCCGATCTGGTTGAGACCGACCGCCATGGCAATGCCTACGCCACTCTGAACCCCGGCGGCACACCCCGCCTCATGCTGGCCGGTCACGTGGACGAAATTGGGGTCATCGTCTCGCATATCGACGACCACGGCTTTATCTGGCTCAAGGCGCTGGGCGGGTGGGACGCCCAGGTGTTGGTAGGCCAGCGCCTGCGCTTCAAGGGGCCCAAGGGCGAGGTGCGTGGGGTGGTTGGGCGCAAAGCCATCCATCTGCTCGAGCCCGAGGAACGGGAAAAAGCGGTGAAACTCAAGAGTCTTTGGGCCGACATCGGAGCCAAGGACGGCCCGGAAGCCCGGGAGTGGCTCGAGGTCGGCTCGATTGGCGTTATCGACCAGCCCTTTCACTACCTGCTGAACCGTCGCCTGGTCTCCAAGGCTATAGATAACCGCATAGGGGCTTTTATTGTGCTGGAGGCACTGCGGGAGGCCAAAAACCTGGGGGTTGGCGCCCAGGTCACGGCGGTAGCCACGGTGCAAGAGGAGATCGGTGCCTATGGTGCCCGCACGGCGGCCTTCCGGCTCGAGCCCGACACCGCCCTGGTGGTGGACGTTACCCACTGCTCTGGGGCTCCCGAGATGGATAAGAAAAACGTGGGTGAGGGCGCCTTGGGCAAGGGAGGTGTGCTGGATATCGGCCCGCTGACCCATCCCCAGGTAGTACAGCGCCTGCGTGAGATTGCCCGCAACCACCAGATCGCCTACGAGCTGCAGGCCCACGGTAGCCACTCAGGCACCGATGCCGACGAAATTGCCCTGGTGCGCGAGGGTATTCCCACCGCTATTGTCTCGGTGCCCAACCGCTATATGCACAGCCCTTCGGAGATGATCGATCTGGGCGACGTGGAGCAGGTCATCCGCTGGCTGGCTCTTTATACCCAGACCCCAGTGCAGGAGCTTGAGCGCTAATCAGTTGAGGGTCCGGTTTCCGCCCATCTGTTGGCGAGCTCGCTCAGCGTAGTTGCTGAGCGTCTGGTGCCACTCATCGGCAGGGTGCAGGTAGGGCAGCACGGCTTCGCTGCGCGAGACAATCTCTTCCGGTCGGCGAAACCCGAGTTGGACCAGGGTATCCACCACCATCTGCTGGGCGGTCACCCAGTCGCGGCTGCCCTCCGAAGCCTCCTGGCAGGCCACGGTGTAGTGCTCGAGGGCCTCTTCGAGGTGTAGCAAATCGTAGGCTAGGTTACCCAAAATCAGATGCCCGGCGCTCAGGCTGCCCTGCCGGATGGCTTCGCGTGCGGTCTCTGCGGCCTCTTCATAGCGGCCCTGACGGTAAAACACCTCGGCCAGGTCACCGTGGGCTTCACCGGTGTGGCCGTACTCCGGATCCCGCAGCACATCGCGCAGGGTGGCCTCGGCCTCGGCCAGTTCACCGGCCTCGAGGTAGGCCACCGCCAGCTCGTGCAGGGCATAGCTCTTGTCGGAATCCTCGGCCCGCCGGACCGCCTCGCGGAAGGCCTCGATGGCCTCGTGGGGCTGGCCCAGCTGCATCAGGGCCTGCCCCTGAACCAAAGGGGTACCATGGGCCGGCTCGGCCCCCTCGCGCTCCTTCTGCAGGGCCCGCTGGATGGCTTCCAGGGCCAGGCTGGGGTTTCCCAACAGAAGCTGGCTACGGGCCTCGAGGTAGCAGCGCGTCGCGGCATCCTCGGGGTCTTCGAGCTCGGGAGCATCGGGCTGGGCTTCCTGCAAGGCCTCCAGGGCTTCTTGACCCATCCCCGCCTCCACATACATCGCCGAGGCATCGATCAGGTTCCAGTAGTGCTCCAGGCCTACCGCAAGCCGGGCAGCCTCGCGGTAGGCATCGGCAGCCTCGGCCGCCATTCCCAGACGCTCGTAGGCTTTGCCCCGTAGGGTGTGGGCCCGCCAGGCCAGGAACGCCGGCAGCTCGAGGGGCTGGTTCAAGATTTCCAGTGCCTCTTCCGGTAAACCCAGGTACATCAGGGCCTGGGCCTGGTGGTAAAGGGCGCGGGGATCGTTGGTCTTGGGCAGGATCTGCCGCACATCCTCTTCTGGAGCCCCTTCCAGGGCACGCATCTCCCCCAGAATTGAGCGATAGCGCGGATGCGACTCGAGGGCAGGCACGCTGCCCAGCCCCTCTTCCAGCGCCCGGTTGGCACCCTCTATGCCGCTCTCACCGTAGAGTGAGTAGGCCTCCGCCAGCAACAAGGCTGTGTCTGCTGCATCCTCACCTTGGGCCAGTGCCAAGGTGCGTATCAGCGTTTCAAACGCCGCATCGTAGTCGCCTTGATGGAGGGCCTCTAGCACCGCTTGCATTGTTCACATCATAAAGCGCAAAGCTAAAAAGCGATGAACGCTGGGGCATTGCCCAGGGACGGCCCCCCCTGTTCCAAAGCCGTTCCTAACGCCCGTCTGCACCACCAGCGCAGGGAGCCTAAAACCGTACCCGGACAGCCACCCGGTATCAGCTAATCCACCTGGCCGAATGCCCATCGAAAAGCAACTTGCCTGAGCACCTAGACCCCATACCAAGCACCTATCCCCTGCTTTACACCCTAGGACTCATTCCTCATCCTGGTATTGAGTACCATATACTCAAGTTCAGGTGCCACGGTTTGCCGACTTATAATCGCAAATCAGGTGGTTCGCCCGCAAGGGCACCCAAATGGAGGTCAAGGTTTGCCTACACGCATCAATCCCTGGAGCTTGCTGGTCATCGCCATTCTAGCCTACTGGCTCTTTACCCTGTTCAGTGGCAACAACAACACCCGCTATACCGTATCTTACAGCGATTTCATCGCATACGTGGAGCAGGGTAAGGTGGCCAGGGTAATTTTGCAGGAGGGTCGCATCACCGGCTTTTTTAAGGCCCCTGAGCGCCTCCCCGTCGGCAACACCACCGCAACCACCGACCGCTTCACGGTCGTAGCCCTTCCCACAGGCTTTAGCGACCCGCAGTTCACCAGCCTGCTGCGTCAGAACGGCGTCGAGATCACCAACCGACCGCCCAGCATCTGGGGGCCTCTGCTGTACAGCCTGCTGCCCATCGCGGCCTTGATTGCCTTCTGGTGGTTCTTCTTCATGCGGGCCCAGGGCGGGGCTGGCCAGGTCATGCAGTTTGGACAGAGCCGGGCCCGCCAGTATGGAAAAGAAAAAAGGGTCAACTCCACCTTCAAGGATGTGGCCGGCCATACCGAGGCCAAGCGCGAGCTGATGGAGGTGGTGGACTTCCTCAAGAACCCCCAGAAGTACATCGCCATCGGCGCCGAAATTCCCAAAGGGGTGCTGCTGGTGGGGCCGCCCGGAACGGGCAAGACCCTGCTCACCCGGGCGGTGGCCGGTGAGGCCGGGGTGCCCTTCTTCTCGGTCTCGGCCTCGGAGTTCATGGAGATGTTCGTGGGGGTGGGGGCCAGCCGGGTGCGCACCCTGTTCGAGGAGGCCCGGCGCAACGCCCCGGCCATCATCTTCATCGACGAGCTGGACTCCATCGGGCGCAAGCGCGGGGCCGGCATCGGCGGGGGGCACGACGAGCGGGAGCAGACCCTCAACCAGATTCTCTCGGAGATGGACGGCTTCGAGAAGGACACCAGCGTCATCGTGCTGGCCGCAACCAACCGGCCCGACATCCTCGACCCGGCCCTTTTGCGCCCTGGCCGCTTTGACCGGCAGGTGGTGATCGGCCTGCCTACCCTGGAGGAGCGCAAGGAGATTCTGCAGGTGCACATGCGGGGCAAGAAGTTCGCCCCGGATGTGGACGTGAACACCCTGGCCCGCCTGACCCCCCAGTTCAGCGGGGCCGACCTGAAGAACCTGGTCAACGAGGCCGCCTTGCAGGCCGCCCGTGAGAATGCCGGCGAGATCCACCAGGCCCACTTCCAGGCGGCTTTGGACAAGATCATGCTGGGCCTCGAGCGGGGCACGCTCAAGCTGAGCGAGCAGGAGAAGCGGGCGGTGGCCTACCACGAGGCCGGCCACGCCATCGCCGGGGAAGTCCTGCCCTACGCCGACAAGACCGAGAAGGTCTCGATCGTGCCGCGGGGCATGGCCTTGGGGGTGCGCTGGAGTAAGCCCGAGGAGCGCATCCTGATGAGCAAGGAGCACCTCGAGGACACCCTGGCCATGACCCTGGCGGGCCGGGCTGCCGAGGAGCTTTTTGTGGGGACCATCACCACCGGTGCAGCCAACGATTTCAAGCAGGCCACCAGCCTGGCCAAGCAGATGGTGCTGGACTGGGGAATGGGCGACCATTTCAAAAACGTGGCCTGGGGCTCCAACACCGGCCCCATCTTCCTGGGGGAGGAGATTGCCAAAAAGCAGGACCACTCCGAGGAGACCAGCCGTCTGATCGATGCTGATATCCGGGCTATTCTGGACCGGGCCTACGAAAAGGCCAAGCAAGCACTGTCCAGCAATGCTGAGGCCATGCACCGGCTGGCTGAGGAGCTTCTGGAGTCGGAAATCGTGCAGGGCGAGCGTGTGCGCGAGATTATCGCCCAGACCAAACGCCCCGAAGCAGTGGCTCCGGCAGCCTTCAATCCTGAGGTCTGAGGTTTGCTTTTACCAGCACCTGCTGCAAAAAGCAGGTGCTGGTGCTTTTCATGATCCCATCGGGCCCGATTCAAATATAAAATTCAGACTTGGGTTGGTTCATCACCATCCGGTGACGAACTAACCCAGCTGAAGTTATCCGCGTAGCGGAAGCCGATACCGTTAGGTCGCATCCATGGAGCGCAATCCCGCCCCTTGGAGGGGAGGCATTTTCTCCACCGACCGTAGGGAGGGTGGGGTGTGCTCCAGGATTCTAGTTGCACTATTCAAGCCTCTAGGGTTTTTGATTTGGAAGATTATCTTCCCGGTGTAACAAGGGAGGGCTCCCCGGCCTGGCAACCGGGGAGCTGTACATGAAGCGTCTGGCATCTGTAGAATAGCAAACGACCAATATCTTGTCAACAGTTTGCATGTAACCGCGTATCTATTGTAGTTTGTACATCTAAAAATGAGCATTTGTACGCTTTACATATAACACTTTACAGTCAATCATGAGTGTTTTTCCAATCGGCAAAAGCTGCAGCAAACGAAGCCTCGAGGGCATTTTCGGCTTGCCGCAGGAATTGACGGTAGCGCTCGATGAGCTCGAGCGCTTCGGCGGTCAGGCTGCTTCCCCCGCCGCCTTCTCCTCCCGAAAAACGCTCCAGCAGTGCGAAGCCCAACCCCTCCTCGGCCTTCTTTAGGCGCTCCCAGGCGGCCCGGTAGCTTAGGCCAGCGGCTTTAGCCCCCGCCTTGATGCTGCCCTGCTCGGCCACGGCCAGCAGCAGGCGCAGGGTGCCGGGCCCCAGCAAAAAATCCCCTTGGTTGGACTCAAGCCAGAACTTAGCTTTCACCCGCATGGCTACAGGTTACAGACTGTCACAAGAAAAAAGGGGAATGCAGCTGGCGGTCCTTACGGCCTGGCGCCTAGCGCATTCGCCGGCTCTCGAAGTTGGCGTGCAGGTAGAGGTAGTACAACCAGCCTCGGGTGGAAAGAGGCCCCAGGTCGTTGTGCGGAATGTACTGGGGCATTATGGTGCCCTTGAGTTTGTCTGTAAGCTCGATGGTTTGCAGACGGGTATTGCGAAACTCCCGCAGCAACTGGTATTTGTCGAGGCCTTCGGGGGGTTTGTAGGTGTGGTGCACGTCCTCGAGCAAAGGGGCTCCAAAAGCCACCTGCAAGCGGCGTTGGCCCCAGCGTTCGATGCCGATGATGTGACGGAAAATCTCTTCTGCCTGGGGCGTTTTGGACTTGTAAAAACGACCTTCAATGGGCTCTGTGGTCTGGTAAAAGAGCAGCTTCAGCTCATTCAGGCTACGCTCGCGGGCAGGGCCCTCAATCAAAAAAGGCTTGGCGAGCCGCAGTGCTAAATCGCGCAATTTCATGGCCGTAAATAGCCGACCTCCTCTGTCCAGTATACGACCATACAGTAGACTTCAAGCAAAAAATATGACTTTTTGCTCCTAAACTGGGACTTGGGCCGCCCAAATTACGCAAACCTACCACAGACCGTTGTAAAGAGCCATCCATCGCCAGTTTGGCGCTATGCTGGTGCACAGGAAGGTTGTATGCCCGAACGCTACATCCCCCCCCCTACCCCGCAGTATGCGCTCGAGTCCGGCCCCATCCTGCTCAAGGATGGGCGCACTGCTACCCTGCGCCCGGCCCGCCCCGAGGACCGGCCCTTGTTTGTGGAGTTTCTCGAGCGTCTTTCACCCCAGGCCCGCACCTTCCGGTTTTTCTCCGAGGTCAGGCCCGAGACCGCCGCCGACCTGCTGCTCAAAAAACCCGAGGGCGAGGACAAGGTGACCCTGGTGGTGCTAACTGGAGACCCCGAGCGCATCATCGCGACCGGAGAGTACGTACAAGAGGGCACCGGCTCTACCTCGGCGGAGGTGGCTTTTCTGGTGGACGACTGGTATCAGGGAAAGGGTCTGGGCTCGCTGCTCCTGGAGCGACTGGCACTAATTGGGGTCCAGCGAGGCATCCGCCGTTTCCACGCCTTTACCCTGGCCGAAAACAAGCAGATGCTCGATGTTTTCAAGGCCAGCGGCTTCAAGGTAGAAGCCCACACCGACTCTGGTGAGGTCGAGGTCAGTTTCGAGATAGAGCCCAGCCCCGAGATGGTCGCCCGATTCGAGCTGCGCGAGCGGGTCGCCACGGTGGCCTCGCTGATGCCGGTGTTGCGCCCTAGGGGCGTGGCGGTGGTGGGCGCCTCCCGCGACCCGGAAAGCGTTGGATATCAGATCCTGGAGCATCTGGTCCTGAATCGTTTTCAAGGCCCGGTCTATCCGGTGAACCCAGCCGCCGTGCCGGCGGCAGGCGAAGTACCGGTGGTGGGCTCGATGCTGGCCTACACCTCCATCAAAGCCGTTCCAGGGCCGGTGGATCTAGCCATCGTCACCACCCCCCGCGACAAGGTGCTCGAGGCAGCCGAAGCCTGCGGGCAGCGGGGAGTGCGGGCTTTGATGGTAGTCACCACCGATATGCAAGGACCTCAGGTTAAGGCCCTGGTGGAAACCTGCCGCCACTACGGTATGCGCTTGGTAGGGCCGGGCTCGCTGGCTCTGATGACCACCAGCCCCGACATTCAGCTCTGCGCCGGGCTGGCCTCCCGTCTGCCCCTGCGGGGGCGCATCGCCATGTCGAGCCAGAGTGGAGCCGTAGGGCTGGCCGTGCTGGAGTATGCCCGCGAGATGGGCCTGGGATTCTCCAACTTTATCTCGCTGGGGGCAAAAGTTGATATTTCCTCCAACGACCTGATCCAGTACTGGGAAGAAGACCCCGATACCGGCTTGATTCTGCTCTACGTAGAATCCTTCGGGAACCCCCGCCGCTTTGCCCGGCTGGCCCGCCGGGTCGGGCGCAAGAAGCCCATCCTGGTGGTACGGCCTGGGCGTGATCCGGTGGTGGAGGCCCTCTTCAAGCAGACCGGGGTGGTGCGGGCGGAGAACCTCGAGGAGCTCTTCGACATCGCCGCCATCCTGGCCCACCAGCCGTTGCCGGAGGGCCCCAGGGTGGCTCTGCTGACCAACGCCTCCGGCCCTGCTTTCCTGGCCGAGGATGCCCTCAGGGCCGAGGGGCTTGTGGCCGAGGTGCGCGACCTGGGCTCGAGGGCTTCGGCGGAGGACTACTTGAGCGCGGCCCAAGCCCTGCTCCAAAGCGGCTACGATGCGGCCATCGCCCTGTTCGTGCCGCTGGGCTATGCCACCTTGGAAGAGGTGGGGGAGGCCCTGCGCCAGGCTATTGCTGAGGCCAGGGCCCAGGGCGTGAACATCCCCATCCTGACATGCTTCATGACCCCAGGGCGGCCCCGGGTGCGGCTGGGGTCAGAGCTGGTGCCCTCTTACCGTTTCCCGGAGTCGGCCGGGCGAGCCCTGGCAGCGGCCTACACCTACGCACAGTGGCGCAAGGCCCCCCTGGGCGAAATTCCCGACCACGGGGTGGCGGAAGACCAGGCCCGGGCTCTGGTGGGAGCGGCCAAGGGGGCCTTGAAGGAGTCCCAAACCAGGGTGCTGCTGGGGTACTTTGGGCTGAAAACGGGCTTCATAGAGGGCCCGACCATCCCGCTGGCCCTGCGGGTCCAACACGACCCGCTCTTCGGTCCTGTGCTGACCCTATCCCTCAGCAACCTACCCCTGGGCGAGCAGCAGCTGGGCATCCGCATTACCCCACTTACCGACGTCGAGGCTGCTGAGATGTTAGCTCCCCTGAGCGGTAAGGCCGACCTCGAGGGTCTGCAGGACATCTTGCTGCGGGTCTCGCGGCTGGTCGAGGAACTCCCCGAGGTAACCGGCCTCGAGCTTGCTCTGGCCGCTGGCCCGCACAGCACTGCCATCACCCAGGCCCGTATTCACCTGCGGGGCTAGGGGCCGCCCCTACTCGATAACGACCCGCTGGAGCCCCGCCTCGGGCTGGGGGTACCGCATCTTCAGACCCTCCAGGGTCTCGACCAGGATGCTGGCCACCAGCCAGTTGCGGTACCAGTTCTTGTGGGCTGGAATCACATACCAGGGGGCATACTCGGTGCTGGTCTCGCGGATAGCCTCGGTGAAGGCTAGCTGGTAGTGGTCCCACAGTTTGCGGTCCTCGAGGTCGCCCATACGGAATTTCCAGCGCTTTTC
>DAIUDO010000024.1:0-4224 GCA_036845585.1 Meiothermus sp. | reverse complement strand
GGTCCCACAGTTTGCGGTCCTCGAGGTCGCCCATACGGAATTTCCAGCGCTTTTCCGGGTTATCCAGTCGTTCTTGCAAGCGCTTGCGCTACTCCTCTTTGGCGATGGGTTTGTTTACACCAACTGACCCGCCGGTCAGTTTGGGAGTATGATGAGGCTTGTGCTCGCTTTGTCGCTGCTACGTGACCCCCGATATCGAACCTACTGGATTGCCCTGTTCCTCTCCCAGCTTGGCACATGGATGCAAGCGGCCACTCAAGGGTGGCTGGTGCTCGAGCTGACCGGTAGCGCCGAGCGCCTGGGACTGGTCGTGGCGCTGCAATTCTTGCCCTCGCTGCTCTTCTCAATCCCAGCTGGGGTTCTTTCGGATCGCTACAGCCGCCGCAACCTACTCTTTATCACCCAGAGCGGCATGGCCGTGCTGGCCTTTGGCATGTTCACCCTGATTGTAACCGGGCTGGTGCGATACGAGTACGTGCTGGTGTTTGCTTTCCTATATGGTATGTTCAACGCCATGGACCTGCCGGTACGGCAGGCCTTCACGGTGGAGCTGGCCGGTAAGGTTCGCTATCCGGGGGCCATCGCCCTCAATGCCTTTGGCTTCAACACCTCGAGGTTGGTGGGGCCTGCCCTGGCGGGCCTGCTGATTGCGGGATTTGGCCTCTCCTGGAGCTACCTGGTCAATGCCCTTTCCTTCGTACCCCTGATTGCCGTCTTGTTTGCAACCCCCAGCCACAGCATCGAGCCCAAACGCAGCGGGGTCATGGAGGATGCCCTCGAGGGCTTGCGCTTCGTCTGGCAGCACCCGTTGGTGCGGCAGGTGGTGCTGCTGGTGGGCCTGACCAGCCTGCTGGGCATGAACTTCCAGACCATTGTGCCTTCCTACGCCCGGCTCGAGCTAGGCCTCGATGCCCAGGGCTTCGGGCTGTTGATGTCGGCGGTAGGGCTGGGTTCTATTGTGGCCGCGGTGGTGCAGGCCATCGCCTCTAAGGCCCGCCCCATGCGCGCGGTATTGGGCAGCCTAATCCTGGGGTCGGCACTGATGGCGCTGGCCTTTCCGCTGCCCACGCTATGGGTAGCGGTGGTGCTGAGCATCGGCGGGCTGGGCATGATTACCACCATGCTCAACTCCAACACCACCGTTCAGCTCATCGCGCCCGACCGCATCCGGGGGCGGGTGATGTCGGTGTACTCGATGGTCCTGCTGGGCTCAGGGCCGCTGGGAGCCTATCTTTCGGGTTTCTTGATCGACGCCCTAGGAGCGCGCTGGGGCGTGGCCGTGATGGGGCTGCTCACCGTTGTGGCTGCCCTGCTGCTGATTCGTTTCCCCTGGCCCAAAGTGCTGGCCCCCACACCCGCGCCCAAAGCGGAGCCACCCGTGCCAACCCCCCAGGTCGCCTCGGATTAGTGCGATTCGTTGTACGCTCGTCCTCGAGTATTCTGGTTGTCGGTGGAAATCCTGCCCGCCCTCGAGGCCCGCTTCCAGATGCAACTGACCCCGCTGGTGGGGGGGGGCGAGGCCCGTACTTTTGCGGGCGATGGGCTGGTCTTCAAGGTCTACCCGCCCAACCCCACAGCCTGGCAGCCCGGCGGTATCTATGCGGCCCGCCTCGAGGCCCTGAACATGACCAAGGCCGGTCTTGGGGAATGGGTTGTCGAGGCCTTTGCGCTAGACCACCACGGCATCCTGGTCAGCAAGCGCTACCCTGGGGCCAACTTCACGCCCGACCGATTCTCCGAGGCTGCCCTTGACTGGCTGGCCCGGTTTTTTGTGCGGCTGCACGCCATCCGCGAGCCCGGTGTGGTCAGCCAGAGCCGCCTGCACGACCGGCTTATGCAATTTGGCGGAACCCTCCACGACCTACCCGAAGCCCAACAGCTGGTGCGTTGGCTGCAAGCCCACGTAGAAGAAGTCGCCGGAACCCCCCAGGCTTTTTGCCACCGGGACCCCCACGCAGGCAACATCCTGCTCAAACACCCCCAGGCTCGCTCGGTTCCCGATGCGTTGGTTGTGGACTGGGTGCGGGCCCAGCCCGACGACCCTGCCCGAGACCTGGCCATCCTGACGACCGGCACGCTGGTTTTGTTGGGCGAAGAGGAGGCCCTAAAGGCGTTGCAGACCATCGTTCGCCGCTACCCCGAGCCCAGACCGCTGTGGCTTCGCTTGCGGTTCTGGATACCGCTGACCTATCTCCACGACATGCACTGGTTTCGCACCAAAGACCCTTCTGGCTTCGAGGCTGCGGTAGCCGATAAGATGCCCAAGGCCCTGAGGTTCTACCAACACTTCAGCCCGGATGCCCTCGGCTGACCCATCGACCCGCATTTGCCCCTGCCCTCGAGGCAGTGTTACGATTCTTTCAACATGAAACTGACCGTGGTCGACCACCCCCTGATTCAGCACAAGCTCGCCATTATTCGCGACAAGCATACCGGCAACAAAGAGTTCCGCGAGCTTATGGAAGAGGTCACCATGCTGATGGCGTACGAAGCCATGCGCGACCTCGAGCTCGACCCCGTCACCATCGAAACCCCCCTGACCGCCATGACGGCCCACATGCTCTCCGGCAAAAAACTGGCCGTGGTCGCCATTTTGCGCGCCGGGCTGATCATGGTCGACGGCATCTTGAAGCTGGTGCCGGCTGCCAAGGTCGGACACATCGGGCTATACCGCGACCCTCAGACCCTAAGTCCGGTGGAGTACTACTGTAAACTTCCCGCCGACATCGCCGATCGCCGGGTCTTCCTCACCGACCCCATGCTGGCCACTGCCGGCAGCGCGGTGCACGCCCTTTCGATCCTAAAATCCAAAGGGGCCCATCACATCAAGCTGATGAGCGTCATCGCGGCCCCAGAGGGTATCCAGCGGGTACAAGAAACCCACCCCGACGTGGAAATCGTGGTTGCTGCCGTGGACAGCCACCTCAACGACCACGGCTACATCGTGCCGGGCTTGGGGGATGCAGGCGACCGGATCTATGGCACAAAGTAAGCCTGCTGCACAGTGATGCCTTGCCGCTCCTGTGGGGCCGACCCACCGACTCGGCTCCTTGCCTTGCTCCATTCCTCACCCATCGGCTATAAGCTATAGCGGTTACGGGTATGATTGACCTACTCAAATCCATCGGCATCGCCAACCCCACCGGCTCGGGCTGGTTGATTGTAATTTTTACGTTTGTGGTGGCCTGGGCTGTAACCTGGCGATTTATGCCCAGGGTGCGACAGTTTGCCCTCAAGGTGGGCTGGGCCGATCAACCCAACGCCCGTCGCCTGAATAAGGAGCCGTTGCCCAATGCGGGAGGTCTGGCCATTTTTGCGGGCGTGGTCGCAGCGCTCATCGTAGCTACCGCTCTGCGTCCCATCCTGATTCAGGAAGTGCAGGTCCAGGTGCTGGCCATTTTGCTGGGTGGGGCCATTCTGGTGTTGGTGGGCTTTGTAGATGACCAGTTTGGACTACCCCCATTATTCCGGCTCCTGGTGCAGTTTTTGGTGGCACTGCTTCTGGTGGCGGTAGATATCCGCTTTCACGCGGCGTTCGGCACGGCTTTAGACCCCTTCTGGGGTATTGTGCTGACGGTGGTGTGGGTCATCGGGATTACCAACGCGATCAACCTGATGGATGGGGTTGATGGACTGGCCGGGGGTATCGCCTTCATCACCGCCATGAGTTTGCTGGCCGTCTCGGCTCAAAACCCCCAGTGGGTAGCGGCTACTCTAGTGCTATCAGCGCTGGCCGGGGCAGCACTGGGTTTTTTACGGCACAACTTCTTTCCCTCCAAGATCATCATGGGGGATGCCGGGGCCTATTTCTTCGGCTATGTACTGGCCGCTACCGCGTTGCTGGGCAGCCTCAAGGTCACCACGTTTTTTTCGCTGATACCTACAGCCTTGTTTTTGCTGCTGCCCATCCTGGATACCGCTCAGGTGTTTGTCCGCCGGCTTCTCAAGCGGCAAAATCCCATGGCTACCCCAGGAAAGGACCATATCCACCACCGGCTCTTAGCCAGGGGCTTCTCCCAGCGCCGCACCACCGTCACCCTGTGGATCATCACCCTGGCCCTCAACCTGGTGGCGATGTGGGTTCAAGGGGTCGGTTTCGTGGTTATCTTGGTGACCCTGGTGGGCACCGCCTTGCTGTTAGGGTTCACCGTCTGGCGCAAGCTTCGGGCGGTATGGCGAGAAAGCCTGCAGCAAGTCGAGCAGTCGGCGGTGTAGCCATCAGCT
>DAIUDO010000023.1:14271-21230 GCA_036845585.1 Meiothermus sp. | reverse complement strand
ACCGGTATGCTATACCCATGGCACGAACCAAGCAGGATATTCTGCAAGAGCTAAAGGATCACCAGGTGCGCTTCTTGCGTTTGCAATTCACCGACATTCTGGGCATCAATAAGGTGGTCGAGCTGCCCACGAACCAGTTCGAAAAAGCACTGGACGGCGAGATTATGTTCGATGGTTCTTCCATCGAAGGCTTTGGTCGCACCGATGTGGAAGAGTCGGACATGCTGCTAAAGCCGGACTACGACAGTTTTGTAGTCTATCCGAGGTCCCTCGAGCCCAACACCAAAGGAACCGTGGCTCGCCTGATCTGTGACATTGCCTATCCCGATGGCAAGCCGTTTGAGGGTGACCCACGGCAGGTTCTGAAGCGCCAGATCGAACGGGCTCAAAAGAAAGGTTTCGATAACTTTTTTGTGGGCAGCGAGGTCGAGTTTTTCCTCTTCAACCGCAGTCCCGACAGCAGCCCGACCATCCACACCACCGACCGCGCCGGTTACTTCGATCTGGCCCCGACCGACAAAGGTGAGGAAGCCCGGCGCGACATGGTAGACATGCTGGTTGCGATGGGCCTACGGATCGAGGCCGCCCACCACGAGGGTGCGCCCGGGCAGCACGAGATCGACTTCAAGCACGCCGATGCCCTCAGGACCGCCGACGACCTGACTACCTTTAAGTTTGTGGCCAAACGCATCGCCATCAACCACGGGCTGCATGCCACCTTCATGCCCAAGCCCATCGCGGGTATCAATGGCTCGGGCCTTCACTTCCATCTTTCGCTTTTCAAGGGCGGCCAGAATGCCTTCTATGAGCCCAAAGGGCGGCTCGAGGCCTGGCCTCATCAGCTCTCCAAGACGGCGCTGCAGTTCATTGCGGGCCTCTTCGAGCATGCCGAGGGCATGGCGGCCATTACCAACCCTCTGGTTAACTCGTACAAGCGCCTAACACCCGGCTACGAGGCGCCGACCAGTGTGGCTTGGTCGGTCTCGCATCGCAGCGCCATGATTCGGGTTCCCAAACGGCGCGGAGCCAGCACGCGGGCCGAGTTTCGATTCCCCGACCCCTCCTGCAATCCCTACCTGGCCCTGGCGGTGATTCTAGGGGCTGGTCTGGAAGGCATCGAGAGTAATCTGACCCCGCCGCCTCCTATCGAGCGCGACGTGCACGAGTTATCGGTTCGAGACAGGCGCAAGTATCGGGTTAGTGAGATGCCCGGAACCCTGCGCGAGGCTCTCGAGGCCATGCAAAAGAATCGTGTGGTGCGGAGCGCATTGGGCGAGCAGGTCTATAAGGACTTCCTCAACGCCAAGCGTGTGGAGTGGAACTCCTACAGGATAGCTGTTCACCAGTGGGAGCTCGATCAGTACTTGGCCGAGTACTAAAACCCAGGCGTTTGCAGGCTCGACTAGAAGTCTGCCTCGAGCCGCCCATCCTCCGAACGACCCCGTTCAGTCAAGCGGTGGATGGGCCATCTCGGACGATGGCTATTTGGTGGACAATGGTGCGCTGGCCTGGTCTTGAATCGTAACTTGCGCCAAAGTTGCAGTCCAAAATAAATCGTGTACCCTCATACTTGGCTGGCAAATAAAGTCAAGGACCCGCGTTGACACAAGCCGGCATGGGTTGGTTAGAATGAATTAGCCGCTTTTGGCTAAGCAGTTCAGGAGGAGTTGGCATGAGAAAAATAGCAATTCTAGCGATGGGTGCCTTGGCCCTGGGTGTGGCCTCGGCCCAGACCAACGTCATCAAGATTGCCTCAGTATCGCCTCTCTCGGGGCCTCAGTCGGCTCTGGGTACGGCCATTCAGCAAGGCGCACAGATCGCCATTGAGGACGCTCAGGCCCGCTTTCAGCAGCTGGGTTTCCAGCTCCAGTTCGCTCCCCAGGACGACCAGGCTACCCCTGACGTGGGTGTGGCCGTGGCCCGGCGTATCGTCAACGATCCCGACCTGTTGGGCATCGTGGGGCACCTCAACTCGGGCGTGGCTATTGCTGCCTCGGAAATCTACAAAGACACAAATCTTGTGATGGTCTCCCCGGCCAACACCAACCCCCGAGTTACCGACCGCGGCTACCTGAGTGTCAACCGCATCTGCGGTCGCGACGATGTGCAAGGTCCGGTGGGCGCCGAGTATGCCGTCAAGGTACTCAAGCGCCAGCGCCTCTTCGTTATTCACGACAAGACCCCCTACGGACAGGGCCTTGCCGAGGCTTTTGCAGCCCGCGCCCGCGAGCTGGGGGCCCAGGTGGTCGCCCTGGTGGGTACCGAAGAAGCCTCCAACTTCCAACCTCTAATCCTCCAGATGCGCGCCCAGCGCCCCGACCTGGTCTACTATGGGGGCATCTACGATAAAGGTGGTGTGCTGGTCAAGCAGATGCGCGAGCGCGGCATCACCGCAACCTTCATGGGCGGTGACGGTCTGGACGCTTCCGACCTGGTCAAGATTGCCGGCAGCGCTTCCAAAGGGGTGCTCTTCACCACCACTGCTGGCCCCATCAGCACCCTGCCCAAGGCCGCGGCCTTTGCTCAGCGCTACAAAGCCAAATTTGGAAAAGACCCCGAAGCCTACGCGGTCTATGCTTACGACGCTGCTAACGTAATACTGAACGCCCTCGAGTCCAGCATCCGGGCCAACAACGGCCGCAAGCCCACCCGCGAGCAGGTAGCCCGCGCGGTGCGTGAGGTTAAGCTCGACGGCCTGACCGGGCGCATAGAGTTCGACAGCAAGGGTGACCGCAAGCTCTCCGATTACTACATCGTGAACATGAAGGAAGCCAAGTACCCCGGCGAAGTGCTGCGGGTGATTCAGTTCGCGCCCCCCGCTGCGCGCCAGTAAACCCCTCATCCGACCCAACAGCTCCTGCCAAAGCGGGAGCTGTTTTGATTAGGGCCTCCGGGGTGGCAGGTTTTTCACCTGAAGAACCGGCTATTTTTTGCTGAAAACCTCACGCAGGAGAGTTTGAAACCAAATTTGCTGATTGTTGGTTCCCCGTTGCCAGCCCAGCCGACAACCTATATACTCTGTCAGGCCAAAGTAAAAGGATGCGTTGCAAGGTGAATATTTTGCGCGTATCGGTATGATTATAGGCCAAGGAGGTTTTCTTGACGGTTGCCGAACTCCTGTCGATCCTGCCCCAGACCATCCTCGAGGGACTTCTTTTGGGGTTTGTCTATGCCATGGTGGCGCTGGGCTACACCATGGTTTACGGAGTACTGGGGCTGATTAATTTCGCACACTCTGAGGTCTTCATGATCGGGGCGGTGATTGGCCTCGAGGTTTTCCGTTTCTGGGGCAATCCGGAAGCGCCGGTGATTTCCAATCCATTTTTGCTGCTGCTGGCCGCTTTGCTCTTTGCTGCGGTGGGCTCGGGCGTTATGGCGGTACTGGTGGAGCGCTTCGCTTATCGCCCCCTGCGCAAACGCGGGAGCAAGAGCATCCTGGTACCCATGATTACCGCCATTGGGGTCTCCTTCTTGCTCCAAGACCTCACCCGTATCTATGCGGCCTTGCGGCATAACGAGTTCAATATGCAGTACCGCACCTACGATGCCCTGAACACCACCTTGCAGCTGCCGCTCGAGACGACCATTCAGGTCAAGGGAATCATCATTATTCTGGTATCTATCCTGATGCTGATTGGCCTCACCTACCTGGTCAACCGAACCAAGCTGGGCAAAGCCATCCGCGCCGTTTCTCAGGACATGCAGACGGCCTCGCTGATGGGCATCAACCCCGATGCCATCATCTCCCGTACCTTTTTGATTGGCGGTTCACTGGGTGGGGTGGCGGGGGTGTTGTTCGGCCTCCTCTATACCAACGTGACCCCATACTCGGGGGTTCTGCCGGGCCTAAAAGCCTTCACCTCGGCAGTGCTGGGCGGGATCGGCAACATTCCTGGGGCCATGGCTGGAGGGCTCATCTTAGGGCAGCTCGAGACCCTTTCCGGCACGTATCTGCCCTTCCTGACCAATGGAAACTTCGGCACCGAGTACAAGGATGTCTTTGCTTTCCTGACACTGGTTCTGCTGCTGCTGTTCAGACCCCAAGGCATTTTCGGCCAGAATGTGAGTGAAAAGGTATGAGCCAGTACACCCTCCCGTTCACCCTGGCGTTCACCCTGCTGTCCATTCTGGGTGCTGTTCTGCAGCCCCAGAACGGCCTGGTCAATTTTGCCCTGCTGGTTGCAGTCGGTCTGGTGAGCCTCATGAAGATTCCGACCCCATGGCGCTCGGGGCTGCTGGCGGTGTTGGCCCTTACGCTCACCATACTGCTCCGCCTTAATCCCGATGACAAGCTGGCCTTCTACGGTTTGCTAGGGGTGCTGATCGCCTGTTTTCTGCTGCCCAATCTATCCAATCTGGTGCGCATTGCCTTGGGTGTGGCCATCCTGTTTATTGCCATACCCATCGCGGGCCTGACCAACTCTTTCCTCTTCGAACTCGGAATCCAGATTGGCATCTTTGCAGCGCTGGCCCTAGGCCTCAACGTGGTGGTGGGTCAGGCCGGGCTTTTGGATCTTGGTTTCGCTGCATTTTTCGCCATTGGGGCCTACACCTGGGGTATTTTTGGCTCTCCGCAGGCAGCTCAGTTTATCGGTGGCTTCTCAGCCGGGGGGTTGCCCGGCAACTACCTTTATCTGTTCATGGCTCTAGCCATCATTACGGCGGCTATCACAGGCGTGCTGATCGGCCTGCCGGCCCTCCGGCTGCGGGGCGACTATCTGGCCATCGTAACCCTGGGTTTAGGGGAGGTGGTGCGGGTACTTGCCAATAACCTCGATAAACCCCTCAACATCACCAACGGTCCGCAGGGCATTACCCCAGTCAACCGGCCTGAGGTTGGGTTCCTGGCCGATTTCCTTCGGGCCATCGGGGCTGAGCGCTTGTATGGCCGCCCCGTAGATGAACCCATTGCCTATTCGTTCTTTTTCTATCTGCTGGTACTTGTGGTAATCGGCATCGTGATCCTGGTGAACCTGCGCCTGGCCAACTCGCGTTTTGGTCGGGCCTGGGTGGCCATTCGCGAGGATGAGATTGCTGCCAAGGCCATGGGGATTCCGTTGCTGCCTACCAAGCTGCTGGCCTTCGCAACCGGTGCGGCCTTCTCGGGCATCATGGGGGCGGTTTTTGCGGCCAAGCAGACCTTTGTGAGCCCAGAGTCCTTTACCCTGCAGGCTTCAATCAACATTCTGGCCTTTGTGATTCTGGGGGGTATGGGCTCGATTGGCGGGGCGGTGGTGGGAGCAGCGGCCGTAACCGTGCTCAACATTGGATTGCTGAAAGACTTTTCTGACCTCCTCAATACCTGGCGACAGACTGGGGTAACCATCCTGGGTTACAACATGGCGAACCTGCCGCCCCAGCTCAACCCGGCCAAATACGAGCGCCTGGTTTTCGGCCTGATTCTGATCCTGATGATGATATTCAGGCCCGAGGGGCTCATACCGGAGCAGCGACACCGAGCCGAAATGCAGGAAGCCCGCCAGGAGGCCCAGGAAGGCGGTGCAAAGTGAGCGAGCTCGCCCTGGACGTACAGAATGCTACCAAGAAGTTTGGTGGCCTGGTGGCTGTAAACGACGTGAGCCTACAGGTGCAGCCTAAGGAAATTTTCTCGGTTATTGGGCCCAACGGCGCGGGCAAAACCACATTCTTCAACCTGCTCACCGGCATCTACAAGCCCGATGTGGGTCGGGTGGTTTTCTTTGGGCAGGACATCACCGGGTACCCGCCCGACAGGGTAGCCCGCTGTGGCGTGGGCCGTACTTTTCAGAACATCCGGCTGTTCAAGGCCATGACCGTGCTCGAGAATGTTTTGGTCGGACATCATTACCACACCCGGCAGTCCTACCTGGATGTGCTGCTGCACACCCCTCGTTTCTTCGCCACCGAAAAGAAAGCCAAAGAGCGGGCCATGGAGCTGCTGGCCTACATGAACCTGGACAAACGGGCCGAGGAGCTGGCCTCGGGGCTTTCCTATGGCGAGCAGCGCCGCCTCGAGATTGCCCGGGCCATGGCCCTCGAGCCCAGGCTGCTTTTTCTGGATGAGCCAGCAGCAGGCATGAACGAGCAAGAAACTGAGGACCTCAAGGTGCGGATCCGCAAGTTGCGCGACGATCTGGGGCTGACCATCGTGCTGATCGAACACGATATGGCCATGGTCATGAGCATATCGGATCGGATTGCGGTCCTCGAGTACGGCAGCAAAATTGCCGAAGGGCTGCCGGCGGAAATTCGCAACAATCCCAAGGTGATTGAGGCCTACTTGGGCAAAGGCGCCGCGGGACAGGCAGGAGGGACGACCCATGCCTCTGCTTGAAGTGAAAGACATCCACACCTATTACGGGCACATCCATGCGCTCAAAGGCGTGTCCCTTACAGTTGAGGAGGGCGAGATTGTTACCCTGATTGGGGCCAACGGGGCGGGCAAAAGCACCACCTTGCGAACCATCAGCGGGATGAACCGTCCTCGCAAAGGCGAGGTCATCTACCAGGGCCAGCCCATACACAAAATCCCTGCCGACAAAGTAGTAGCCCTGGGCATTGGACACGTGCCGGAGGGCCGGCGCATTTTTCCCCGCATGACCGTGGAGGAGAACCTCGAGATGGGAGGCTTCCTCATTAAGGATGCCAAAATTGTCCAGGAGCGCAAGGAACAGGCCTTTACCCTTTTCCCTCGCCTGGCCGAACGCCGTAGTCAGAAAGGCGGCACGCTTTCGGGCGGTGAGCAGCAGATGCTGGCGATTGGCCGCGCCCTGATGCAAGACCCCAAACTTCTGCTGATGGACGAACCCTCGATGGGCCTGGCCCCGGTGCTGGTGGACTTTATTTTTGAGATTATCCAGAAGCTAAATCAGCAAGGCAAAACCATTCTGTTGGTTGAACAAAATGCCCGCCTGGCCTTGCAAATTGCCCATCGAGGTTATGTTCTTCAGACCGGCCATCTGACCATGAGCGGCCCAGCT
>DAIUDO010000023.1:0-14171 GCA_036845585.1 Meiothermus sp. | reverse complement strand
TGCCCATCGAGGTTATGTTCTTCAGACCGGCCATCTGACCATGAGCGGCCCAGCTAAGGAGCTGGCGGCTCGTCCCGAGATACAGGAAGCATACCTGGGTGGCCACTAGCGCAGCATGGAACAAGTTCGCGGAGGCTTCCCCAGAAGCCATTTTGAGAACTAGTTGAATCATACTAAAGTCTGCCCCGGTGATGCCCGGTAGGCTTGTCCTGGAAAAGGAAACCTCTAACCTGTGCAAACCAAATAGCAAAACCCGGTACGGCAACCGCACCGGGAAAAGGCCTCGGATGGTCGGGCTCAGGCGGCTTCCTTGGAGAGGCGTTCCAGACCGCTTGGGTTTTCCAGCACCAGTTTGCCGTAGCCCGAGCGAATGTAGCCTTCACGGGTTAGCTCGCCGATGACCTTGGTGACGGTCTCGCGCACCGAACCCACTGCAGAGGCAATCTCGTCGTGGGTGGCCTTGACCCCTACCTGCCCGTTTTTCTCTGTGTACGCAACAGGGGTGCGTGAAAGGTCAAGCAAGGCAGCTGCAATACGGTTCTTAAGGCGTTGGCCGGATATGCGCTGGATGGTCTGATAGGTCTGGGCCAGAGCCTTGACCAGCCCTTGCACCAGGCCGGCCATTTCCTGAGCGGTGAGTTGACCGGGGGCCAGTGCATCGACCTTGGTCTCGGTGACGGCCTCGGCGAAATAGGAGCGCTCGGCGCCCGAGATTACCTCTTCGCCAAAGTACTCTCCAGGCCGTACAAAGCGCAGGGTGAGCGCATTTCCTTCGTCGTCTACGCTTTGCAAGCGCACCAGACCCTCCCGTACCCGGTAAAGCTGATCCTTGGAGCTAGGCTTTCCGGGATAGAGAATTATCTCGCCAGGATCGAAAGTTAAGGTATCCAGGATGCTGGTCTGCATGGATTCATCACTCCTCAGTACCGACTATAGCAGGCTATTTTGATTTTGTAAACATTTGTGTTGATTTATTTGAAGTGAGTGAGGACACATTTGGAAACATGTGTAAGGCGGGTTGCTTTTCTCACCACCAACCCCGGCGCTTCATCCACCAGGCCAGGCTTCCCCCGATGAGCAGCAGCCCACTCCAGAAGAAGATTCGTCCCTGCGGCCACTGGTACTCGGTGAAGGCCTCGAAGTTGGTGCCGTAGATCCCAGCCCACAAGGTCATGGGCAAGAACAGTACCGAGATCACCGTGAGAGCCTGCACTACCCGGTTGAGCCGGTTGTTTTGAGCCGAAAGATGCACTTCCAGCACGTTGGAAAGCTCATCGCGGGCGGCATCCAGACCTTCGTACACCCGGCCCATCCGATCGGTTAGGTCGCGAAACAGGTAGGCCTCGGTGCCAAGCTCGGGGAGGCGCTCGAGGTGCAGCAAGGCCTCCCTGGCCTGCGAGACCAGGCGACGGATACGCAGCACCTCGCGCCGGGCTGCAAAAACTCGGCGGGGGGTTTCGGGGCCGTTGTCGCCGTTCATGGCCAGCTCCTCGAGGTCTTCGACCCGGTCCGTCAGGGCGTCGGTATATTCGAAGAAGGTCTGCACCCCACGGTCCAGCAGGCGCTGCCAGAGCCAGAGACCTCTGCCCCCGCGAAAGCTATTCCAGGTTTGCTCCAGGTACTCTACCGGCTCGTTGCGGTAGGTGAGTAAAACCTGGCTTTGGGGAAAGTAGAAGTAGGAGACCCGTTCAGTACGGCTATGGGCATTCTGGGGGAACTCGAGAGTTCGCAAGATTAGGAAGAGGTGCCGGGGATACTCCTCAAAACGACTCCAGTGACCGATCTCCTGAGCATCGGCGAGCGCCAGGGGGTTGAGGGGGTAGTGCTGTTGAATCAGGGCCAGTTCCTCGGGGCTGGGGGTCTCCACATCCACCCAGACCCCGCTGGCCAAAAGGCCACAGGGCATTCCATCCTCAAGCAGTTTGGCCCGAAGCATCGCTAATAGCTTACCGTCGGTGGGGGCTACCGGGTACTTTGGGCCAGCCAGTCAAGGTAGGAGGCCAGGCCGGTCTCGAGCCGGATGGCCACAATCTCGGGTACCTGGTAGGGGTGCAAGCTGCCGATACGGGCCTCGAGGGCTGCGTAGCGCTCCTGGGTGGTTTTGATCAGGAGCAAGGTCTCGCGGTTTTCCCCTACCTGCCCCTCCCAGCGGTATACCGAGGTCAGGCCCGGTAGCAGGTTCACGCAGGCCGCTAAACCCTCATGTACCAGGGCGCGGGCGATGTTGGAGCCGGTTTCACCTTCCGGTACCGTGCATAAGACCAGCAGGAACATACCCCTAGCCTACCAAAGCGATCGCACAGCCAGTCGGGCTGCGGCCAGATCCCAGCGGGCATGTCCGACGCTTTTGAAGAGCACCAGGCCGGTTTGGGGCCTGGGTTGGCGTACGGCGACCTCGAGCGGCACGACCTTATCCCAATCGACCCCAGCCTGTAGCAGGTCGCCGGCCTCTTTTTGGGCTCCCTCGAGGGTATCCACACATACCCGGGCTCGCCGCACAAGCTCGGGCGCCACCTCGGCCATCTCGGGTCGGTAGGCTCCCACTGCGGCGATGAAGCAACCCTCGCGGGCCCGGTGCAGCACCGGGCTGGGGCTTGTGGTGGCACAGACAATCAGGCCGACCTCGTCCAACACGGCGTCTGTACTCGAGATAGCCTGGGCCAGCAGACCGCGCCCACGGGCATAAGCGGCCAGGGCTTCGGCGTGCGCCGGATTGCGTGAGTATACGTAGATTTTGCGGGTACCCAGGCCCTCAGCAAAAGCCTCCAGGTGGCTTCTGGCCTGGGTGCCGGCTCCAATTACCAGCAAAGGCCCCGAAGGATCGGAGGCCAGGGTTTGTGCGGCCAGCAGCGATACCGCGGCGGTGCGCCGGGCCGTTACCACCGAGCCGTCCAACAAAGCCAGGCGTTCGCCGGTCTGGGTGCGCATGACCCAGACCTCGGCCTGCACGCTGGGATTGGCTTGGGGGTGTACGGTGACCAGCTTGGTCACGGTGATGCTGGGATCTGCGGCAGGCATCAGCAGCAGGGTGGCCCCGCCGGCCAGCTCAACCACCAGCCGTTCTGGGGCTACGACTTGCGGGTCGGATAGCACCCCAGCAACCGACTCGGCGAGCGCGGGGTAGGGGAGGAGAGCCTCTGTTTCTTCTGCCGAAAGAACACGCATAGATAGGGTCGGGTGCTTTCTGAGGGTATCGTGGGGGATGTCAACGACCGTTCAGGTACTGCACTCCGTGCACCGCCAGTGAAAAGCGTTTTATGAACCTAGACTAGAGGCAAATTTAGGTGGCCTGAGGGGCCAGTACCCGGGCGGGATCACCGGGCCGTACCAACCCACCCCGGACCACCCTAGCATACAGCCCGCGCCGACCGTACAGTACCTTGGGCAAGCGCAGGTCGAAGACTGAAAGGGAGTCGCACACTGTGCAGACCGTGGTCAGCTCGAGCAGAGCCGTACCGATCTCCACTCGAGCTGCTTCCGGCAACCCATGGGGGTCGAGGTCTAGCAGGATGTTCTCTCCCAGCGCTCCCCAGGGCAAAGCAATCCCCGACTGGGCGGCCAGTTGGTAAGCTGACAGCCCTACCACCAACACCGCTCGGTCGGGGTGTCTGCCGAAGTGGCGGTCGCCCTCGACGCCTTTACCTGTAACCAAGACCGCCTGGGGAATGGCAGCTTTGGGCAGGCTCGAGCCTTCTCCAGCGTGCAGCGAGACAACCTGGGGCATGCTAGCGCGTGGGGATGCCCAGCTGCTGGCGGGCCTGGTAGACCTGTTGGACGCTCAGGTTTTTGCCGCGCTGTGCCTGCACTTCAGCCGCGGTGAAGGGCCGCTGGCCTTGAGGAAAGCTGTTGCCCCACTGGGTGGCGATGTGGTTGAGTACCGCGGCAATTTCGGCATCGCTGAGCTGTGGGTAGGCGGGCATCAGACCGTTGTAGCTGTTGCCGCGGACGGTAATCTGGCCTTGCAAGCCGAACAGCATGGCCTGGATAAGCCAGTCACGCCCGCCAGATACCCCCAGGATCTGCGGGATGTGGCCAGCTAGTGGCGGAAAAGTGCCCGGAATACCGGCCCCATTGGCCTGGTGGCAGCCCACGCAGTTGTTGTATACCTGGGCCCCGTTCGCGCTAGCGCTGGGTGCCGGGGCCGGCTGGGCTGGGGAGGCCGCGGCCCCGGGGCCCAGGCGGGTGGCCAGGTAGTCGAGAATTTGAGCACGCTCCTCAGCCGTGAGGCGCAGCCCGTAGCCCTGCATCTCGCTAATCAGGCTATCCCAGCGCTCACGGGTCTGCCGTTCGCGGGTCACGAAGCCTATTTCGTGGCAGGACTGGCACTTCTGCAACACTAGCTCCCGCCCCGGTCCTTCGGGCAGCGCGTTTTGACCAAACACAAGCCAAGAGCCCAGCAGGGCTGCACCGACAGCAATAACGAACCACTTCTTCATCTACCTCTCCATTTTCATTTGCAAAACTAAGGTGGGCATTGCGCAGCCCACCCATATTTTTGGATTTGGTGGCTCCCTAAAGAGTGTGCTATCGCTCAAGTTACCTTGAACTTGACCCGCATCACGCCGTTCCACTCGTAGCCGCGCTCGTTCCACCAGACGTTGCCGTCCATAGGCTGGGTACGGCCCAGGGTGTCGGTGGCACGGGCCATGACCTCGTAGTCGCCGGGAGCCAACAACTGGGGCGAGACCCAGCGGTACCAGCCGAACTTACCGTCGTTGCCTTCGATGAGGGCCTTGCGCCAGGTGGTTCCGCCGTTGACCGAGACCTCGACCGACTCGATGGGAGCGATACCATCGTTCCAGGCTACCCCCCGGATTTCGACCCGGCGGCCCCGAACGCTGGCTCCGGCCAGCGGAGAAAGGATGAAGGAGTTGATGTTGGCCCCCCAGTTGGAGCGGGAATTGTCCAGGGTGTAGTTGTAACGGCTGCCCGGCTGGGTCGGCAGGATGGGGGTGTTCCAGCCCGGAAGCACCGGAACCCGGTAGCGGGGCACCTGCTCGTTGCCGGGGCTTTCGGTGGCGGTGAAATCGAGCTTGACGATCCACTTGACGTTGGTTGTACCGAAGGTGCCTGCGGCCACCAGCCGCACCGGGCCACCGTGCACAGCCGGCAAGGGCTCACCATTCATACCCAGGGCCAGCATGGCGCTGTTGTAGTCCAGCACGCTGATGGGGAAGCTCTTCTCGTAGGGCTGGGCGCCGCCCTGGGTTGAGGCGTTCATGGTGATGAAGCGGGCGTTGTCGCGCAGCTTGACCCCCTTGGCCTCGAGCAGGGTCTTGAGGAGCACTCCCCGCCAGGTGACCTGGCCTACGCCGCCATACGTCCAGGGGTTCCCCGAAGGCCGCGGGTTGAAGAAGGAGCGACCATTGCCCGAGCACTGCAGCACGCTGGTGACCTCGGTTTGCGGTAGCCGGGAAAGCTCCTCCACGGTAATGCGGAACGGGGCGTCTATCAGTCCACCTACCTCCACCACCCAGCCCGGTTGCACGTTGGGCTCGGTGGTGTTGAGGCCCGGTAGATCAATGTTGTTGCGGATGAACAGGTTGGCCTTGCTGGTGATGCGCTCGGAGCCCAGGATCTCTAAGGTGGACTCCAGCACCACCGGGCGCGAGGATAGTACAAGCAGCTTGGCGTTTTTACCACGTACTACTTGGTCGGCGGTGGGTTGCTGTTGGGCCATGCCCAGCCCCATCATGCCCACGGCAGCGCCGGTTACAGCCGTTTTCTTCAGAAAGGTGCGGCGGTTCATTTGCTCTGGCGTCGTCGTTTCGTTTTCCTGCGGCAGCATCGTGTCGTTGTCTTGCTCGTTCATGCAAGCCTCCTTTTGTCAAACTTGATAGCAAATGTATTTTTTCAGCCTCAGATGCTTTTATTTGTGATATACGTCATCGTTACATTGTAACTACTCGGATACCCAAGAAGGGTATTGCCGCCTGCACAGGCACTATAATTTTTCTACTTTCGAGCGCTCCAGCGCGCGCACCCCACGCCGACCAAAGCGTCGGGCTAGCTCCAGCTCGCCCATCACCAGCGCAGTGGGCCGCCCGTGGGGGCAGACCCAGGGTAGCTCGCAGGCAGCCAGGGTATCCAGCAGGGTTTGGGCCGAGGCAGTGGAGAGTGGATGTCCGGCCTTGATGGCCGGCAAGCAGGCCAGGCGGGCCAGCACGTTGCGCCAGGCTTCGCTGAACCCAGGTGCTCCCAGGCTACCTTTCACGACCTCGGGTATGAGCGAGGGGTGTCCAACCAGGAAAGCGGGCATGCTGCGAATACGATATTTGCCGGGGCCAAAAGGCTCCAGCAATAGTCCGGCTTGCTCGAGAGCCTCGGCCCGTTCGGCGAGGTTCATCTCCTCCTCCAGGCTTAGTGCGACCAGCTCGGGGTGGGGCAGCTCGAGCGGGGCTTCCTCGCGGTAGCGGCGGCTCAGCTCCTCGAAGAGAATTCGCTCGTGGGCGGCATGTTGATCTACTACATAAAGCTCGTCCTCCGACTCGGCCAGCAGGTAAAGCCCGCGGAAGCTGCCCAGGTAGCGCAGCCGGGGGAAGTGGGCCCGCTGCACCGGCGAAGGGCCGGTCATGGGGGTGGGTTCCGGCAAGGCGCGGGCCAGGGGGTGGGCCGAGAGCAGGTTGTGCACGGCCCGGGTTACAAAGTTCAAAATCGGTTCGGGCCGGACGAGCTTGACCCTGGACTTGTCGGGTGAGGTGTGGATCAGCAGGTGTTCGGTGGGCAGCTCCAGGTTGAGCACCCCCAGGGGAAACTGGCCGTGGGGCAGAAGCTCCTTGTAGGCGGCCAGCACGGCCTGTAGCAGGGGTTCGGGCCACTCCACCGGACGGCCCGCCAGGGCCAGCAGCAGGCGGTCGCGGCGCGGTCGCGACAGCTCGGGGCGCGAGAGCAAGCCCACCAGCCGCCAAGGGCCCTCGGCGGCCTCGAGGGCCAGCAGCCGGTTGGCCACCACCGAGCCCCACAGCAGCCGGGCCACCTCGAGGAAACCACCGCCGGCGTGGGCGATTTTTTCCTCGCCGTCCAGCACCAGCCGCAGGGCAATCTGCGGGCGGTGCAGCAGGTAGCGCGAGACCAGGTGTACCACCTTGCGTCCTTCGGCCGCGGGGGACTCCAGCGCATTCCTGCGGGCCGGCAGGTGACTGAAGAGGGCGCTGACCTCGACCCGGGTGCCCGCCGGGGCAGGGTGTTCTTCAAGGTGAAGCTGTTCCTGGAAGGCGGTCAGGGTGGCGCCGCCCAGTTGGTGGGCGGGCCTCGAGGTGAGCCGCACCCTGGCGGCCTGACGGATGGCCCACAGGCCCTCCCCCCGGAAGCCCAGGGTAGTGATCTGCTCCAGGCAGCTGAGCTTGCTGGTGGTGTGGTGCTCGAGGGCCAGCGCCAACTCTTCCTGAGGAATACCAACCCCGTTGTCGGTGACCACAATTCTGTCCAGTCCGCCGCCCCACAGCTCGATGTGTAGCCGGGTGGCTCCGGCATCAAGGGCGTTCTCCAGCAGTTCACGCACCACGTCAGAGGGGCCGGAAACGACCTCGCCCGCTGCAATCTCGCGGATGAGTTCAGGAGGTAGCTTGCGGATTGCCATTCTGCTACCTGCGGCCCGCCTCCACCACCTCGAGAGAAAGACCTTTGAGCCATTCTTGCAGCTTGCGCAAGAAGAGCAGTGCGTCCAGGGGGCTGGTGCGGCTCAGATCCAGGTTCAGCAGCGCCTCCAGGGCCTCCCTGGACAAGCCTTTCTGTCCGGCCTCGAGGCTCGTCATCACCGTGTGGGCCCGTTGCAAGACCTCAGCGGGCAGGCCAGCCAGGCGCGCTACTTGCAGTCCATAGCTTTTGCTGGCAGGCCCCGCCAAAACCTGGTGGTAAAAAACCAGCCCCCCAGCCTCTTCTTTGGCTGCTACATGGGCGTTGCGGGCTGCCGCCATGCGCTCGGGCAGGGCGGTGAGCTCAAAGTAGTGGGTGGCAAATAGCGTGTAAGCCTGCACCTGGTCGTGCAGGTGTTCGCAGGCTGCCCAGGCCAGCGCCAGGCCGTCGTAAGTGCTGGTGCCCCGTCCGATCTCGTCAAGCAAAACCAGGCTTCGTGCGGTGGCGTGGTGCAGGATGGTGGCCAGTTCATCCATCTCTACCATGAAGGTGCTGCGTCCGCCAGCGATGTCGTCGGCGGCCCCAATGCGGGTGAAGATGCGGTCGAAGATGGGCAGTGTGGCCGACTCGGCAGGCACAAACGAACCAATCTGGGCCATCAGAGCAATCAGGGCGGTCTGGCGCAGGTAGGTGGACTTGCCAGCCATATTCGGCCCGGTCAGGATGAGCAGACGGGCCGAGGGGTTTAGGGTCAGGTCGTTGGGGATAAACGCACCGTTGCGTTCCACCACCGGATGCCGCCCGGCCCGGATCGAAAACTCGCCATCGAGGGCAAAGCGGGGGCGGCTGTAGCCGTGTTTCACAGCAGCCTCGGCCAGCGCGGCGTATACGTCCAGCTCGGCCAGCACCAAAGCTGTCTGGCGCACCTCGTCGGCGGCTTTGGCTACGCTTTCGCGCAGCTCCACGAACACCGTGTACTCGCGCTTGACGGCCTCGGTCTCGGCCTGCAGGATTTGCCGCTCCTGCTCCTTGAGCTCAGGGGTGCTGAAGCGCATACGGTCTTTGAGGGTCTGGAGGGCGCGCCAGTCCTTGGGCACGAGGGGGTAGTGGGGTCGGGTGACCTCGAGGTAGTAGCCAAACACCGCGTTGTAACCCACCCTCAGGTTGGGTATGCTGGTTTTCTCGCGCTCTTCGGCTTCCAGCCGGGCAATCCAGCTACGCCCCTCCTCGGCTTGGTGGCGCAGTTCGTCCAGTATGGGGTCGAAGCCCTCTCGAATCAGACCCCCCTCGGTGATTTTGAGCGGGGGATCCGGCACCAGCGCGGCAGCGATCTGCTCGGCAACCTCGCTCAGTGCCGGTAGCCGCTCGGATAGCCCCTGTAGCGGCCCCAACCCCTGCAGCTTGCTAACGAGCTCTGGCAGGAGTGATAGACTGCGCTGCAGAGCTGACAGGTCGCGGGCGCTGGCCCGGCCAGCCAGCATTCGGGCCGACAGCCGCTCGAGGTCGTGCATTCTGTACAGAATTTTGCGCACCTCGGTTCGCAGTACACCGTCGCGGACCAGGGCCTCGACCGCATCGAGGCGGGCCTGCAAGGGGGCTTCCTCGATCAGGGGGTGTCGTAGCCAGGCTTGCAACAAACGCCGCCCTGGCGCGGTACGGGTCAGGCCCAGCACGCCCATCAATGTGCGCTCCTCACTGCGATCACCCACCGAGCTGGGTTCGAATATTTCCAGCGTCCGCAGCGTGGGCTCGCCCAGCTGCATGAAGGCGCTGGGATCGTGGCGAACGAAGCCTCGCACCTGTGGCAGCCCGTTGGCCTGTACCCGCAGCGCATAAGCCAGCACCGCCCCAGCCGCCCGCGCCAATCCAGGGTGATCGAGCCCGGCGGGCCGCTGTGCAAACTGAGCCTCGAGGGCCCTCTGGCCCACCCCCTCTTCGAATCCTTCAGCAGTCAGCATCACCGCAAAGCGGCGCTGAAACTCCTGTAAAAATGCAGAGTTCTCGTATAGCTCTGGAGCCAGCAAAATCTCGGCAGGCCGGTAGCGAAATAGTTCGTCGTAGAGAGCACTCTTGCTGTACAACACGGTTCCGCGGAACTCCCCAGTCGAGATGTCCAGCAGGGCCAGGCCGTAGCCATCGCCGGTGCTGAGCGCAGCTAGGTAATTGGCCTCCGGTCTGAGCAGGTTCTCGCGCAGGATGGTGCCGGGAGTCAGTAGCTGCGTTACCTCGCGCCGGACCAGCTTGTCGGCGTCCTCGGCCAGCTCCATCTGCTCGGCCACGGCCACGCGGAAGCCTTGCTGAAGAAGGCGCTCGAGGTGCACATCCAGCGAACGCACCGGTACTCCGGCCATCGGGGTGGTGAAATCGCGGGCAGTTTTGTGTGTAAGGGTAAGGTTCAAAGCCCGCGAGAGCCGCTCGGCATCCTCGCCAAAAGCCTCGAAGAAATCGCCAACCTGAAACAGCAGCAGATAATCGGGGTAGGTGTCCCGCAGTTCGACGTACTGCTCGAGCAACGGTGGTAAGGGGCCAGGCCCCTGGCCCTTGAGGTTCATAGGCATATGCTAAATGCTTCTGAGGCGAATTACACTTCTGCGGCCAGGTCCGCGGTGGGTTGCACCTGGCTGCGCCTGGGGTGCTCCTGGATCAGAATTCCCAGGTGCCGTGTGGTCTTTATATTAATATTAAGACGATGGCTCCCCGACCTGTGTGCACGGCGAGAATAACACCCGATTCGTATGCAGGGCGAGAAGGGTACCCGGTCCGTAGGCACGGCAAAGTGGGTCTGGTATGCAGGCTAGGTATTTCTGGTAGGCTAACCTGGGTTGCTGCCCCGTTTCTTGCCGACTGGATATTTATACGTCAGACGATATAATCCCTGCATGAAGCAGTTGGCAAACTGGTTTTCGGGCTACAAAAGCCAGGTATTTGACGAGGTGTTTGATGCCGAGGGCGAACCTCGCAGTCATTATGCCGAGATAATCAGCCGATTCAATGAGCTGGGGTTGGAAGACTTTCAGCGCCGACGGGCTCTCACCGAGTTGGCCTTTCGCAACCAGGGCATCACCTTTCAGGTCTACGGCGACCCTTCGGCTACGGAGCGGCCTTTCCCGCTGGACATTCTGCCGAGGATCATTCCGGCTTCCGAGTGGAGTACCGTAGAGCAGGGTCTCATTCAGCGGGTTAGGGCACTCAACATGTTTTTGAATGATATATACAATGGACAGCATATTCTCTCAGACAACGTGCTCCCCCCGGGCCTGGTGCTCAACCATCCGCAGTACTTTCGACAGGTGCACGGAATCAGGCTACCGCACGGGGCCTTTACACACGTGGCGGGAATTGACCTGGTTAGGGATGAGCGGGGCCAGTACCGGGTTTTGGAGGACAACCTCCGCACGCCCTCGGGGGTTTCGTATGTGCTCTCCAACCGCCGTGTGATGAGCAGGGTTTTTCCGCAGGTGCTGTCCAGAGCTAGGGTGCGGCTGGTCGAGGACTATCCCGACATGCTCCTCAATACCCTCAAGAGCCTCTCCCCCCGCGATGTGGCTGAACCCTGCGTAGTGGTGATGACACCAGGCCCCTATAACAGCGCCTATTTCGAGCACATGTTCCTGGCCCAGCAGATGGGAGTGGAGCTGGTGGAAGGTTCCGATTTGTTTGTCGAGGAAGGGCGGGTCTGGATGCGCACCACAGCAGGTCGCCAGCAGGTAGACGTGATTTACCGCCGCATCGACGATGACTTCCTGGACCCTACCGTCTTCCGGCCCGATTCAGCGCTGGGTGTGCCGGGGCTGGTCAAGGTTTACCGCGAGGGCCGGGTGGCGCTAGCCAATGCCATCGGGAATGGAGTGGCCGATGACAAGGCACTGTATGCCTACGTGCCACGGATCATCAAGTATTACCTAAACCAAGAACCGATTCTGCCCAATGTGGAGACCTACATCGGTGCGGAACCTGACGGAGCGGACTACATTCTCGCGCATGCGGCTGAGCTGGTGATCAAGAAAGTGGATCAGTCCGGGGGATACGGGATGCTTATTGGGCCGCACGCCAGCAAAGAGCAGGTGGCGGCATACGTCGAGAAGGTGCGCGCCGAGCCACACAACTACGTGGCTCAGCCAGTGGTGGGTCTCTCAACCAGCCCTACCTTCGCCGATGATACCCAGACTTTTGAACCGCGCCACATTGACCTGCGCCCATTTGAGTTGGTGGGGGAGGAGGTTCGGGTCTTGCCGGGCGGCTTGACCAGGGTTGCGCTCCGGCGGGGCTCGCTGGTGGTGAACTCTTCGCAGGGGGGAGGCTCGAAAGACACATGGGTGCTGAGCTAACCCCGAAATTTGGGGCTGGGGCCATTAAAAGTGGGAGGCGGGCAGGATGACCTGTTTTGGCCTCTGTTTGGCTCGAGGGGTTCGACCCCTGACCTTTGGAGGGGGGAGCCATGCTTAGCCGGATCGCCGAGAACCTGTACTGGTTGGGCCGGTACATCGAACGCGCCGAGAACACAGCCCGGCTGCTGGATGTGAACTACTATGCGGTTGCGGAAGCCCCGGTAGAAGGAATTGCAACGGGGTGGTGGGGTCGGATTCTGCAGGCTCTGGAGGTGGATGACCTCGAGCCCACCGAGGAAACCGTGGTGCAGTGGCTGGCCTTTGACCTTCACAACGCCAGCAGCATCCGCAGCTGCATCTGGCGGGTGCGGGAAAATGCCCGTACCACACGGTTTTACCTGAATCTCGAGATCTGGGAGGAGATCAACCAGCTTTACAACCAGTGCTACCACAACACCGAGCAGGTGATGGTCCAGGAGAGCCTGCACGAGTACTGTGTCGCGGTGCGAAAAGCCAGCCATCAGATTATGGGAATTGCCGAGGCGACCCTCCCGCGCGACCTGGGTTTTTACTTCATGCGTCTGGGGCGCTACCTCGAGCGCGCCGATAACATGCTGCGGGTTCTGCAGGCTTATATTGGCGGCGGCGAGATGTCACGAGAAACCGAGATGCAGAACCACTTCAACCGCTCGCTGCTGCGTAGCGTGGGGGCACTGGAATCGTACCGTAAGATTCACCATACCACCTTAGACCTACCACGAATTGGTGAGTTCTTACTCCTAAACAGCGATTTTCCACGCAGTGTGCGCTTCAGCGTAGACGGCCTCAAGCGGGCTGCCGAGGCAGTGTACCAGCATAGCGATGGAGTAGGCAAAGAGGCCGTGCGCAGAGTGGGGAAACTATCTTCTACGCTGGAATACCTTGAAAATGCCAATCAGGTCTTCAGGAAGCGCGATCCCGATTTAGAAGAGTTGTTGGAAGCACTCGCCAACATCCATGTTGAACTGAGCCTGGTGTATTTTGGTTACTGATACCGGATTCAAAAAAGACAATTTTCCCAATCAAAAGCTTCAGAGGCCATCTTGTTGAATCCCAAAGCATACCCCACCCCTCCCTACGGTCGACGAAGAAAACGACTCCCTTCCAAGGGGCGATATCCCCCTCCGTTACACGGATAACTTCGGTCGGGGTAGTTCGTCAGCATCCGGTAACGAGCTACCTGAATCTGGTATGGGTTGTGCTTGGTAATGATGCACAAATGGCTTTTTGATGTAGCTGCACGCTGGGCGCAATTCCCTAAACAGATCGTTGACTCGGCTATACCCCAGTGAACGTGCGTAAAGCACTAAGAACTCTTCCAGCAACTGCGCTAGCTTTTGGCCAGCGGTGTTTGCAGGGGCTCAACCTTCACCAGCACATTCAGACTTTCCTTGCCCCCTCCTCGCCGCAGCCCCTTGAGTGGAGGGCAGTCGTCGTAGTCGCGCCCGTGGGCCTTTTTGACGTACTGTTCGGTAACGGTCGTGTTATTGGTCGGATCGTATCCACACCAGCCCGAGCCGGGCACAAAGGCTTCAACCCAGGCATGGCTACCTTCCGAACCCACCCCAGTAGCTAGGTATCCGGAAACATAGCGGGCCGGAATGCCCACGCTGCGCAACGCCGCTAGCATGGCCTGGGCATAATCCTGGCAGACCCCAGCGCGGCCCTGTACAAACTCGACCAGGGGGGTGTCGACCCGGGTGGCCCTGGTGTCGTACCGTAGGACGCGGTTCAGGTGCATGGTAACTTCCAGCAAGTAGCCGTGTAGGTCTTCGTGCGGGTTGGGACGGCGTAACTCCAACAGCTCGAGCCAGTTGTGGTGCAACGGCACCCGGGGTGTTGGTGCCAGGAACTCAAAAAAGCGCGATTCTAGGCTGCTCAGCACCCTAACCGGTACTGCATTGGGCGCAGGAACCGAAAAGGTCACTACCTTGGCCTGCATCTCTACCCGCAGCTGTCGGTGCGGCTTGGTTACGTGAAAATCGTAGACCCTGTTGTGGAAATAATCCTGGCGGCTACGGGGTGTGGAATCTGGTTCGATGTTAAGTTGAAACTCCAAAAGTCCCTGCCGATGATCGTCTACCGGGTAGAGCCACAGCTCGTTGAAGGAGTCCCGCGCCTCGTCCGGATAAAAATACTCGGTTAGGTGATACACCGATAACAGCACGGCTAATAGCCTATCAAAAAAACACCAAAACCTGCGGGTTGAATACTCTGGCCTAGCGTCTC
>DAIUDO010000022.1:19257-21323 GCA_036845585.1 Meiothermus sp. | reverse complement strand
ACCTGGTACAACACCACCCCCAGCGCCACCGCCGCGTTCAGGCTCTCGGCGCCCTGGGCCAGGGGAATCTTGGCCAGTTCGTCGCAGTGCTCGGCCACCAGGCGGCGCATGCCCTCGCCCTCGGAGCCGATGACAATAGCCAAAGGGCGGCGGTAGTCGAGCTGGGCAATGGTCTTGCTGGCCCTGCCGCTGGTGCCATAGACCCACACCCCTTGCTGCTTAAGCTGCTCCAGGTAGCGTGCGATGTTTTTCACCTGCACCAGCGGGATTTTTTGGGCTGTGCCCGCCGAGGCCTTCAAGACCAGCGCGGAAAGTGGCGCACTGCGGCGCTCCTCGGTCACCACCCCATGGGCCCCCAGCGCAAAGGCGCTGCGGATGAGGGCCCCGTAGTTGCGCGGGTCGGTCACGCCGTCCAGCACCACCAGCAAGACCTGCTCGCCACGCTTTTGGGCCAGCCGAAAGGGGGCCTCCGGGTTGGCGTAGGTGGCTTCTTCAATCTCGGCTACCAGCCCCTGGTGCTGGGTGGTCTTGACCATCTGATCCATCTCGATGCGGGGTACCAGCTTGTACGAAGCCCCCAGCTTGTCCAGTTCCTTTAGGAGCCAGTTTTCCACGCCCTTCGCCACCCAGACCTGCCCCACCTGGCCCTCGCGCAAAGCCTCCAAGACCGGGTTACGTCCGTAGATGAGCATGAGAACAGTGTAATCCCGATCGGTTCAGGAGCAACCCAGTTCGCGGAGACCCTCCTGATCTCAATGGACTTTTGGTTGGCCCGTATCTCGTTCTTGCTCAGTTTTTCGGGAAACCCCGTCGGAAACTTCCAGCGACTTTGCCGATGCACTTTCTCATGCTCTACATGTACCCCAAGTGACGCATTTCCAGCTTCCTTCGCCCTAGTGCTTGGTGCTTTTGTATGCTTCTTGGGCTTTAGCGTGGGTATCCGCGGGTCTCCCATTCATATCAAACCCCTCCACGGGGTGACAAAAGGAGGGGAGTCTGCTCGTTGCCCTACATTTCCGTTTTGTTCGTCCTGTTTCGTCTACAGCCTACACCCCCACCCGGCCTTCCCATCAAGGAAGAAGGGCCGTTCAACCCAATGTTCCCGAGGCCACCGAAATGAGCCGCAAAACCCACCCCAGTTCCGGGGTGGGCATCCGGTAATCACACAGTTTTCAGTTGCCGTGCTGCGCAATCGATTCATCGATGAGGGTCTGGCGGGTGGCATTGATTTGCAGCGCTTTCACCTTGACGTACTGGGCACTGGTGGCATGGGCCAAAGCGGTTTCCAGGTCGATCTGGTCGCGGGCGTAGAGCTCGGCCAGGTGGTCGTCGAAAGTCTGCATACCATCCAGCGAAGAGTCCTTGAGGGCTTCGTAGATTTCGCTGGTGCGGTTGGGGTCTTTGATCAGATCGCGGATTCGCAGGTTGCCTTTGAGAACTTCCATCGCGCAGACCCGTCCACCCTGCTTGCCCGGCAGCAGGCGTTGCGAAACAATCCCCACCAGCGATTCGGCGAAGAGGATGCGGGCCACCTCGCGTTCGTGCGGTGGGAAGAGGTCGAGCACCCGGTTGACGGTGCGCACGGTGTCGAGGGTGTGCAGGGTGGAAAATACCAGGTGGCCGGTCTGGGCGGCCTCGAGCGCGGCGGCGGCGGTGGCGTGGTCGCGGATCTCTCCGATCATGATGACGTCGGGGTCCTGCCGCATGGCTGCCACCAGCCCATCCTTGAAGCTGGGCGCATCCTGCCCAATCTCACGCTGCACCACGATGGAGCTTTTGCCCCGGTGCAGGTACTCGATGGGGTCCTCCAGCGTAATGATCATCTTGGAGTGGTGCTGGTTGATCTCGTCAATGATGCGAGCCAGGGTGGTGGACTTACCCGAGCCAGTGGGGCCGGTGACCAGCACCAGGCCCTTCTCCTTATCGCGGAAATAGTTGATGGTCTCCTGTGGCAGGGAGACGATTTTGAGCCTGCTTTCGTCGGAGTTGACCACCCGCATCACACAGCTCACCGAGCCCCGCTGCTTGAACAGGTTGACCCGGAAGCGGGCCACCCCCGGCACCGA
>DAIUDO010000022.1:0-19157 GCA_036845585.1 Meiothermus sp. | reverse complement strand
CCGAGCCCCGCTGCTTGAACAGGTTGACCCGGAAGCGGGCCACCCCCGGCACCGAGTAAGCCAGGTCTACCTGGTGTTGCTCGGCGAATGTGGCCTTCTGCTTCTCGTTGCACATCATGTCCACAAGGGCGGAAGTGTACTGAGGCGTGAGAGGGGTTTGGGTAATGGGACTCAGTTTGCCGTGCAGACGGGCCATCAGGGGCAGGCCTACATGCATGTGTATGTCGGAAACCCCCCTGGCAACAAGATTGGTGAGCAGTTCGGGAAAGGTCATACGAGGCGATTGTAGGCGGGCTTGACCAAGGTACTGCGGCAGAATGAACACCTCGCTGTTACGTTAATCTGGGTCATTTGCACTTGACAACAAATAGGGCAATTTATCCCTGTTTTTATCGTATTTTTGCTCTAAGTGGGGGTGTTACGTAGCCGCCTCCCTGCGTTACAAAACACACCAGGTAGGGGCTTTCGTCCTGACAGCATGGGGCTAGATTAGACTTGAAAGAGCGAGGAGGGCGCTATGTACAAAAAAATCCTGATGCCCACCGATGGCAGTGCTTGCAGCCAGAAAGCCATTGCGGAAGGCCTCGAGGTCGCCAAACATATGGGGGCCAACGTAACGTTCCTTTATTCCGTAGAGAACATCAGCTCTAGCCTGTGGATCAGCCCCGAGAGCGTGCCGTATGGCCTCGAGCTGATCGAGGACCTCAAGCGAGTAGGCCAGGAGGCCCTCCAGAAGGCCCGCGAGCTGGCCCAAACCGCCGGGGTGGCGGCGGAGACCAGGCTGGTGGAGGCCCGGCCGGTGGAGGCCATCTTGGCCGAGGCCAAAAACCACGACCTGATCGTGATGGGCACCCACGGTCGCAGCGGACTGGACCGCTTTATGCTGGGCTCGGTGACCGAGGCGGTGCTACATCGTTCCGACAAACCGGTGCTGGTCCTGCGCTGTAAGTAAACTGATAGGGTGCTTCGCAAGCTCCGCGCCCTGCTGGCCGCCTGGTATGCCTATTTTCTGGAATACCGCGCCGAGGTGCTGTTGTGGTCGCTCTCGGCCATGCTGCCGCTGATTTTGCTGGGGGTCTGGACACAAGCGGCAGAGGGCGGCGACTTTAGCCTTTCGGCCTCCGAGTTCGCCCGCTACTTTCTGTGCGTGTTTGTAGTGCGCCAGCTGACCATTGTCTGGGTCATCTGGGAGTTCCAGGACGACGTGCTGCAAGGGCGGCTCTCGTTCAAGCTCCTGAAGCCCATCGATCCGGGCTGGGATCACCTGATGCAGCACTTGGCCGAGCGCCTGACCCGGCTGCCCTTTGGCCTGATGATTGTGGTGATTTTTCTGCTGGCCTATCCCCAGGCCCGCTTTGTGCCCGAGGTCGAAGGGGCGCTGCTGGGGCTGTTGGCTTCGCTGGCAGCCTTTTTGCTGCGCTTTCTGATGCAGTACACCTTTGCCATGCTGTGCTTCTGGACCGAGCGGGGCGCGGCGGTAGAGGAACTGTGGTTTGTTTCGTACCTGTTTCTTTCGGGCCTGATTGCCCCCCTCACGATTTTTCCGGAGGCGGTGCGCAACTTTGCTCTACTCACGCCCTTTCCCTATCTGGTGTACTTTCCGGCGGCGCTGTTGGCCGGTCTGCCCTTGCCCGGCAGCGTGGGCCAGGGCTTCTTGGTGCTGGGGGTCTGGTTTGCCGTTTTCTGGATTATCAACCGGTGGCTTTGGCGCATGGGGCTGCGGCAGTTCTCCGGCATGGGAGCCTAACGCCCATATGACGCTGGCTGACGTAGCATGGGGCCAGCATGGTTCGTCTACGCCTGTTGGGGGTTCCGGCGGTCGAGCAGGCCGGGGCTACCTTGGGGCTGCCTACCCGTAAGCTGTTGGGGCTGTTGGCCTACCTGGTCATCGAAGGCCCCACCCCCCGCGGCCGCCTGGCCGGGCTATTCTGGACCGAGCAAAACGAGGAAACCGCGCGGGGCCACCTGCGCCGTGAGCTCAACCGGCTGCGCCACACCCCTTTGGCCCCCTATCTGCGCAGTGAGGGCGGTCTGTTGTGGCTGGTGGGCTGAGTATGCCTTTCGCTTCTCCTGGCTCGTCCATACTGCATATGACAAGAGCCTACCTCCTTGAATACGGTATGAGCGTGGAGGGTTAGCACTGCGGTAAGCCAGGAAGACCGACCTCGAGGTTTTCCCCTTACCTTCACCAAATCTACATGTCTCGTACCAAGCCCATACACAAGCACTGCCGAATATGGCCCTCGCGGAGGTAACGTCTTGAAGAGACTCTTTGCAACCGTTGCAGCCCTACTGGCCCTGGCACCTCCTGTCCTGGCTCAAAGCCCTGCCCTCGAGCTCCCCCAGGCCCTGCAAACCCTGCCCAGCACCCTGGACTGGCGAAGCGCCGACCTTAGCTACGAGAGTGCGGTGCGTCAGTTGGAGGCAGCCCTGGCTGCCCAGGGATTCAAGCTATTGGGCGGCACCGACTACACCCTGCGCGAGGGCGCCGGCAGCAACCTGACCCTCTCCAGCACCGCCAGTATTGGGGTTCTACCCTGGTCGAGCAGCGCCGACGCAGTCCGCAGCGCCCAGCGCGCTCTGGAGCGGGCCGTCCTGGCCCGTCGCGAGGCCCGCAATACCCTTTACCTCACCCTACATACCCAGTACTTCAACCTGCGTCAGGCCCAGAACGATCTGGCCATCGCCCAGGCCACCCTGGCGCTGCGGGAACGCCAGTTGCAGATTGTCACCACCCAAAACCAGGCCGGTACTGCCACCCTGAGCGACCTGCTCACCGCCCAGCAGAACCTCGATACCGCCCGCTCCGGGCTGGTGAGCGCCCAAGGGGCCGTCGAAATTGCCCGCCTGACCCTGGCCGGTACCCTGGGCCTGAACTCCCAGAACCTGGGCCAGCCCAACACCCTGCCCAGCGAGCCCGAACTGCCCAGCGAAACCTTGGAGGCCTTGTTACAGCGGGCCCTGGCCAGCCGACCCGATGTTTTGCGAAGCCAGTCACAGCTCCAGGATGCCGAGGAAAACCTGGCCAACGCCCAGCGGGATCGCCTAATTCCCAATGCGGCTCTGAGTGCAGGCTACAGCACCGGGGGCACCAGTCCCACCACCGTCTCGGCAGGGTTGAACTTCAAAACCGGCACAGCCTCGCTCTCGGGAGCTGTTCCGCTGGTGCAGGGCAGTGGCGGGGCTCCGCAGGCCCAGGGTTGGAATGTGGGGCTCTCGCTGAGCGTACCCATTTTCGACCCGGTGAGCGACAGCCGCATCAGCACCGCCCAGACCGCTCTGCAAGCAGCCCGGCAGGCCCTGGAAACCACCCGCAAGGCCGCCGAGCTGGATGTGCGGCAAAAATACCAGAGCCTCCAGACCGCCAAGGCCAGCATTGCGGCGGCCCGGGCTGGCTTGAACGCCGCCAACCAGAGCCTGCGCACCGCCCAGGCCCGGCTCCAGGCTGGAACCGGCACCAGCCTGGACGTGCAAGCAGCCCAGCTCAACCAGCTCCAAGCCCAACGCAACCTCGAGGCCGCCCTTATTCAAGCTCAACTGGCCGCCTTGGCTCTACAAAACGCCCTTGGCACCGATCTGACCGCTTCTTTGGGAGGAACCCGATGAACCGCTTATTCGCCGTTGTCCTCTTGCTTGGCAGCGCCCTAGCCCAGAACAGCCTGACCCTGGTGCAGGCCCTGTCCCAGGCCTACCGCCAAGGCCCCAGCCTGCAAAGCGCCCAAGCCACCCTGCAAAACGCCACCCTGCAGCTAAGGGCCCTGGAGGCCGACCCCAGCACCCTGATCGTGCCCCTCACCCAGGCCCGGCAAAGCGCCCGGCTGGCCGAGGTGAACCTCGAGGCTACCCGGCTTTCGGTTATGCAGAGCGTGGTCAATGCCTACATCGGCCTCTACGAAGCCCAGCAGAACGTGGGGCTGTTCCAGGCCCAGGTAGCCCTCAACCAGCGCAACCTGGACGTGGCCAAAGCCCGGCTGGCCGCCGGCAATGCCACCGCGCTGGACGTGGCCCGGGCCCAGACCACCCTGGACAGCTCGAGGCAGTCCCTGACCAACGCCCAGGCCCAGATTCCTGTCCTGTCGGCGCAACTGGCCACCCTGTTGGGCCTGAGCGACCTGGGCAATGTGATCATTGCCCCACCGCCCAACCCCCCTGTTTTGCAAGCCGACCTCGAGGCCCTGCGCCAGGGCCTTTTCCAGCGGCTTCCCAGCGTATTGCAGGCCCAGCAGGCGGTGGAACTGGCCGAACTCAACGTGAAGCTAGCCGACAACGACTACACCCCCGCCGTCCAGCTCAACACCGCCAAAACCAGCCTGGAGAACAACCAGCGCGCCCTGCAAACCGCCCAACAGAACGCCCAGACCAGCCTAAGCAACGCCTACCAGGCCGCCCAGAGCGCCTACAAAAGCATCGCCCTGGCCCAGGCCAACGTGGATAACGCCCGCAAGGTGGTGGAGCAAAGCCAGGCCGCCCTGCGAGCCGGTACCATCTCGGCTTTGCAACTCCAGACCGACCAGGTCTCGCTGCAGAGCGCCCAGTACAGCCTGCTGCAGGCCCTGGGGAGCTACTGGAAGGCCCTGGCGGCCTTCTCGGTGGCCGCCGGGCAGGACTTTACCGGGCTGGTACGCTCGGCCAGCGGCCCTTGAGGATAGAACCCGGCCTTCTGGTACAGGGAAGGCAGCCCCCGCACCAGAAGGCCCAACGGTTTAGAGATGCTCGAGGCCTAACCGCTTCCGGCTAAGGCGTACTCATAATCCCCCAGGGCCCAGGCTGTGGATTGCCCCGATGGCGCCGGGAGCAAGGGCCTGCTTGAAAAGGACCATACCGCTCATGGCAAACTCGCAAAAACTCGAGTGAATCCGGCTTTTACCGATAAAAACAGACTGGGTATTCACCGGGTTGGCGCCTGGAGGAATGGGGAAGCTTCCGGCCGGCTGGCCGTTCAGGTAAAAGCTCAGGTTCCCGCCCCCTATCACCACCGCCAACATATACCAGGTTCCCGAGGAAAGCGACGGTGCAATGGGAGACGAGATATCCGCCGGAAAGCCGGCGGTGGCGGTGAAGGTGCTGGTCCCCAGCTGTACCTCCGGGATGGCCTGGGGGTTTGCTCCCCCGGTCTGGCGCAGCCACAAAGCGCAGCCGGTGTTATTGGAAGGGTCGTACTTGTCTAACAGGCCGGACACAAAACCGGCGCCGCACGGCACGGCCCGCACCCAGGTGATAAGGGTGGCTGCGCCGGTTAGGTTGTAGTCCGCGCTGTGGGGGGCCTCCAGGTAGGGTCTGTAGAAATAAAGTAGGCCGTTCGGAAAAGAAGGAAGCTGGGCCGGACCGTTGCCAAAGGCAGGCAAACTAACCAGGGTTGCCGGATTACCGGCATAGTCAAAAACCGAGGCATCATCGCTAACGGTGGAATTGGGGGCCGGGGCGGTATCCTGCACCGTAGAGTTGCCTGCGGACTCGGTAAACCGATAAAGAACCGCGGGGCCGAAGGAGAGGAAGCTAGGGGTCGTGGGATTGCCCCCTCCACACCCGGACAAGAAGGAAACTATCCAAGAGACGAGAAGGAGCCTAAAGAGAAGCTGCATAACTTTCACCTCCGGGTGCAATTTGAAGCAGCGGGGCTTAAACCACCCTTAAACCAGGAAGATTCGGTAGCCTACCCACCCTTCATCAAACCTTCGCATTCCGTACACCGAACGTTGGGTATCCTGGTAAAAGATCGAGGAATGAACATGACTGGTTCCCGTACCCGAAGGCGCGTTCTTTGGTTTTGGTGGGTGGGCCTGGTAGCCCTGGCCGCTCTGGGGGTAGGGGCTTATCTCTGGCTGCGGCCCAAGCCCAGCGCAAGCCCCACCAGCACGGTGGAGACCGCCACCGTACAGCGGGGGGTGTTCCGGGTCTCGGTCTCGGGGCCGGGCACCCTCGAGCCCGTCCAGAGCCTCGCGGTCAAGCCGGCGGTGAACGGCACCGTGCTCCGGCTTCCCAGCGTGGGCGACCGGGTACAGAAGGGGCAGCTCATCGTGCAGCTCGACCCCACCAACTACACCCGCGCCCTGGACAACGCCCGCCTGGCCTTGCAAAAAGCTCAGGCCAACCTGGACAAGCTGCGCGCCGACCAGGCCAGCACCCTGGCCACGAACCGGCAGAACATCGCCAGTGCCGAGGTAGCCTATGCCAACGCCCAGCGCGACCTCGAGGCCGCCCGTGCCAACCTGCAAGCCACCCAGAGGCTCTTCGACCTGGGGGGTGCCAGCGCCCAGAGCCTGCAAAGCGCCCGCGATGCCTACGCCAAAGCCCAGGCTGCACTGGAAGTGGCCCAGGTCAACCTGAACACCGCCCGGCAGGCCCTCTCGCTCAGAAGCAACGCCAATGCCCAGGATCTGCGCAACGCCCAGATTGCCGTAGAGCAGGCCCGGCTCGAGGTCAAAAACGCCGAGGAGAACCTGGCCAGCACCAAAATTTACGCCCCCTTTGATGGGGTGGTAGCCGAGGTCAACGCCCAGGTGGGTAGCATCGGGGTGGGGGCCACGGTCAGCAACGCCACCGCCCTGCTGACCTTGATTGACGACAGCAGCATCAACCTGCCGGTGCAGATCGACGAGAGCGAGATCGCCAAGGTCAAGGTGGGGCAAAAGGTCGAGGTCAGCCTCGATGCCTTTGGCGGCGAGACCTTTTCAGGGGTGGTGACGGCCATCTCGCCAAGTGCCCGCATTCAGCAAAACATTGCGGTCTTCTACGTTACGGTGAACGTGCCCAACCCCGAGCGCAAGCTCAGGCCCGGCATGACCGCCGAGGGCGAGATTATCGCCGAGGAAATCCCCGAGGCCCTGACCATCCCCAAGCGGGCCGTACAGACCGTGCGCAACCGGGCCTACGTGGACGTGCAGATGGCCGATGGCCGCAAGGAGACCGTGCGGGTGGTGCTGGGCCCCGACGACGGGGTCAACCAGGTCATTCTGGAGGGCCTGGAAGCCCGCCAGACCGTGATTCTGCCCAGCCGGGTACAGTCCACGCCCACCTCGAGCGGGCAAGGCGGCCTGCGCCTGCCCATTGGGGCCCCTCCGGGAGGCAGCCGATGACGGTGGTCTCGCTGGACCAGGTGCGCAAGGTCTACAAGAGCGGGGCCCTCGAGTTCGAAGCCCTCAAGGGGGTTTCGCTGGACATCCGCCAGGGCGAGATGGTAGCCCTGATGGGGCCCTCCGGCTCGGGCAAGACCACCTTGATGCAGATTATTGGGCTGCTCGACCGCCCTACCAGCGGACGCTACATCCTGGCCGGACAGGACGTAACCACCCTCAGCGAAAACGAGCGGGCCGAGGTGCGCAACCAGGAGATTGGCTTCGTCTTCCAGGCTTTTCACCTGTTGCCGCGCCTGACCGTGCTGGAAAACGTGGAGGTGCCCCTCACCTATGCCGGCGTGGGCGCTCAGGAAAGGCGCGAGCGGGCCATGGACGTACTGCAAAAGGTGGGTCTGGGCGAGAAGTGGCGCAGCCTGCCCTCCCAGCTTTCGGGGGGACAAAAGCAGCGCGTCGCGGTAGCCCGGGCCCTGACCATGCGCCCCTCCATCCTGCTGGCCGACGAGCCCACCGGCAACCTCGACTCGCGCACCGCCACCGAGGTGATGCGCCTGTTCCAGGAGCTCAACGATGAGGGTACCTGCGTGGTGGTCGTGACCCACGAGGCCGACATTGCCGATTACTGCGGTCGTGTGGTGCGCATCCGCGATGGACAGGTTGAGTCGGACGGCCCCAACCCCCACCGCAAGCGCCCTGTGGGAGGTCTGGCATGAGCGTTGCGCTCCAACCCTCCAAAAAAGTGCGTTCGCACGTGGCTGGCATGAGCCCCTGGCAGGTGATTCGCATCGCCTGGCGGGCCATTCTGGGCAACCCTCTGCGCTCAATTCTGACCACGCTGGGGGTGATTATTGGGGTAGCGGCGGTGGTGGCCCTGACCATGGTGGGACAGGGCTCGACCGCCAACATCACCCGCACCCTGCAAAGCCTGGGCACCAACCTGCTCACCATCGGGAGTGCCACCGGCGGACGCGGCGGGGGTTTTGGCCTGGTGCGCTTTGGCGGCCCCCAGACGATTACCCTCAAGGACGCCGAGGCCGTGCAGGCGGCGTTTGCGGGTCGCCTGGCCGGGGTTGCCCCCGCTCTGCAAAGCAACCAGCAGGTAAAGGTCGGGGCCAGTAACCTCAACGCCACCGTCATTGGCACCTGGCCCGACTACGCCAGCGTCCGCAACGCCCAGCCTGCCGAGGGCAGCTTCTTCAGCGAGGCCGACCTGCAAAGCCGTCGCCGGGTGGCCGTGATAGGTTATGGCATCGCCCAGGACCTGTTCGGCGGCCAGGACCCCATCGGCCAGCGGCTGCGCATCGCCGGTATCTCCTTCACGGTGGTAGGGGTGCTGCCGGACAAAGGCGACAGTGGCTTTGCCAGCCCCAACTACCAGGTGATGGTACCGCTTTCCACCTATTTGCAGCGCCTCTCGCGCAGCAGCACCGGCGAGCCTCGAGTGAACGCCATCTATGTCCAGGCCCCGGACAAAGACTCGCTCTCCCGCTTGCAACAAGACCTGACCGACTTCATGGCGGCTCGCCGCAAGGTGACCGACCCCAGCGAGTACGACTTTAGCGTGCAGAACCAGGCCGACGCGCTGGCCTCGGTCAATCAGGTTACCCAGACCATGACCCTGTTCCTGGGGGGGGTGGCCGGAATCAGCCTGCTGGTGGGCGGCATCGGCATCATGAACATCATGCTGGTCTCGGTCACCGAGCGCACCCGCGAGATCGGCATCCGCAAGGCCCTGGGGGCCAAGCCCCGCGACATCCTGACCCAGTTTCTGGTGGAGTCGGTGGTGCTCTCGGTAGGGGGCGGCATCCTGGGCATTTTGCTAGGGCTGGCCATGGCCCGCAGCGTGGGACAACTGCTGCGGGTGACCCCGGTCTTCGACCCTTTCAGCATGGTGCTGGCCTTCGTGTTCTCGGTAGCGGTGGGGGTTTTCTTCGGCTTCTATCCGGCTTCGCGGGCCGCCCGGCTCGACCCGGTGGAGTCGCTTCGGTACGAGTAACCGAGGGCCAGGAGCGGTCGATCAAGACCCTTCTTTACCGCTTCTACACAAAGCCATTGCACACTACGGTCGTTGGAGGAGCGTACATGAACAGACTGATCGGCCTGCTGGCAACACTGGCTTTGGGTTTGGCACTGGCACAGGGCGGGCCGCCCAATCTGACCCCAGAGATGCGGCAAAGGCTCGAGGCCTACCGCCCGGTTTTCGACCTGGTCAGTACGATAGGGCTAATGGATGAGGTCGAAAAACAACGCGGGCTGGCCTTCACCAAGGCCCAGGCCACCCGCCTGCTGCCCATCCTGCGAGACCTGCAAACCCGCGCCGACCTCAAGCCCGCCGACGCCGAAAAAATCCTCGCCAGCATCGAAAACAACATCCTCACCCCGGCCCAGCTCAAATGGATGGATCAGACCCTCTTGCAGCGCCGCGAGGAAGCCCGCCGACGCCGGGAGCAAGGAGGCGGGCAGACCCCTCCTGCCGGCCAGGGCAGCCCCCAGGGGCCAGCCGGGGCGCGCGGCGGCCTGTTCCAGGCCATCGCCCAGGGCAAGCCCTATAACCCCTTCAAGGAGCAGCCCCGCACCGCCGAAAACCTCAAAAACCTGATTGCCCTGTTGAGCAAGAAGTAGTACCAGATTCACTCGCCAGGTAGGCCAAAAAGGCTTCCAGGTTTTCCAGCGAGCCGATGGGCGTGAGCATCTGCAAGGCCTCCGGGGTGACCTCGAGGCCAGGCCGGATGACCTCGAGCCAGCCCAGGTGCACCCCCAGAGGCTTCATCGACCTGCCCTGTTGCTTGGCGATGTAGTTGAGGTTCCAGGCGGCCAGAATCTCGGCTAGGGTACCCACCCCACCCGGCAGCGCCAGGCAGGCCATGCCCACGTCAATTAGCCGCTCGATGCGGGTCAGCAACGAGGAGGAGGGTAGTTCCAAGTCCACGTGGGCGTTGGGGCCGTTACGCTGGGGGAACAAGGGCGGCGCGGTGATGCCCACCACCAGCCCTCCGGCTTCCTTGGCCCCCTGCGAGACCGCTTCCATGGCGCCGTTGTAGCCGCCGGTGGCCACCCCAAAACCGGCCTGCGCCACCGCCCGGCCCCAGGCCAGGGCCTCGGCATAGGCCGTCGTGCCGGGCTGTACCCTCGAGGAACCGAACACCGTGATCAGCCGCATGCCCCCAGCCTACCGGGAGCACCCGCAAAGTTGAAGCGGATGCCCTGGCCGTTTGCAGTATTGAAGCGGGTGCTCTAACCGTTTGCCGTATTGAAGCGAGCACCCTAGCCGTTTGCAGCGATGAGGGTAATGGCCACCAGCGAGAGCAGCACCCCCAGGGTCTGGCCCCTGCTCAGGCGTTCGCGCAGCAAACCCCAGGCCAGCAGGGCGGTGCTCGCCGGGTACAGGGAGGAGATGACCGCCGCCACATCCAGCCGGCCGGTCTGGGCCGCTACCAGAAAGAGCACGTTCCCCGCGGCGTCCAGCAGTCCGGCCAGCACCACCAGCCCCAGGCTGCCAGCCAGGCGGGCCTCCCGGCGCAGCAGACCCATCCGCCAGACCCATAGCAGCATCAGGGTGGCGGCCACCAGCTTGGCCAGGGCCGAGGGCCAGAACAGGCCTTCCACCCGGTCGATCAGCACAAAGTAGCCCCCAAACCCCAGCCCAGCTACAAAGGCATAAACCAAGCCCTGGGAGGGGCCGGTGGCTCCCTCCGGACGGGCCGCCAGCCAGACCCCCAGCAACCCCACCGCGAAGCCCAGCAGTTGCCAGGGCCCCGGCAAACCCTCGAGGAACAACCCCACCAGGGCCGCCAGCGCTGCCCCCACCACCCCAGCGATGGGCGCCGCCAGACCCATCTCCCTGGCCTGAAAGGCCCGGTAGAGAAACACCAGGCCCACACACCCCGCAAACCCTGCCGCCATGCTCCAGGGCAGGTCCTGAGGCAAAAACGCCTCTGCGCGCAGCAAGGCCAGCAGGGTAAACAGCCCCAACCCCGTCGCGTGCACCAGCCAGGCAATCAGGTAGGGGTTCAGACGGCGCGAGGCCACCCCGCCGCTAAAATCGCCCGCGCCCCAGGAAACCGCCGAGAGCAGGGCAAACGCAACGGCCGCCAGTTCCGGACTCATATCGAACCCCGCAAGGCGCTTCCGGTCATCCGCTGTGCCTCCGCAAACCAACCGCTAACGCAGGGCGGGCGAGAGCCAGGCGATGAGACCATTCACCACGTCCCGTTCGCCTAACAGATCGGGCTGGTGCACCACCGCCTCGAGGAAAGCCCGTACGACGGCCTGGTCGGCTTTTTGCAGCAGCTCGGCAATGCTGCTGCCGCTGTAGGGGCCGCTGCTGAGCCTGCTGCTCAGGCTGGGGATCTGCTGGGCCCTGGGGGCCGCCTCGCGCCAGGCCGCCTGCACCTGCTGGATGGCCAGGGCCTCGCCGTCCGGCGACAGCATCTGCGCGCTGCTCAGGAGGGGCGCATTCCTGAGGTTGCGCAGCTCAACACCGGCGGCGTAGAGCTGGCGGGCCAGGCTGGGCTTGCCCGGGGTCAGCTCGAGCCGGGCCCTGGCTGAACCGTAGACCACCTCGAGGGTGTACGAGCCCTCACCCGGCAACCGCACCGCTGCTCCGGTCTGTACGGTGCCGGCGGTTAGGGGCCGAACCGCCACCGCCTTGTTGGCACTGTGCAGCACCCGACCCTGGGCATCCAGCAAGCGGGTGACCAGGGTTCCCGAAGCCACATAGGGAAAACCCACGATGCTGACCTGGGGAAACACCGCCTCACCGGCTGCAAAGGGACGGGCCTCGAGGTCGTCGGCTCGCAGCATCAGGCGGAGCAGCGAGACCTCGGTTCGGGTCTGCTCTAGCTGCTTTAGGGCGCGGTTGGCCCAGGCCGCCAGCGGGCTTTGCGGATGGTTCTGCACAAAGCGCAGGTAGTGGTCTCTGGCCTGAAGGCTCAAACCAGCCCGCTCGGACAGGTAGCCCTGCCAGAACACCAGCCGGGTGTCACCGGCCTTTTGCAAATCCTCGAGGGCGGCTTTGAATTCCTGGCCTTCGTCTACCCGCAGGGCCAGGCTGTAGGCTTCGCGGGCGCCCAGGTGATCGCCGTAAAGGGCCCGCACCAGCCCCAGGTTGTAGGCCGGAACGGCGTACTCCTCGCGGGCCTTTGCCTCCAGCCTCAACGAGCGCAGCGAGGCACTCACCGCTCGGGCGTAGTCACCCAACAGGTAGCTCGCCCAGCCCAGGTTGGTCCAGTACAGGTTTTTCCTGGGCAAGAGCGCCACCGCCCGCTGCAGGGCGTCTTTGGCCAGTTGAGGGTTGTTCTCTTCAAAGGCCGCAAAGCTCAGCTCCTCCCAGGCCAGGGGCATCTCGGGGGCGATCTCGGTCAGGTTGCGGGCCAGAGCAGCCCACTGCCGGTCTTCCAGGCCCCGAAACAGCAACAAGGCGGTGAGCCGCTCGTAAACCTTGCCCTCGGCCAGCTTGCGGGCTGCACTCAAAGCCTCCATCCGGCGACGCCCGGAAAAATCCACCAGGGCCTGATAGGCCAGAGGGGGCCTGTTCTGCCGCACCTGATTCCAGAAGTTCTGCAGTTCCCTGGGGAGCTGTTCGGTGATCAGGAGCGAGGCTATCCCGTTGTCGCGCAGGGCCAGCGCCGCCCGGTAATAGGGCAGTGGCAGGGGGGTGGCTTGCACGGTGAGGTCGCCCTGGGCCAGCCGCGCCAGGTCATTTTCCCGTGTGGCCTCGAGGTTCCACGCCCCCGTTCTGACCCCCACCTGCCGCGCCGTCCAGTGCATCGCCAGTTCGGGTCGGCTGAAGCGGGCGCTGCGGACACCCCGGGCATCGGCCAGAAACACCTGCACCCACCCCGTGGCATCCAGCGCCCCCACCAGAAGCCAGCCGGCCCCACTGATTTCTCGAGCCAACCGGGCACCTCCGGCGGTGGCCAGCGACCCCGCTGCCAGGTCGTAGCTACCCTGCCAGGGCATGTCCGGTAGCAGAATCGCGGCCAGCGAGGGCGGGGCCACCCCCAGACCCCCCGCCACCGCCTGGGCCACCGCGTTTCCCCCCGGCCCGGAGAACGGCAGTACAACCCCCTTCCCCCAGGCCCCGGTCCAGAACATCACCAGCAGCAAAACCCGAAGCCACCCTGTCATGGGTTCATCTTACCCGTGGTTGGCACGCTTTACCGAAGGCCGTGCAACGCGGCCAGACCATGGGCCCTACCCTAGGCGGCCCCTGCCTCGAGCTACCCTTTTGACATGAAGCCCCTGGCTACAGCACGGGCTGGTGCTAGGGGGCATTGGGCTCCTCGGCATCAGTCCGATACTCCTCTCGTTACCGGCATCTTTCCTCGCCCAGGCCAATGGCTGCCGCCTCGGCGAAGGTTCGGTGCACCCCTGCGTATGGGGCGGGCGCGACTTTGGCCCGCTACTGTACAACCTTGGCGTCTCGTTCTGGCTGCTGTTTTTCAGCGGGCCGCTGGGGGTGCTGGCGACAGGGGTCTACCTGCTTGTAGGGCTGATCCGCCGTACCTCGGCTTTGGCCCGTAAATGAGCCTTCCGGCCTTGAGCCTCAGGCCCCCTGGCCTTTAGCCTATAGGCGGTGCGTCTATTGCGGTTGCGGCAAAAAAACTTTCGGAACCTCTCCACCCCGCTCTTCACCCCGGCGGCTGGCCTGACCACCATCGTGGGCGGCAACGCCCAGGGCAAGACCAACCTGCTCGAGGCCATCGAGCTGGCCCTGGGCGGCGAGCTGCGCAACGGCATGACCGAGCGCATCGCCTTCGGCGAGAGCGAGGCCTGGATCCACGCCGAGATCGAAACCCAGTTTGGCAAAAGCCGCCTGGAAGTCCGGTTGAGCCGCGAGGGTCGCGAACACAGGCTCAACGAAACCCCTGCCTCGCTGCGCGAGCTTGCCCAGCTTCCCGGTGCGGTGCTGCTGGGCCCCGACGACCTGGAACTGGTGCTGGGGCCACCCGAGGAGCGCCGCCGCTTTCTGGATGTGCTGCTCTCACGTTTTTCGGCCCGCTATCGTTCGATGCTGAGCCAGTACAATCGGGCTTTGCAGCAGCGCAACGCATTTTTGAAGACGGCCTTCATAGCCCCTCCAGGACGAGGCAGGCGCAAGACCGCAGCATCGGAGGGTGCGGCTGCCTCCTTGCACACCTCCATCGGCATCTGGAACCACGAGCTGGTCAAGTACGGCAGCGAGATCCTGAGCCTGCGCCGCCGGATGCTTTCCAAGCTCACCCCGCTGGCCCGCGAAGCCTATAGCGAGCTCGCACCAGGCGAATTGAGCCTGGAGTTATCGGAGACTGTAGACCCCGAGCGCTTCTTGGGGGCTCTGGAAGACAATCTGCAAGACGACCTCCAGCGCGGTGTTACCAGCGTGGGCCCCCACCGCGACGATCTGGTTATTCTGCTTTCGGGGCGCGAGGCGGCCCGGTTTGGCAGCCGGGGCGAGTGCCGCAGCATAGCCCTGGCCTTGCGGCTGGCCGAACACCGCCTGCTGTGGCAACACTACGACGAAGCCCCGCTGCTGTTGGTAGACGAGTGGAACAGCGAACTCGATGCCCGCCGGCGCGGGGCCTTGCTGGCCTACGCCCAAAGCCTGCCCCAGGCCATTCTGGCCGGGCTGGAGACCCCTGGCGGAGGGGCCGTGGTGCAGATTGAGGCAGGCGTCTGGGGCTGAAGTGGCCAGCGCGCGGGTAGAGGTGATGTGCACCGACTGGCTTTCGGGTATTGTCATGGTGCGCTTTGCAGCCAGGATGGTAAGGGTACCGCACTCTACCTGGATTATCTTTCTCAAGAAACCTCAGCGATAGGTATCTCGATGGAACTCATGACCCCCGCCCCAATCCTGGACGTTCTACCGGAGCACCTGCCCACCGGGAACCTGGAGGTGCACCTCGAGGCCAGCCCGGTAGCCCCCTCCATCCTTCGCCTTGGGGTGGCCTCCCTAGCGCTGAACGGGCTGTTGGACTGGGTGGGCGAGCCGCTGCTGGAGGTCTTGGGCCAGGGCTGGCGGGCCTTGCTTCTGTCAGACTGGATTCCCGTCTGGGAGAACGAGCACCTCACTGTCACCCTGCTGGCCCCCTTTGGCGAGCGGGGGCTGGCCCTGCGCCTCGAGCCCCGGGGCGGAGGCCCCATCCAGGTCGTGGGGCACCTGGGGTACCTGGGGCTGAGGCGCTTTGGCGAGGAAAAACTGGCGGCCTCCTTTGGCACCTGGCCCGATGCCTGGACCGGCAGCCAGGTGATGGAGGCCCGCAGCGGGCGCACCCTGCTGGCCTTAGGGCTGCAGGCCGACCCGGCCCCCAGCAAGGCCCAATGGGGGGAACGGTTCGCGCTGGAGTGGGACCAGGGCCCGGTCACGCTCTACCTCGGCCTGGCCCTCGAGGCCGACGGGGCCCGCACCACCGCGCTGCACCTGCGGCGGCTGGGCTGGGGGGCGTTGTTGAGCAAAACCCAGCACAAGCTGGCCCGGCTGACCAGCCACTACAGCGGCCCCCTTCCCCAGGTCTACCGGCGGCACCTGATCTTCAGCTACTTCTACGCCCAGGCCGAGGCCCTGGAAGGGGAGCCGGTGCTGCTCACCTCAAGGAGCCCCCACTACTACGTCTCGGGGGCCTACTGGGCCCGCGATGCCTTGCTGTGGTTCTTCCCGGCTTTACTCAATGCCGACCGCAAGCGGGCCCGGGAGGTGCTTCGGGCGGCCTTCCGGCGCTACGCCCGCTGGCCGGGGGAGCACGCCCAGTACCTGGGGGGGCCGCCCTTGTACCCTGGCTTTGAGCTGGACCAGGCCGCGGCCTACCCCCTGGCCCTGGCCCGCTACCTGGAAGCCGCCGGCCCCGATCCCGAGCTGCTGGCCGAGCTGCGCGAGCCGCTGAAAGGGGTGTTGGCCCGGGTGGCCGAGGAAAAACACCCTACGCTCCCGCTGTACCGCACCTTCCTCTCCCCCACCGACGACCCGGTGCGCGAGCCCTACCTGACCTACGACAACGCCTTGTGGTGTGTGGCTTTGGAGCGGCTGGCCCCGTTCTGGCCAAAGCCCGAGGCGCTAAGGCTGGAGGCCCGGGCCCTGCGCGAGACCCTCTACCGCCAGGCGGTGCGCAACGGGCGGTTTGTGTTTAGCCTCGAGCCCGGCAGCAGCTACACCTTTGCCGATGAACCGGCAGGCAGCCTGCTCTTGCTGCCCCACCTGGGCTTCTGCAGCCGCCAGGACCCCATCTGGCAGGCCACCGCGCTGTGGGTTCTGGGCGAGGACAACCCCCATCACTACAAGGGCCGCTTCCCCGGCGAGGGCTCGGCCCACTTTCCCTTCCCCTCGGGCTTCAGCCTAGCCAACCGGATTCTATCGGGGCTGGTGCGGCCGGCCGAGGAGGCTTTGCAGGTCCTCGAGCAGGCCCCCCTCGACCAAGGCTACGCCTGCGAGTCCTTCGACCCCCAAAGCGGCCAAGCCCGTACCGGCATAGGCTTTGCCACGCTGGCGGGCTTTATAGCCTATGCGCTTTCGGCCAGCAAGGAGGGCTCTAGATAGCCAGCCACATCAGCCCTGCCACCAAAACCGCACCGGCCAGCACGGTCAGCAAGGCGGCCCGGCGGGTCTTGCGCAGGTAGAGCGAGAGGCCCAGGCCGGTCAGGGCCACCAGGAGCAAGAAGCCCCCCGAGAAGTCGATGACCCAGGCCCAGGCCGAGCCGGTATCACGGCCTTTGTGCAGGTCGTTGAGCACCGCCACCGGGCCCTGCAGCGTCACCTTGAGGGTGTACTGGCCGTCGGACTGGATGAAGGCATCGGCACTGTAGCCAGGGCCACGGAAGCTAATGGAGGCCTCGTCGCCTTCCAGAAGGGTGTCGCTCACCCGGCCCCGCAGGCCGTGGGCCGCCCGCAGGGTCTCGGCCACCTCGAGCCAGTTCATCTGGTCGTCCACCTTCCAGCCAGCCGGCAGGGTGCCGGTGTAGGTGTAATTTTTGGCGGTATTGCCAAAAGCCCATTCGGGGTGGTTGAGGGTGATGCCGGTTGCGGCGAAGAACAGCACCACCAGCAGGCTGGCCATCGAGGCGTAGAGGTGCAGCGAGCGGATGAGCTGGTAAATCTGTACCCGGGTGGTTTGATGGGCTTTTTTCATGGGCAGTTCAGCTCTGTTTAGCATAGGTGAGCTTCACCTCCTTCAGATCGCTGCCGGGCGAGAAGCTACGGTTAAAGGGGGTAGCACCGAAGGCAAACTTCTCGCGGAACAGCTCGTAGGGTCCGTGCTCACGCACCAGCTCGACGCAGACGTAGTACTCGCCCTGGGGCAAGGGGTTGCCCTTGTCGTCCTTGCCGTCCCAGACCAGGGTATAGCGACCGGGGGGGCGGGTCGGGCCGGAGGTGGTGTTCTCCAAGCTCCCACTGCGGTACCAGCGGCGCAGGTCGGGCAGCCAGCGGGTGCCCTTGGAGCTTTGCTGGAACCACAGGGCCAGGGTGCGCACCATCAGGCCCTGGGCGTTTTCGATCCAGACCGCGATGTAAGGCCGACGGTAGCTGGTGCTGGTAGGAGCCACAAACTCGAAGGCAATCTCCAGGCTCATGCCCGGCACCCAGCCCTGGGCCAGGCTGCGGCCCGCCCACAGGGTCAGCACCAGTCCTGCAGTGCGGTAGATGAAGTTTCGGCGGCTGATATAGCGGTGTTGCATACAAACCTCCCGTAGTGTTTAGCGAATCGACTCGAGGTCGAAGCGGCAGTTGCTGTGGATACGGCCGCTGGCCTCGACCAGCAGGCAGCCCACGCCAAACACCTCGGCCAGCGCCAGGCTGAGCATGGGCTCGAGCACACAAAAAGCCGTGGCCAGTACATCGGCGGTAGCGGCGGTAGGAGCCAGCACCGTGGCCTGGACGATAGCCCCTGCCGGACGGGCTGTGCGCGGGTCGAAGACGTGCTGGCCGCGCCGGGCCTGCCCGCTGGTGGCCAGGCCCCAGTTGCAGAGCCGCAGCCGGGCCAGCGGGGCGGCATTATCCGCGGTGCGGAAGGGGTCGGCCACCGCCACCTGCAGGCCTGCCTGGCCAATGTGCCGGAGGTCTCCCCCCAGGTTGACCAGCACCGCCTGGGCACCCGCCTGGATAGCAGCCTGGGCGGCCTGGTCGGCAATATGGCCTTTGGCCAGGGCATTAAGGGTGAGGGGCAGGGAGGTGAGCTTGTGGGCCACGCGGCCCTCCAGCCGCCACAGCGGACCCTGTAGGTCCCTGCGCAGCGCTTCCAGCTCGGCCTCGTGGGGCTGGGGGTTCTGTCGGTAGAGGGCCTGGATAGCCGCGGCTGCTGGGTTGAAAGCCCCGTGGGTGTGGGCCATCCAGTCTTCGGCCTGGTGGAGCAGGTCACAAAGCTCCGGCGAGAGCCGGGCCACACCGGCGGCCTGCCAACAGGAAAGCTCGGAGGTGGGGCGAAAGCTGCTAAAGACCTGCTCGAGCCGCTCGATCTCGGCCAGCACCGCCGCCTCGACAGCGCGGGCCCTGCGGGGGCTATCGGCGAGCAACTGCAGCTCGAGGGTTGTGCCCAGCACCCCTTCGAAGTGCTGTTGGTAGCGGTGGGGTTTTTTCAGCATGGCCAGCATGGTCTACCTTCCATTCGAGGCTCAGACTACAGGGAATGGCGTTTGGTTTGTGCAAAGAGCGGGTAAAGATTTGATAAAGGACGGCCCAGCCCCAGGGTGACCACCAGAACAGCTTTAGCGAGCCCCCATCTGCACATCCTTCTACCACCTCTGCGCGTGCGTGACGCTAAACGATTCACTCACCGTCTGTGCCAAAAGGCACGTCCGTGGAACTCATAACCTCACTTTTGAATCATTGATAAGCAGAACTGGTATTCGACCGGGGTGGCCTCCGAATCTGGAGAAACACCACCCCCCCTCTGCCCTAGCCTGAGCAGGTATTCTCCAGTTTTCGGGAAAACCTGCCAACAAGACGGCCCTGCAGACGAGGGCCGCTACAGGTTCAGTCCAATATCGAAGTTGGCGGCATACCCCGCGCCGCTCTGGGTCAGGTTGAGCAGAAGCTGGCTACCGCCGTTGCGAAAGATGGCGTCGTTGGCGTTGCGGGTACGGGTGCCCGGTTTGGCGTAGGGGGGCTGGGCCAGG